>JARRBR010000019.1 GCA_029982755.1 Rhodocyclaceae bacterium
GGCGGCGTCGGCGATCGCGCGCAGCTCGGCAGGCGTGGTCAGCCCGCCCCACATCCGCGGCACCACCGAGTAGGTGCCGTCCTTCTGGATGTTGGCGTGCGCGCGCTCGTTGATGAAGCGCGATTGCGGGTCGTCCCTGGCCTCGTGCGGCCACGACGAGATCAGGTAGTAATTGACCGCCGGCCGGCACTTGTCGCAGCCGTTGGGCGTGCGCCAGCCGAGCGTCTCGAACACCGCCTCCTTGCTGGTGAGGTGGTGCTTGAAGATGGCCTCGCGCACCACCTTGTGCGAATGCTCGGTGCAGGCGCACACCGGCTTGTCGCTGGCGCTGACCGCCTGGTAGGCGCCGCCCACGGTGGAGGCGAGGATCTGCTCGACCAGGCCGGTGCAGGAGCCGCAGGAGGACGCCGCCTTGGTGTGCTTCTTGACCTCGTCGAGCGTGAACAGCCCCTGCTCCTTGATCGCCTTGACGATGGTGCCCTTGCACACGCCGTTGCAGCCGCACACCTCGGCGGTGTCGGGCATGCTGGCGGCGCGGTTCTCGCCCTTGTGGCCGGCATCGCCGAGCTTGTTCTGGCCGAACATCAGGTGGTCGCGGATCTCGTGGATGTCCTGGCGGTCCTTCATCAGCTGGAAGTACCAGGCGCCGTCGGCGGTGTCGCCGTAGAGCACCGAGCCGACGATGCGGTCGTCCTTGAGCACGACGCGCTTGTACACACCGCCCTGCTTGTCGTGGAGCACGATCTCCTCGGTGCCCGGGCCACCGCTGAAATCGCCCGCCGAGAACACGTCGATGCCGGTGACCTTGAGCTTGGTCGAGGTCACCGAGCCCTCGTAGCGACCGATGCCGAAGTTGGCGAGGTGGTTCGCGCACACCTTGCCCTGCTCGAACAGCGGCGCCACCAGGCCATAGGCGATGCCGCGGTGCGCCACGCACTCGCCCACCGCGTAGATGCGTGGGTCGGTGACCGTCTGCAGCGTGTCCGACACATGGATGCCGCGCACCCGGCCGCTGCCGCAGTAGAGGCCGGCGGATTCGGCGAGCGTGCAGTTCGGCCGGATACCGGCGGCGACCACCACGAGGTCGGCGGGGATCTCCATGCCGTCCTTGAAGCGCACCGCGCCGACGCGCTCGGCACCGTCCTCGCCCCGCATGCCGCCCGCCGCGTTGCGCGCCGGCAGCAGCGCCTCGGTCTGGCGCGCGAGCAGGAACTTCATGCCCTTGGCCTCGAGCGAGGCCTGCAGCATGTCGGCGGCGGCCTTGTCGAGCTGGCGCTCCATGATCCACTCGCCGATGTGTACCACGGTGACGTCCATACCGCGCAGCATCAGGCCGTTGGCGGCTTCCAGACCGAGCAGGCCGGCGCCGATCACCACCGCGTGGCGGTACTTGCCGGCGGCGTCGATCATCGCTTCGGTGTCCGCGATGTCGCGGTAGCCGAGCACGCCGGGCAGGTCGTTGCCGGGGATCGGCGGGATGAAGGGGGTGGAGCCGGTCGCCAGCAGCAGGCGGTCGTAGTCCGCCTCGGTGACGCTGCCGTCCTTCGACTCGGCGATCACCTTGCGCCGGATGCGGTCGATCTTCGTCACCTGCCTGCCGGCGTAAAGCGTGATGCCGTTGTCGCGGTACCAGTCGAGATCGTTGAGCATGATCTCGGGCAGCGTCATCTCGCCGGCCAGCACCGGCGAGAGCAGGATGCGGTTGTAGTTGCCGTGCGGCTCGGCGCCGAACACGGTGATGTCGTACAGGTCGGGGGCGAGCTTCAGCAGCTCCTCGATCGTGCGCACGCCGGCCATGCCATTGCCGACCAACACGAGTTTCATCTTCTTCATAACGCTTCTCCGCAATGATGCGATTTCGGATTCAGTAGGCAAGCATTCGACACACCGGGATCGAGGGCCCCGGAACCGGGACCTCCGCCGCCGTCAGGACGGGCCATAGCTGTTCGGAAGATTCGGCAAGGCCTCCCACCACGATCAACGCCGAGGCGGACAGCGGCTCGCCGGCAACACGAACAGGCAACTCGGCGAGGCTGGCACGCAGCGCGGGCACGCAGCCCGCACCGTCCGCCCCCACCACGGCCGCGGGGGTGTTGCGCGCCATCCCTGCCGCAATCAGGCGGGCAACGATCTGCAGCAGCTGCGTGATCCCGCCGCGAAAAACCAGCGTGGCCTTGCTGCTGACCAGTGACGACCAGTCGGCCTGGGCCATCTCGTCAACAATCAGCAGCGGGCCCGCCAGCTCGGCCTCGGCCACCCTGTCTCCAACACGTGCTGTCTCCATCGCGCATGTGCTCATGCGTCTGCTCCCTCCGGGGCTTCGATCACAAAAACTGCCTATGGGGCCAGGCGCAGGCGGCTCAGGCGCGCATTGCAGCAGACTCACGCTTGGCTGTAGCCGCGCTGCGCGCACGGGCGCTGCCGATCGGCTCGACCTTGCGCTGCTTCTCGTACAGGAAGCTCAGCACCTCGTGACGGTAGTGCGTGTAGCGCGCATCGTCGGCGAGCTCGAGGCGGTCGCGCGGGCGTGGCAGGTCGATGTCGAGCACCTGGCCGATGGTGGCCGAGGGGCCGTTGGTCATCATCACGATGCGGTCGGACAGCAGCACCGCCTCGTCCACATCGTGCGTGATCATCATCACCGTGTTGTGCAGCTCGGACTGGATGCGCATGACCTCGTCCTGGAGGTGGGCGCGGGTGAGCGCGTCGAGCGCGCCGAAGGGCTCGTCGAGCAGCAGCACCTTGGGCTCCATCGCCAGCGCGCGGGCGATGCCCACGCGCTGCTTCATGCCACCCGAGATCTCCGCCGGCAGGCGGTCGAGGGCGTGGCTCATGCTGACCATCTCGAGGTTGTGCAGGATCCAGTCGCGCTGCTCGGCGGCGCTGCGCTTGCCCTGGAAGATCTTCTGCACCGCGATCTCGACGTTCTGGTAGACGGTCAGCCAGGGCAGCAGCGAGTGGTTCTGGAACACCAGCGCGCGGTCGGGTCCGGGCGCGTTGACCTCGCGCCCATCGACGATGACGCCGCCCGAGGTCGCGCGCAGCAGGCCGGCGACGATGTTGAGCACGGTGGATTTGCCGCAGCCGGAGTGGCCGATGAGCGAGATGTACTCACCGCGCTGGATGTCGAGATTGACGTCGGCGAGCACCGGGTTGGTGACGCCGCCGCGGGAGAACGCCATGTCGACGCGGGAGATGCTGAGATAGGCTTGGCTCATGATCGGGTGCTCCTCAGGCGGGGGTGGTGCCACGGGTGACGCGCCGGCCGGCCCAGGCGACGATACGGTCGAGCAGGAAGCCGACGACGCCGACATAGACGAGGGCGAGGATGATGTCGCTGATGCGCGACGAATTCCATGCGTCCCAGATGAAGAAGCCGATGCCCACGCCGCCGATCAGCATCTCGGCGGCGACGATCGCCAGCCACGACAGGCCGACGCCGATGCGCAGGCCCGAGAAGATGTAGGGCGAGGCAGCCGGCAGCATGATCTTCCAGAAGTACTCGATGCCGTTGAGCCGGATCACGCGGGCGACGTTGCGGTAGTCCTCGGGGATGTTCCGGATGCCCACCGAGGTGTTGATGATGATCGGCCAGATCGCGGTGATGAAGATCACGAAGATCGCCGACGGATTGCTGTCCTGGAAGCCGGCCAGCGAGATCGGCAGCCAGGCCAGCGGCGGCACCGTGCGCAGCACCTGGAAGATGGGGTCGAGCCCGCGCAGCGCCCAGGTCGATTGCCCGACAAGCACACCCAGGCTCACCCCGGCGATCACCGCGAGCAGGTAGCCGTAGGCCACGCGCTCGAGGCTGGCGAGGATCTGCCAGGCCAGGCCGACGTCGTTGCCCCCGTTGTCGAAGAAGGGGTCGATGATCAGCTCCCAGGTGTCGGAGAGCACCTGGCTCGGCGGGGGCAGCGCTGCGCCGGGACGGGTACAGAGCAGCTCCCAGATCGTGACCAGCAGCATCAGCACCACCAGCGGCGGCAGCACATGCTGGGCGAAACGCCGGTAGAGCGTGAGGGCGTGCATGCGCCACGCCGGAGGCGCAGCGGAGGCCGGCGCAAGGCCGGCGATCGAGGTCGTGTCGCTCATGGCGGACTCCTTGCGAATGCGGGATGCGTGTGGTCGCGGGCGTCAGCCACGCACGCTCTTGATGGCGAGGCTGTCGAGATAAGCCATGGGGTTGGCCGGGTCGAAGACCTTGCCGTCGAAGAAGGTCTCGACGCCGCGCGAGGTCGAGGCCGGGATGTCGGCTGCCGCCACGCCGAGCTCCTTGGCGGCCTGGCGCCACAGATCCTCGCGGTTGACCTTGGCCACCCAGCCCTTCATGTCGAAGTCGCGCGGCAGGTAGCCCCAGCGGATGTTCTCGGTGAGGAACCACAGGTCGTGGCTCTGGAAGGGGTAGGACGCCTGGTCCTTCCAGTAGCGCATCTGCTGCGGGCTGTTCTCGACCACGCGGCCGGTGCCATAGTCGAAGTCGCCGCGCATGCGATCGACGATGTCCTCGAAGGGCGCGTTGATCCAGCGCCGCTTGGCACAGATCCGCGCCACCTCCTCGCGGTTGGCGGGGTCCTCGCAGAACATCTGCGCCTCCATCACCGCCTTGAGCAGGGCCTTGGTCGCGTTCGGGTTCGCATCCACGTAGTCGGCGCGCATGCCGAAGGCCTTCTCGGGGTGGTTGTGCCACAGCTCGCCGGTGGTGTTGGCGGTGTAGCCGATGCCCTGGTTGATGAGCTGGCGGTTCCACGGCTCGCACACGCAGAAGGTGTCCATGCTGCCCACCTTCATGTTGGCCACCATCTGCGCCGGCGGCACCACGATCGTGGAGATGTCGCGCGTGGGGTCGATGCCCCCCGCGGCCAGCCAGTAGCGGATCCACATGTCGTGGGTGCCGCCGGGGAAGGTCATCGCCGCGTTGACCGGCTTGCCGCTGGCGCGCTTGGCGGCGAGCGCCGCCTTGAACGCGGTCGTGTCGGTGCCGACCTTGAGGTCCTTGTACTCGTTGCCCACCGAGATGCACTGCCCGGCCAGGTTCAGGCGGGCGAGGATGTACATCGGCACCGGCACGTTGTTGGCCGTCATCGCCCCGCTGGCGATCAGGTAGGGCATGGGGGTGAGGATGTGGGCGCCGTCGATGCCGTTGCGCTGCGAGCCGAGCACCAGGTTGTCGCGGGTGGTACCCCAGGACGACTGCTTGAGCACCTCGACCTCGGTCATGCCGTGCTTGGCGAAGAAGCCCTTCTCGTCGGCGACGAAGAGCGGCGCGGCGTCGGTGAGCGCGATGAAGCCGAGCTTGGCCTTCGTCGTCTCGAGCGCGCCGCCGGCGGCGCGCGCCCGGCTCGACCACAACCCACCCACCATCGCCGCCCCGGTCAGCGCGGCGGCGCTGCGCATGAAGTCACGACGGCTGAAGTCCGACTGCTTGATTGCCTTGTTGCCCATGATCGACTCCTGAATGTGAACCGCTGAAAGCAATAAGGCGCCCATCCCTGCCCGCGCTAAGACTGGCAATGGATGGACGCCTTTGTCCGGGATGTGGCGCGCCGGGCGCCACACTGAGTCTCGAACCGCCTTTGGTTCCGCCTCGATTCAGCTTACGCACGACTCGTGCCAGGTCCTGCAGGACCTCCCTTTTCCTTGCGCCAGCTGGGTTTCGCGCACGATCGACGAGGGCGGACCGGCTTCGGCCATGCACTGCTGCAGTGCAGCAGACCGTCTTGGCGCACAAGCCCGGTGCGCCGGTGAGCGTCGGGAGAACGATGCCGCTGGCGCTCGCACGGGCGCCGTCCACGACCTGTCCGCCCGTCCGCGGGCGCGGCGTCGGTGCTGACGGGGGCAGCCGGCGCTCAGCCCCGGCGGGGCAGCAACTCGGCCATCGCGAGCACGGCCTGCGCCACGTCCACCAGGCGCCGGCCCTGGTTCATGGCCGTCTGCCGCAGCAGGCGATAGGCCTCGTCCTCGGCCAGCCCCTGGTGGCGCATCAGCACGCCCTTGGCGCGCTCGACCAGCTTGCGCTCGTCAAGGGTGGCACGCACCGCTGCAAGCTCGTCGCTCATTGCCTGCAGCCGCAGCGACTGCGCCTGCAGCACATCGACGATCGAGCGCGTCAGCCGCGGGCCGATCGGCTCGCCGCCGGCCGGCTCATCACCGGCCGGGCGGTTTGGCACGCCAGCACCGGCTTCGCCCGCCGAGGGACCCACCAGCGCGCCCAGCGCTGCGGGTGCAGCGGGGAGCCCGGCGAGCGCCCGCAGCAGGCTCTGGGGATCGTCCGGATCGGCCCGCAACGCGGCGATGCGCTGGGCACACGCGGCGCGCAGGCCGTCGGCGAGCGCAACCTCGGTCTCGCGCATGATCTCCAGGCGCTGCGAGCAGCAGGCGAACCAGGGTTCGGCCAGCGCCGGCTCGAGCGCCGCGCCCTGACCGGCGGCGATCAGCTTGCGGCGCAGGCGCTCGAGTTCGGCCATCGGCATGCGCGCGCGCGCCTGCTCCCACGACGAGCGCACCGCCGGCGGGCAAAAGGCCTCGAAGCGCTCGAAGCAGGCCTCCTGCGCCTCGATCAGGTGCAGCAGCGCCTGATCTCCGCGCGCACCCGCGCTCGCCGCACCCCCTGCGGCGAAGGCCGCGGCACCGCTGGCGCGCTCCTGGCCGGCGAGCTCCTTGCCCTGCATGAGGTTGAACAGCGCCACCAGCAGCCGCGACACCGCCGGCTCCGCAGCCACGTCGGCGGCCTCGAACACCAGCGCGAGCAGGGCCGCGATCACGCGGCTGAAGTGCTGCGTGGCCTCGCCCGCGGTGCAGCGCAGCGCGTCGACCGCCGCGCGCGTGCCGGTCAGCCCATCGAGGGCATGAAGCGCGAACGCGACCCGGGTGAACAGGCGTGCGCCGCCTGGCATCGCCTGGGCAGGTTCCGCCTGGCACACCTCCGGCTGAGCCAGCCAGGCGCGCACCGCAGCCTCCGCGGCAGCGCTGGCCTCGACCCGCGCAGCGCGTTCGGCGCCAAAGCTGGCGCCGCCGGACGCGAGGTGGAGGTTGGATGCGCCGCGCTCGGCCTGCAGCCGATGCACCAGTTCGCTCACCGCATGAACGAGTTCGCAACTGCGCGCGAGTTGCTCGAGGTCGTGGATTTCACATCGGCGGGCGGCGACGAGGAAGGCGAGCATCGAATCCATTGGGGCTCCAGCGTGGGGGGTGCGGGGGTCGCCAGGTGGGCAACCGGGCAAGCCACAGGGGAGACCCTAGCAAGACCCATGCAAGGCACGACGGGCGTGGGCGGGACACGGCGAAGCCGGCGCGGATTCAGCGCCCGCCGCGGCCGAGCGCCGCGATGCCGGCAAGCAGCGGCAGCACGCGCTCCGGCGCGGCCAGCAGCGCGCGATGGATCTGCACCAGGCGTGCGCCGGCAGCCAGGCGCGCCGCCGCCACCCGCACCGAATCGATGCCCCCCACGCTGATCAGGCAGACCTCGGCGCCGAGCGCATCGGCGAGCGCGGCCAGTCGCTCACCTGCGCGTTGCGGCGCGCCCTCGGCCGACACCAGCAGTCCGTCGGCGCCCGCCTCGACCAGGTGCCGGGCCCAGACCGCGGCGTCCGCGCGCTCCATCCATGCGGCGGGCAGCTTGGCCACCAGCGCCAGGCGCCGGACGCGCGGCAGGCGGTCGCGAACTTCGGCAAGGCTCGCGAGCAGATCGACGCAGTGCGCCGGCGAGGCGCCGCTGCGCCCGGGATTGAGCACCGCGTAGTCGGCAGACGCCTGCCACCCGGCGAGCGCAGCGCGCAGCCGTCCGCGGCACGCCGCCGCCCCGGCGTCCTCCACACGGGGCACGAGCAGGCTGAGGCCGTGGCACGGACGTGCGACCGCGCCCCGACCAGGATGGCGCAGCGCTGCGATCCGCAGCAGTGGCAGCTGACCCTGCGCTGACGGACGGTGGCTGCCGGTCTCCACCCCGCCGACACCCAGTGCCGCAGCATCCGCCAGCAAGCGCCCCGTGCAATCGAAGCCGGCCGCGAGCAGCAGCGGCGTCGCGAAACGCAGCCCCATCGCCTCGACCGCAGGCGGCGACGACGCCGCCGTTCCGAGGACGCCCGCGCCCGATGCATCGCCTGTGCAGGCGCGAGTGCGCGCACAGGGGGCGTGCGCGGCGCGCCGGGCAAGCCGCTGCACGGACCAGCGGCTGCGCAGCGCTCGCGGCGTCGGGCCGGCGATCATGCCTCGCCGCCGCGACTGGCCATGCCCACGTCCGCCCCGACACCGCGCGCGAACCGGGCCAGAAAGTCGGCGAGCGCTTCCACGGCCGCATCGGCAAGGCCGTTGTACAGGCTGAGGCGGACGCCGCCGCGCTCCGGATGGCCGCACAGGTCGCGCAGTCCGGCGGCGTCCGCAGCGGCCAGGAAGCGCCCGGTGGCGCGGCCATCGGGCAGCTGGAAGCACGGATTGACCCGCGAGCGCCAGCCTGCAGGCACCATCGAGCGGTAGAGCCCGGCCGCCTCGCCCGCGGCCATCGCGGCCGCGATCAGCGCATGACGGCGCTGCAGCCGGGCAGCCATCGCCGCCACCCCGCCCGCGGCCTCGATCCAGTGCAGCATGCGGTGAGCGACAAAGACAGGGAGCACCGGCGGCGTGCACAGGCGCGAATCGGCCGCGGCCTGGGCAGCGTAGTCCATCACGCGCGGGACGTCGGTGCGCGCGCGATCGAGGAGCGCGCGGCGGATCACCACCAGGGTGAGTCCGGGCGTGCCGATCGTCTTCTGCGTGCCGGCATAGGCCAGGCTCAGGCGCTGCCAGTCGAGCGTACGGGTAAGGAACTCGGAGCTCAGGTCGGCCACCAGCGGCGCCCGCGTCAGCGGCAGCTGCGGAAACTGCAGGCCGTCGGCCGTTTCGTTCGGCGTCACATGCACGTAGGCGAATGCCTGCGCCGGGTCCCCATCCAGCACGGGCAGGTTCAGGACGGCGAGCTCGCGAACGTCCACCGGCCCGAAGCGCTGCGCCTCCGCGATCGCCCGTCGCGACCAGTATCCGCTGTCGACGTAGAGCGCGGCCGCAGGCGTCGCCGTGCCCCGCGCACGGGCGCCACCGCATGCGTCCGCGCCGATCGCCCGCTTCGCCCGGGCACCCGCCCCTGCGCCCCCCTCGCGCCCGAGCAGATTCATCGGCACCGCGGCGAACTGCGCGCTCGCGCCGCCGGGCAGGAAAAGCACGGCGAACGCGTCCGGGATCGCCAGCAGACGGCGCAGGCAGGCCTCGGTCTCCGCCTGCAGCGTGCGGTAGGTGGGCGTGGTGAAGGGCAGGCTCAGGATCGAGCCCGGCCCGGGCCGGCAGGCGTCGGCGACCTCATGCGCGACCGCAGCCGGCAACGGCCCCGCTGCGGCCGAGAAGCTGAATCCCCGCTGCGCGCGCCAGACCGCGAAGCTCGCGGACGCAGCAGCGTTCGCCTCAGGAGAACAGTGCGATCCCATGCGCACCCGCCGCCATGAAGAACAGCACCGGGATCGACAGCATGGTATTCACCCGCGCCGACAGGAAGGTGATGCGCGCGCAGCGCAGGCGCTCGTCCACCGGCGCGGCGACGAAGCCGAGCACGCGCTTCTGGTGCGGCCACAGCACGAACCACAGGTTGCACACCATGATCACCGCCAGCCAGATGCCCAGCCCGAGCGGCGCGAGACTGCCCTGCAGGCTGAGCGCCTCGGCGAGCCAGCCGCGCTGCCACAGGATCGCCAGGCCGCTACCGAGCACCAGCAGCGAGGCATGGCGGAAGGTGCCGTGCTCGCGCTGCATGAGCGCGCGCTGGCGCGGGCTGTCGGGGTCGGACAGGTCGGCTGCGCTCAGGGGTGCGTAGCGCGCGCGGGTGACCGCGGTGGCGTAGTTGTGCCCCACCCACACCAGCGCGCCGACGACATGAAGCCAGCGCGCCGCCACCTCGAACAGGGTCTCCATCGTCGTGCGCCCTACATCAGCAGGCGCAGCAAGAGCGCCAGCGCCGCGGTGAGGGCAACGCCGAGCGCCACCGTCACCACCGAGGAGTCGAACACGCGCAGCAGCAGATCAGACATGATCGACCTCCACCACGGCGAGGGCCGCGTCACTGTCCGCGGCGGCACCATCGGCGCAGCCACCCGTCGCGCAACCGCGATTGGCGCCGAGCAGGCGCGCGTTGCGATCGTTGCGCAGCACCAGCGGCTGGGCCCTGCGCCCGGGGGCATGCGCCCTGGCGATCGCCGCGGTGATCAGGTGGTGATGCGGCGAGCGGGCGCAGGCGGGGTCGGTGTTGGCAGCGTCGCCGGTGAGCAGGAAGGCCTGGCAGCGGCAGCCGCCGAAGTCCTTCTCCTTCTCGTCGCAGCTGCGGCAGGTGGGGCTCATCCATTCGTCGCCGCGGAATTTCCGGAAGGTCGGCGACTCGTTCCACAGCCAGGCCAGGCTCTTGTCGCGGATGCTGGGGAAGTCCAGGCCCTCGATGATGCGCGCCTCCTGGCAGGGCATGGCGACACCGTCGGGGGCGATGGTGAGGTGGATCGCGCCCCAGCCGTTCATGCACGCCTTGGGCCGGCCCTCGTAGTAGTCGGGGATCACGAAGTAGATCGTCATGCGCTGGCCGAGGCGCTCGCGCGCCGCCTGCACCGCACGCTCGGCCGTCTGCAGCTGCTCGAGCGAGGGCAGCAGTTCGTCGCGATTGACCATCGCCCAGTTGTAGTACTGGATGTTGGCGAACTCGAGGTAATCGACGCCGATGTCCTCGGCCAGCGCGAGGATTTCCTCGACCTGGCCGATGTTGTGGCGGAACACCGGCACGTTGAGCACCATCGGGAAACCGTGGGCCTTGATCAGGTGCGCGACCTTGATCTTGAGGTCGAAGGCGCGCGCACCGACCAGGGTGTCGGTGAGCGCGCGCTCGCTGGACTGCAGCGAGAGCTGGATCTGGTTGAGGCCGGCGGCCTTGAGGGCGAGCAGCCTTTCCTCGCTCAGGCCGACGCCCGAGGTGATGAGATTGGTGTAGTAGCCGAGCGCGCTCGCCTCGGCGACGAGTTCCTCGAGGTCCTCGCGCAGCAGCGGCTCGCCGCCGGTGAAGCCGAGTTGCAGCGCGCCGAGCTCACGGCCCTCGCGCAGCACGCGCTTCCACTCGGCGGTGCTCAGTTCGGCCTGGGCGTCGCGGGTGTAATCGACCGGGTTGCTGCACCACGGGCACTTCAGCGGACAGCGGTAGGTGAGCTCGAGCACCAGCCACAAGGGCTTGCCCTGCCCGTCAAGCCTGACGACGGATCCATCCTTTGGCACGGAACACCTCCAGGAATTTGTAGACGCCTTCGGCCACGCGCGCGTCGTCGCCCGGGTAGCGCAGTTGCAGCTCGGCGACGAGTTCGGCGACGGTGCGTTGGCCGTCGCAGCGCTCGATGATGTCGCCGGCGGTCTGGTTGAGCTTGACGATGCCCTCGGGGTAGAGCAGGACGTGCGAGTCCTGGGTCGGCTCCCAGCGGAACAGGTACATAGGGTTGAGCGCGTAGCGCTCGCTGGCCGCGGGCGGGCTCGGGGTGGCGGTATCGGTCATGCGGGCGATCCGGTGCGGGTTGGCCGGACCCGGTCCGCCCGCGGGCGGCCGGGCTGGCGGGCGTCAGCGCACGTAGACGTAGGCGGTGACTTCGAAGCCGAGGCGGATGTCGCAATACGCGGGGTCGGTCCACTGCATGATGGGTCTCCTCTGGAATGATGGATGGCGAACCGGCGCGGCGGCCGGTTCGTGAGCATCATCCCCGCGGGCAAGGGCCCGGGGATCCGCACAATCGCGGTCGTGCCATCAGCGCGATCGCGAGGCCGCAGTCGTGAAAATCATGATTTCTCAAGGACCTGCAGGGGCGTTGACTTTCGTCAACGCGGGAACGGCTGGACCTGGCGGACGGCCTCGGCCAGGCCTTCACCGGCGGCATCGGCCTGCCCCTGCCAGCGGTCGAAGTGCAGCAACTGGGGGAGCGGCACGCGCTTGAGCCAGCCGGCAGCCTCCAGCTCCGGACGGGCGTGGAAGTCGCGGACGTAGCCGACGCACAGATAAGCGATCGGGACGATCTCGGGCGGGATGCCGAGCGCGGCGCGCAGCGCCTGCTGGTGCAGGATGCTGACCCAGCCCACGCCGAGGTTCTCGGCACGCGCGGCCAGCCACAGGTTCTGCACCGCGCACACCGCGCTGTAGACGTCCATCGCGCCGATGTGGGTGCGGCCGATCACTACCGGGCCGTGGCGGCTGCGGTCGCAGGTGATGCAGATGTTGACCGGCGACTCGAGGATGCCCTCGAGCTTCAGGTTGCGGTAGGTGGCACGCTTGCCCTCGTCGAACATCTGCTCGGCCTCGGCATGGGCGGCGAGGAAGTCGGCGTGGATCCGCGCGCGCACCTCGCGCGAACGCACGACGATGAAATCCCAGGGCTGCATGAAACCGACCGAGGGCGCGTGGTGGGCGGCAGTGAGCACGCGGGCGAGCACCTCGTCGGGGATCGCATCCGGGAGGAACTCGCCGCGCACGTCGCGGCGGGTGTGGATGGCGCGATAGACGGCGTCGCGCTCGGCGGCGCTGAACAGCGGATCGGCCTGGAAGCGCCCGGACAAGTCCGCTGCAAGGTCGGCGGGGGCGTTGCCTGGAAGACGCGCGGCCGCATCAGGGTGGAGACGCGCTTCCACGTCGGGTTCGAGATCGGTGCGCACGTGAGTGCGCGCGAGCGCGGAGTGCGCCTGCGTCGGGCTGCTCATGAAGTATTCCCCTTGGTACGAGCAGTGGGCAGCCGCCGACCAGGCGGTTGCAGGAAACACTTCGAGGCCGGTCTTCCGGCTGCGGATCGACTCGTCCGGGCGCCTTCCCGGTCCTCGCGGACCAGTGGCTGGGCGAACCTCGCCCGGACAATCCCCTTCACGGCGCTGGGCGCGCGGCGGATTGGCACCGCCTTCCCGATTCTCCCGCGGCGAGCGCGGGCACCCCGAAGCAAACGAGGCCGAATCTTAGCGGCAGATCGCCGGCACGTACATCGGGCGGGCGGCCGAGGCCACGGCGCCGCGTGCCGTCGCCCGGCGCGCGCAGCGCTTGATGGCTTGCACCGGCACCGGATCAGGCGCCGGCTGCGGCGCGCACGCTCAGCTCCAGCTCACGGTGGCGGCGAGCAGGTAGCCGGCGCCGTAGACCGTCTTGATGAACTTGCCGCTGTGCCCGCCCTGCTCGAAGCGCTTGCGCAGCCGCGACACGCGCAGGTCGATGCTGCGGTCGAGCGCACACACGTCGCGTCCGGCGAGCAGCTGCTCGCGCGACAGGATCTGGTTGGGGCGCTCGAGGAAGGCGATCAGCAGCTGCGACTCGGCCAGGCTCAGCGTGTCCTCGACGCCATCGGGCGAGACCAGGCGGTGGGTGGCGCGCTCGAAGCGCCAGCCGGCGAAGTGGGCGGTGCCGGGCGGCTGGGCGTCGGCGGCGGGCTCGGGCTGGTAGCGGCGCAGGATGCTGCGCACGCGGGCGATCAGTTCGCGCGGCTCGAAAGGCTTGACCACGTAGTCGTCGGCGCCAAGCTCCAGCCCCATCACCCGGTCGTGGGTGTCGTCGCGCCCGGTGGCGATCAGCAGCCCGAAGCGGTAGCGGCTGCGCAGCTGCTGCAGCACCTCCATGCCGTCCATGTCGGGCAGGCCGAGGTCGAGGATGGCGACGTCGGGCACCTGCACGCGCAACTGGCGCAGGAAGTCGCCGCCGGTCGCGAACGCCGCATGGCGGTAACCGAAACGCTCGAGCGTGCCGGTGATCAGCCGCGACACCGCGGCATCGTCCTCGACGACGTGAACCAGCGCCTGGGGCTTGTCGCTCAAATCCCTGTCTCCACGCAATGGGTCCGGCGCGGCAACGCGCCGGCCGTCATGCGATCGCGGCGCGCAGGGCCTCGAGCAGGCGCTCCTGGGTGAAGGGCTTGCCGAGCACCTCGACGTCGGCATCCTCGCGGCCGGGCAGCGCACGGTCGGCGTAACCGCTCATCAGCACCACCGGCAGTTCGGGGCGGAAGCGGCGCACGAAGCGCGCCAGCGCGCGCCCGTCCATGCCACCCGGCATCACGATGTCCGACAGCACGAGTGCGATCGCGGGGATATTCTCGACCATGTCGGCCGCCTCGTGGCCACTTTCGGCCTCGAGCACCGCGCAGCCGAGCGCCGACAACTGCTTGCGCACCACGTCGCGCACCTTGTCGTCGTCCTCGACCAGCAGCACCAGGCGGCCTTCGAGCGGACGCGCCGCGACGGTCGGCACACCACCGCCATCACCCGGCTCCGCCGTGCCCGCGGCCGGCAGGGCCGCCGCCTCACGCGGCGCCTGCGGCAGCAGCAGCGACACGGTGGTCCCCACCGCCTGCCGGCTGCGGATGCGCACGCCGCCGCCCGACTGCTTGATGAAGCCATACACCATCGCCATGCCCAGCCCGCTGCCGAGGCCGAACTTCTTGGTGGTGAAGAAGGGTTCGAACACGCGCGTGAGCGTCGCGCTGTCCATGCCGGTGCCGTTGTCGGCGACGGCGATCTGCACGTAGCAGCCCGGCGGCAGCTCGAGGTCGGCGGCCGCGGCGCCCTCGATGCACTCCAGCGAGCAAGCGATGCGCAGCTCGCCGCCGTTGGGCATGGCGTCGCGGGCGTTGAGCGCGAGGTTCAGCAGCGCGCTCTCGAGCTGGTTGGGGTCGACCAGCGCGCGCAGGTCGACGTCGCGCGAGGCGGTGGACACGGTGATCGTGCTCGGCAGCGAGCGCCGGATCATGCGCGCCATGTCGAGCACCAGCTCGTTGACCTCGACCACCACCGGCGCGATCGGCTGCTGGCGCGAGAAGGCGAGCAGGCGCCGGATCAGTCCCGCGCCGCCCTCGGCCGCGGCCAGCGCCGGCTCGACGTACTCCGCCACCGCCGGGTGATCGCCGAGCGCCTCGACCAGGCCGTGCAGGTTGCCTATCACCACGGTGAGCATGTTGTTGAAGTCGTGCGCGAGGCCGCCGGTGAGCTGGCCGATCGCCTCCATCTTCTGCGCCTGCGCGAGCGCGCCCTGCGTGCGGCGCTGCTCGGTGACGTCCACCGCATGCACGTAGCAGCCGATCACCTCGCCACCAGGGCCGAAGTCGGGGACCAGCGTGCTGCGGGTGTACAGGATCTCGCCGCCCGGCCCGGGCATGCTGTACTCGTAGCTGACTTCCTCGCCGGCGAGCGCACGCCGCACCTTGTCCTCGACCTGGGCGAACACGTGCGGACCGATGACCTCGAGGATGGGCCGGTCCTTCATGCCCTCGCTGGTGGTGCCGAACCACTGCGCGTAACGCCGGTTGCCGTAGCGGAACACCCAGTCGTGGTCGAAATAGCCGATGTGCGCGGGAATGGTGTCGGTGATCTGGCGCAGGCGAAGCTCGCTGTGCGTCAACGCGCCCTGCCCCGATGATGCTTGGTCCTCGCTCATTTGCCCCTGCCCGCCTCCGCTGCCCTCTTCCCGCTCGGAGGGTAACGGAGCATTCTAGAGTGCGCGGCCCGACGGGCAAGACCCGGACAAGATTCAGTACATTCCGACGTAATTGCCGACAAGATTTTTTGCCATCCTCCATACTTGTCGGTATGGATGCCGGGACTGTGTCCGGCCATCCGGCCGCATCGCTAACCTGTTGCCAAACCGGGAGTGGAGAAGGATGTCGAAAATCGCATACGAACAAGGACTGGACAAGAATCCGGCCAACTACGTGCCGCTGTCGCCGCTCAGCTTCATCGAGCGCACCGCGATGGTGTATCCGACGCGCACCAGCGTCGTGCATGGCACCCGCAGCTATACCTGGAGCGAAACCTACGCCCGCTGCCGCCGCCTGGCGAGCGCGCTGGTCGCCAACGGCGTCGGCAAGGGCGACACCGTCGCGGTGATGCTGCCCAACGTGCCGCCGATGTTCGAGGCCCACTTCGGCGTGCCGATGACCGGCGCCGTGCTCAACACGCTCAACACCCGCCTCGACGCCGAGGCCATCGCCTTCATGCTGCAGCACGGCGAAGCCAAGGTGCTGATCACCGACCCCGAGTTCGCGAGCGTGATCCGCGCCGCGCTGGAGCTGCTCGAGGGCGACAAGCCGCTGGTCATCGACGCGCTCGATGAGGAATACCCTGGCACGGACCGCGTCGGCACGCTGCTGTACGAGGACTTCCTCGCCGCCGGCAACCCCGACTTCCAGTGGAGCCTGCCTGCCGACGAGTGGGACGCGATCGCGCTCAACTACACTTCCGGCACCACCGGCAACCCCAAGGGCGTGGTCTACCACCACCGCGGCGCCTACCTCAACGCCGCCTCCAACATCATCAGCTGGGGCATGCCGCAGCACTCGGTGTACCTGTGGACGCTGCCGATGTTCCACTGCAACGGCTGGTGCTTCCCGTGGACCATGGCGGCCAACGCCGGCGTCAACGTCTGCCTGCGCAAGGTCGACCCGGCGCTGATCTACGAGCTGATCCGCCGCCACAAGGTCAGCCACATGTGCGGCGCGCCGATCGTCTATGGCATGCTGATCAACGCCCCCGACGCGCTGCGCGCCGGCATCGAGCACAGCGTCGCCGGCCTCATCGCCGGTGCCGCGCCCCCGGCCGCGATCATCGAGGGCGCCGAGCGCATCGGCTTCGACATCACCCACGTCTATGGCCTGACCGAGACCTACGGCCCGGCTTCGGTGTGCGCCAAGCACCCCGAGTGGAACGAACTGCCGATCGACCGCCGCGCCGAGCGCAACGGCCGCCAGGGCGTGCGCTACCACATGCAGGAAGCGATCACCGTGCTCGACCCGGTCACGATGGAGCCGGTGCCCGCCGACGGCGAGACCATGGGCGAGATCATGTTCCGCGGCAACCTGGTCATGAAGGGCTACCTCAAGAACGAGAAGGCCACCAACGAGGCCTTCGCCGGCGGCTGGTTCCACACCGGCGACCTGGCCGTGATGCACCCGGACGGCTACGTCAAGATCAAGGACCGCTCCAAGGACGTGATCATCTCCGGCGGCGAGAACATCTCCTCGCTGGAAGTGGAAGAGGTGCTGTATCGCCACCCCGCGGTGATGACCGCCGCCGTGGTCGCCAAGCCCGATGAGAAGTGGGGCGAGGTGCCGGCCGCCTACATCGAGGTCAAGGACGGCGCCGGCGTGACCGCCGACGACATCATCGCCCACTGCCGCGAGCACCTGGCGCGCTACAAGGTGCCCAAGCACATCGAGTTCTGCGTGCTGCCCAAGACCTCGACCGGCAAGATCCAGAAGTTCGCCCTGCGCGAGATGGCCAAGTCGGCCTCCGCGATCGAATAAGCCCCCCTCCTCCGCCGCGCCCACGGCAACCGGCCCGCTGTCGCAAGACACGGGCCGGCGGGCCGGCTCATGCCCAAAACAAACACAACCGGAGTCCCCCTTGCCCATTCAACGCCAACACGGCGCCGAGCACCCCTACTGGCCGCTCGGCCCCTTCAAGCTGCGCCTGCCCTTCATCCACTACCGCTGGGAATTCCCCGAGATGATCCAGGGCCTGATCATGTTCGTGGTCAGCCTCGGCATGATCCCGCTGCTGATGAAGTACCTCGGCATGCCCTACGAGGCCGCGCTCGCCTTCTGCGTCATCGCCGGCATCGGCTACCTGCTGCCCGCGCTGCTCGGCGTGCCGCTGGTGCCGGGCTGGATCACCCCGGCCATTCCCGTGGTGCTGCTGTTCCTGCAGGGCTTCGAGCCCGGACCGGAGGCGGTCAAGGCGATGTTCGCGCTGCAGGTCGAGGTGTTCGTCATCTTCCTGTTCCTCGGCCTCACCGGCCTGGGCGACAAGCTGGTGACGATCATCCCCAACTCGCTCAAGAGCGGCATCATCATCGGCGCCGGCATCGCCGCGATGATGGGCGAGCTCAAGAGCGGCGGCCGCATCGACAGCACCCCGATCTCGCTGCTGATCGGCTCGATCGTGTCGGCCTACATCCTGTTCTCGCTGTCGTTCAAGCACATCGTCGAGACCAACAGGCTCGCCAAGGCGATCTCCAACTTCGGCATGATCCCCGGCATGATCATCGCGATGATCGTGGGCTGGGCGGTCGGTGAATACCCGCTGCCGAAGATCGAATGGGGCATCACCCAGCCCGATTTCGGCCTGATGATGGACTACCTGGTGTTCAACGTCGGCATGCCGAGCGTGGACATGTTCCTGCTCGCGATCCCGACCGCGATCATCGCCTACGTCATCGCCTTCGGCGACATCCTGGTCGGCTTCACGCTGTGCAAGCGCGTCGATCACCTGCGCCAGGACGAGAAGATCGAACTCGACGTCACCCGGGTGCACATGGTCACCGCGCTGCGCAACGGCCTGCACGCCCTGCTCGCGCCCTGGCCCGGCCTCGCCGGCCCGCTGTGGACCGCCGCCCACGCCACCGTCGCCGAACGCTATGCGCTCGGCCGCAAGGCGATGGACTCGATCTACTCGGGTGGCGGCACCTTCTGGATCACCGGCCTGATCGCGGTGTTCATCCTGCCCCTGGTCACCATCTTCAAGCCGGTGCTGCCGATCGCGCTGTCGCTGACCCTGGTGCTGACCGCCTACATCTGCATCATGGTGGGCATGGAAGAGCTGAAGAACTCGACCGAGCGCGGCGTCGCCGGCATCGTCGCGGTGACGCTGGCGATGCCCGACCCGAAGGCGACCGTGTACGCGGTGGTGATCGGCCTGCTGCTGTGGTGGCTGATCGAGCGCCCGAACGCCGCCCAGCGCGCCAGGACCGATCTGTCGATCATCGGCGACAACACCGCCGCGATCGAGGCCGGCGACGAACACGGGGTCGCGCAGAAGAGCTGATCCCGAGACCACCGGCGGCGAGGCGCGACGCTTCGCCGCGGCATGGACCGCCACGGGGGCTGGTGCGGGTAGCCGACGAGGCTACCAGCCCAGCCCCTTTCTCATCGCCAGCAGCACCGCCATGCCGAGGATGAAGGGCAGCCAGGGATTGCGCCAGCGCAGCGCCACCGCGAGCACCACCAGCCCGGCGGCGAACTTGGGGTTCAAGGGCGAGACCTCGCCGCCGTCGATCAGCAGGTCCGGCATCACCAGCGCCGACAGCGCGGCCGCCGGCGCATAGCGCAGCGCACGCTGCAGCGCGGGCGGCAGCCGCCCCTTCTCGCCGAGCAGGATGAAGCTGCCGCGGGTGCCGACGGTGGTCATCGCCATCAGCGCGAACGCCACCCACAACCAGACACCCTCGATCACGACCGCCTCCCGCGCTGCTGCCAGTGCTCGGCGGCGAAGCCCGCCGCGATGCCGAGCGCGATGCCGGCCACCACGCCGAGGCGCAGTGGCAGCCCGCGCAGCAGCACCGCGCCCAGCCCGCCGACCAGCGCCGCCACCAGCATCGGCCGCGTGCGCACCATCGGCAGCACCATCACCATCAGCGCGATCGTCACCATGAACTCCAGCGACCAGTCGCGCGGCACGAACTCCGCGCCGAAAATGCCGAGCGCGGTGCAGCCCTGCCACACGCACCAGTTGAACGCCGAGGGCGCGATGTAGTAGCCCCAGCGCCAGTGCGGATCCTCGGCCTTCAGCAGCTTGTCGACACCGACCGCGAACACGCCATCGACCAGCAGGTAGCTCGACGCCAGCCGGCGGGCGAAGGAGCTGTCATGGAAGACCGGCGCGATCGCCGCGCTGAAGATCACGAAGCGCAGGTTGAGCGCGAGCGCGGTGAGCATGATCAGCCACAGCGGCGCGCCGGCGGCGATCAGCGGCAGCGCGCCGAGCTGGGCGGTGCCGGCATAGACCAGCAGGTTCATGCCGAGCGACTCGAGCTCGGTGAGACCGATCGAGCGCATCGCGATGCCGGTGACCATCGCCCACGGCACGAGGCCGACCGAGATCGGCAGGAAGTCGCGCAGGCCCTCGCGGGCACCGCGGCGAAATGCGGATTCCATCAGCGCTCCGGGAAAAAGCAGCGGAGCATAGCAGCCCGCGCTGCCATGCGTGCCCTCGCCGCGCCGCCCGGGGCGCATGCGCCGGCAAATTTCAGAAGCCGAGCGATTCGCCGGCGCCGGCCAGGGTCGCGATGCCGAGGCCGAGGAAGATCGCCGCCGCGATGCCATGCACCAGCTTCACCGGCATGCGCGCCGCGATGCGGTCGCCGAGCAGCACCGCCGGCACGTTGGCGATCATCATGCCGAGCGTGGTGCCGGCCACGACGGCGGCCAGCGCCTGGTACTGCGCCGCCAGGGCCACCGTGGCGACCTGGGTCTTGTCGCCCATCTCGGCGAGGAAGAAGGCGATCAGCGTCGCCCCGAACACGCCGTAGCGCGGCAGCTTCGCGTCCTCCTCGTCGAGCTTGTCCGGGATCAGCGTCCACACCGCCATCGCGATGAAGGACAGGCCGAGCACCCAGCGCAGCGTCTGCGGTCCCATCAGCGTGGTGAGCCAGGTGCCGACCGCGGCGGCGAAGGCGTGGTTGGCCAGGGTCGCGACCAGGATGCCGAGCACGATCGGCCCGGGGCGGCGGAACTTGGCGGCGAGGATGAAGGCGAGCAGCTGGGTCTTGTCGCCGATTTCGGCGAGCGCGACGATGGCGGTGGAGACGAGAAAGGCGTCCATGGCGGGCGGGAGAAGGGAGGAAGAGGCGCGGCACGGCGCCGGCGCACGATCCGCGGCATCGTGCCGCGGCGCAGCATTCTATCGGCCGCCGCGCTGCATGGCCATCCGGTAAACCAGCGGCACCGCGAACAGGGTCAGCACGGTCGAGAACCCCAGGCCCCACACGATGCTGGCCGCCACCGGCCCCCACATCAGCGACTTGCCGCCCAGGCCGATCGCCAGCGACAGCAGGCCACCGATGGTCGTGGTCGAGGTGATCAGGATCGGCACCACGCGCCGGCGCGCGGCGTAGATGGCGGCGTGCTGGACGCTCATGCCGGCTTCCCTGCGCTCGTTGGCGGCATCGATCAGCACGATCGCGGAGTTCACCGCGATGCCGGTGAGCGCGATCACGCCGTACAGCGTGTACAGCGACAGCGGGTTGCCCGACACGATCAGGCCGAGCACCACGCCGGTGAAGGCGAGCGGCACGGTGAGCAGGATGATCAGCGGCTGCCAGTAGCTGCGGAACTGGGTGGCGAGGATCAGGTAGATCAGCCCGATGCCGAGCAGGAACAGCTTGCCCATCGCGTCCAGGCTCTCCTGGATGTCCTCCAGTTCGCCGGAGAAATCCAGCTCCACGCCGGGGAAGCGCGGCTGCAGCCGGACCCAGGCCGCCTTCAGGCGGTCGTTGGCCTCGACGGTGTCGATCTGCGTGCGGTCGAGCTCGGCCTCGACGGTGATCGCGCGCGTGAGCTGGTAGTGGCGGATGTAGCCCTTGGACAGGCGCAGCTCGTGATCCACCAGCTCGCCGAGCTGCACGCTGCGGCCATCGGCCAGCGGCACCACGCGCTGCAGCAGTTCGGTGACGTCGTTGAGGCTTTCCGGGCGTGCGCGCACCACCACCTCGAGCTTCTCGCCGCCGTCGCGGGTGGTGGCGACGAGCTCGCCCTCGCCGTACAGGCGCAGCAGGCGCGCCACCTCGGCCGGGTTGACGCCGGCACGCGCGAGCTTCTCGCGGTTGAGCGCGAGCCGCATCTCGCTGCGGCCCGGGACGTCGTCGTCGGTCAGGTCCTTCACCCCGGGCAGGCGGGCGACCTCGGCGAGCAGCGCATCGGCGGCGGCACGCAGCTCGGGGTAGTCGTCCGACTTGATCTTCACCGAGATCGGCTTCGCGGTGGGCGGGCCGCCCTTCATTTCCAGGAAGGAGAACTTCGCCTCGCCCTCGAGGGCCTCGATCAGGGGGCGAACGCTGGCGATGATCTCGCCGGTGTCGCGCATGTCGGCCGCGCGCGGCAGCAGCGAGACCAGCACCTGGGCGTACTGGTCGCCATAGACCGGCTCGGTGTCGGTGAATTTGAGCCCGGCATAGGTCGCGATCGAGCGCAGCTCGCTGCCGTCGATCGCCCGCTCCAGCACCTGCGCCGCGCGCTCCGCCTCGGCCAGCGTGCGCTCGGGCGTGACCCCGGCCGGCATGTCCACGCTGACGTAGAACAGCCGCATCGAGTCGAAGGCGAAGAACTGCACCTTCACCAGCCCGGTCGCCACCGCGCCGCCCGCCGCCGCCACCAGCAGGACCAGCCCCGCGGCCGCCAGCCGCCGCCGGCGCAGCACCGCCACCAGTGCGCGCGCGTACTTCACCCGCAGCCAGTGGGTCAGGCGTTCGCGCAGCACCTGCGCGCGCGTGCGCCGCGCCGGCGCCATGCCCAGCGCGAGGATGTGGGTGGGCAGGATCCAGAACGCCTCGGCCAGGCTCACCAGCAGGCCGACGGTGACCACGAAGGGCACGACGAACATGAAGCTGCCGAGGATGCCCGGCAGCAGCATCAGCGGCAGGAACGCGGCGATCGTGGTCAGCACCGAGGACAGCACCGGCAGCCCGACCTCCGTGACGCCGCCGATCACCGCCTCGCGCGGCTCGTCGCCGCGCTGCAGGCGGTAGTAGATCGCCTCGACGATCACCACCGCGTCGTCCACCAGCATGCCGAGCGCGATCACCACGCCGAGCAGCACCGTGAGGTTCAGCGTGGAGCCGATCAGGTCCACCGCGATGAAGGTGCCCGCGAGCGCGAACGGCACCCCCAGCCCGACCAGCAGTGCGAGCCGCGAACCGAGAAAGACCCAGCACATCACCAGCACCGCGAACAGGCCGAAGATCGCGTTCGACTCCATCACCCCGATCGCGTGGCGGGTGGCGTGGGTCTGGTCGTCGATCAGCCCCAGCTGCACGCCCTGCGCGGCCAGCAGCGGGTTGCGCGCGGCCGCGAAGGCCTGCAGGCGCTCGACCAGCTCCAGCGTGTTGGTGCCGGCCTGCTTGTTGATCGACAGCATGATCGACGGCTGGCCGTTGTAGCTGACGAGCTGGCTCGGGCGCTCGTGGCTGCGGACCACCTCGGCCACCTCGTCGAGCGCCACCCGCCCGTGCGCCGTCACCACCGCTGCCTGCGCCAGCGTCTCCGGATCGGGCGTCTTGCCCTCCATGCGCACCAGCCATTCGCGGTCCTGCACCCGCACCCGCCCGGCCAGCGTATTGCGGAACCAGGCGGCGACGCCGTCGGCCACCTCCACCGGCGACAGGCCGGCGGCCGCCACCCGCGCCGGGTCGAAATCCACATGCAGCTCGGGCTCGTCGAGACCGGCGGCGATCACCTGGTCCACCCCGGCCAGGCCCTCGAGCTCCTTCTTCACCAGGAAGCCGGCGCGCCGCAGGGTCTCGCCGCCACTGCCGTGCAGGATCAGGATCGCGGTCGGAAAACCGTTGGAGCTGGTTATCTCCATCACCGCCGGATCGGTGGCATCGAACGGCAGCTCGGCCGAGGCCTTGTTCTGGATCTCCCGTCGCAGGTCGTTGACGCGCTTGTCGAACTGGCGCTCGCCCAGCTCCTCGAAGCGCACCAGGATCGAGGACACGCCCTCGCGGCTCGACGACGAGGCGAAGCGGATGTCCTTGACCTGCTTGATCGCGTCCTCGAGCGGGCCGGTGAGCTCGCGCTCGACGTCCTCGGCGGAGGCGCCGGGCAGCGTGGTGATGATGCTGACCCAGTTGAAGTTGATCTCCGGGTCCTGCGCCCGCGGCAGCGTCAGGTAGCTGAACAGGCCGCCCAGCAGCACCATCAGGAAGGCGATGTTGGCGAGCGGATGGTTGTCGATCAGCCGCCCGTACAGGCCTTTCACTGCGCGCCCCCGCTCGCCTGCGCGCGCTCCGGCGCGGCGCGCAGGCCGAGCGCGAAGCGGCCCTCGTCCACCACCGCGGTCTGCGGCGGCCAGTCCACCGCCACCGGCCGCCCGGCCTGGGCCTTGGGCAGCGGCACGAACACCGCCTCGCCCTCGCGCACCACCCATACCCCGAGGCGACCGTCGCGCTGCTGCAGGTAGGCGGGCGGCAGATGCGGCACCGTGCTGCGCCAGCGCAGTTCGCCGGCCAGGCCGGGCGTCAGCTCGCCGTCGCCGGCGAGCACCACGTCGCGTGCCTGCCCGGCGGCGTCCACCACCTGCGAGATGCGGCGGATATGCACCGGATGTTCGGCATCGCCGACGGCCAGCGTCCACGCCCCGGCGGCCTGCAGCGCGTCGATCTGGCCTTCCGGCACGCGCGCATGGACCTCGGCGTCCGCGCTGGCGGCCAGCACCAGCAGCGGCGTGCCGGGCGCGGCGAGATCGCCGACCGCGGCCAGGCGCTCGCGCACCACGCCGTCGAAGGGCGCACAGATCACCGTGCGCGCCAGCGCGAGCTCGGCCGCCGCCTGCGCGGCGCGGGCCGCATCGCGCTCGCTCTGCAGCACGCCGACCTCGGTCTCGCGGATGCGCAGCCCGTCGGCACTGATGAAGCCGCGCGCGGCGAGCGCCCGCGACTGCTCGAGCTGGGCACGGGCGAGGCGGATGCGGCTGTCGATGAGCGCGATCTGGGCGCGCACGCGCTCGAGTTCGATGCGAAAGCTCGCGTCGTCCAGCCGCACCAGCTCCGCGTCGCGCGCCACGAAGGCGCCGACCCGCGCCGGCATGGCGACGACGCGCGCCGACAGTTCGGCGGCGATGCGCGCCTCCTCCTGCGCGACCACGGTGGCCGGAGCACGGAACTCGGGATAGATCGCGATCGCGGCGAGCGGTCGCGGCGACCACTCGGCCGCGCGCAGCGTCAGCGGCAGCAGGAGGGCGATGAGCACCAGCATGAAGCGTCGGAACGGACTCATCGCACCTCGGTCACGGAAATCGCGGCACAGGGAGCCACCGCATGGGAAGCCGCCCGCCGCAAGCTCAGCCCTGGTCGATGACCCGGAAACGCAGCGTCGGCGCGGTGAAGTCGTCGGGCGTCGCCCCCAGGCCGATCTCGCCCTCGCCGTACAGGGTGCAGGTGTCCCGGCGCAGCATCACCGGCGCCGCCGAGCCCACGAAGCGCACCCAGCTGCCGTTGCTGCTGAAGTCGGTCAGCAGGCACTGCCCGCCGGTCCACTCGATGCGCGCGTGACGGCGCGACACGCGCGCATCGTCGATGGGGAAGCCGACGCCCTCGCCGCGGCCGATGATCAGCGCCGCGTCGTCGGCATGCAGTTCGATGTGCTGGTCGAGGCGGTCGATGTCGATGCGGCGGACGGAACGCGCGCCATCCACCAGTTCGTGGTAGTCGAGCAGCGTGGTCAGCGTGGTCTCGGCGGTACGCGCGAAATCGACCCGCCACACCCGCATCGGCTCGGCCTTGCCCTTGATCGGGATGCGGTCCAGGCTGTGGCAGGCGATGCGCAGCGGCTCGGGCAGGCTGGCGAATACGGCATCGCCGATCAGCGTCTCGCCGGGCTGGGCGCGGTCGCTGAGGCGGGCGGCGACATTCACCGCGTCGCCGTAGCAATCGCCGTCGTGCTCGACGATGGCGCCGCGATCGATGCCGGTCTTGACCCCCAGCGCGGCACGCCGGAGTTCGACGCTGGCGAGCTCGTGCAGCACTTCCTGCAGGTGAGCCCCGGCCTGTACCGCCACGACGGTGTCGTCGAACAGGACCAGCACCCCGTCGCCCAGATACTTCACCACCCGCCCGCCGGCGCAGGCGAGGTGGCGGCCGAGCGCGTGCGTACACCGGGTGACGATCTGCGTCGCCGCCACGTTGCCTGCCGACTCGAACAGACCGGTACTCCCCGTCAGATCGGCGAATACCACGGTCCTGACAGCTTGCTCCACGCGCCCTCTCGCTCCAGTTCTGGTTCGCACGACACCGCCCGCCCCCCGGATGGCGGTGCTTCGCTGCACTGCGCAAGGCGGAATCCTAGCATTATGGGCTATGCGTTGAAACCGTCATCGGCGAGGCGTGCGACGGCCCGCCCGCCGCCAGAGGGGGCGCGCGGGGCCGGGAAGGCGTAGAGAAGGCGCGGAACGCGCGTTCAGCCGGGGGAGATGGCGCGCAGGGCCTCGGCCAGCAGCGGCGCGATATGTACCGCGTTGCTCGGGTGGGCGATGCAGTCGGTGCTCCACACCTCACCGACGCCGGCGGCACGGATCAGCGCCAGGGCATCGTCGGCGAACAGCGCATGCGTCACCGCCACATCGACCGACGCCGCGCCGGCCGCCAGCAGGACCGCGGCGGTGCGCGCGAGGGTATGGCCGGAACTCGCCACGTCGTCGAGGATCACCACCGCCCTGCCGCGCACCGCGGCATCGGCGGGGAGCACGATGTCGACATTGCGGTCGTCGTGACGGACCTTCTCGCACACGATGAAGTCGAGTCCGTGGCGCTGTGCCGCGGTCTCGACCCACTGCCGGGACTCGCGGTCGGGCCCCACCAGCAGCGGCCGCGCGCGGTGCGACACCGCGACGTCGGCGAGCAGTCCGGCGCCGGAGAGCGCGATCGCATGCGGCACCGGAATCGCCTCGGCCAGCGTGTCGATGCGGTGCAGGTGCGGGTCCACGGTGATCACGCCATCGAACAGGCCGGCCAGGAACTCGCCGACGATGCGCTGGCTCACCACCTCGCCGGCGCGGAAGGCCTTGTCCTGGCGCATGTAGGCGAGATAGGGCGCGACCAGGGTCAGATGCTGCGCGCCCATGCGTCCGGCGCTGCGCGCGACCAGCAACAGTTCGAGCAGTTTTTCGTTGGGGCGATGCAGGCTGCGGTACAGCGCGACGCGCGCGGGCAGCCGCGCAGGCAGGCGCAGGCGCAGCTCGTCGTCGGGGAAGCGGTGGCGTTCGATCTCTGCCGCTTCGATGCCGGCCGCCGTGGCCAGACGCGAGGCCTCGGCGACCTCGTCCTCGAAGTGCAGCAGGACCATGTCTTCGTTCTTGTTCATCGGCGCGAGACTACACCCGGCGCGCAGGGTCCTGAAGACCTCCCGGCAGCACCGGCGCGACGCATTTCACACCGCGCGCGAGAAGCTCCGGCGCCCACCTGCGCGGCCGCCGCCAAGGGGATGGAAACGGCTTGCCGGCGCCCTGCAGGAAATGCCGCAAGCGGTTTGACAAGCCCATTTCGGGCTACTACAAATGAGTGACCGGACATTCCAAAAACGACACAGGCGGCGCTGCAGCCAGCAGCACGACCGGCCCCGGACCACGAATCTCACCTGCCGGAGAAGACGATGCCCGACGTTCTGGTGCAGGACGCGCTCGCCGCGCTCGACAGCGCGATCACGGGCCTCCTGCCGTCCGCCGTGCCCGCGGGGATGAACCGTGCGGTGCGCATCGAGCCGAGCCGCATCCGGCCGCTCGGGCTGGGCGGGTACGTCGGCAACCATGTCGACCCCGATGCCGGGCGCTTCGGCCGTCGCGTGCATGCCCGCGTCTCCATCGCCGTCACCGGCGGCAACGACACCGCCGCACGCAACTACGTCGTCGGCCTGGGCACGGAGCTGCTCTGCCTGTCGCGCAGCGAACGGCTGGCGCGCGGCGTGCAGCGCCTCGACCGCCTGCCGGCCGAGGACCCGCGCACGCTCGCCTTCGAGGTCGACTTCGAATTCATCAGCACCCCCAGCACAGGCGAGGACGTGATCACCGATCTCGTCCTCGACATCGAGCCCGACGGCTGAACGCCCGGGGTCGAAAACCGCATGGCGCGCCGCACGCGACATGCATCGGCAATGCCCCGCGCGGGGCGAACGGACTCCCCAGCGGGGACAGAAGGAGCGGGCGATGGAAGAGAACTTTGCGGAACAGATCGTTCCCGGCACATTCATCCGGGTCCAGGCCGAAGGCTTGATCGCGCCCAAGGGCGTGAGCTTCGGCAACGTCGGCATCGTCGGCACCGCTGCGGCGGCCACCGGCGTCACCGACGCGATCGGGCAGACCCACATCCTCGGCAGCATGGAGGACGCGGCCAAGCTCTATGCGCCGTCCGACGCCGCCTCCGCCGGCACCCAGAACCTGATGCGCGGCCTCGCCCTGCTGTTCGCCAACGGCGCACGCACCGTCTATGCGCGGGCGGTCGCCGCCGGCGCGGACCAGACCGCCTTCGCCAATGCCGCGGCCGAGCTGCTGAAGGAGACGGTCAACATCCTGATCGCGCCCGAGCTCGCCACCGCCACCGCGCTGCAGGTGCTGCCCGCGGCGACCAACACCGCCGAAGGCGACGGCAAGGACATGATCACCGTGGTCGGCTCCGACGCCGCCAGCGTCAGCGACATCGCCGCCCAGGTGGCGGCCAACAAGCGCGTAGTGCTGGTCACCCCCGGCGTGCGCACCTACGACCCGGCGGCCGGGGCGATGGTCGACCTGCCCGGCAACTACACCGCGGCCGCGGTCGCCGGCCTGATCGCCAGCCTCGCGCCGCAGGCCAGCCCGACCAACAAGGTGCTGCCCGGCGTCACCCAGCTCGTCACGCGCTACAGCTACGGCCAGCTCAAGTCGCTGCTGCAGGCCAACGTCTGCCCGCTCGAGGACCGCCAGGGCATCCGCGTGGTGCGCGGCATCACCACCGAGGGCGAGGCCTTCTCGCAGATCACCACGCGGCGCATCGTCGACTACGCCAAGGCCGGCATCCGCCAGGTCGCCAACCCCTTCGTCGGCCGGCTCAACAACGAGCGCGTGCGCACCGCGCTGCACGGCGCGCTCGACAGCTTCCTGACCACCATGGTGGTGGACGAGGCCCTCACCGGCTACCAGCTCGAGGTCAAGGCCACGCGCGCCGACGAGATCGCCGGACGCTGCATCGTCAATGTGGCCATGCAGCCCACCTTCAGCATCGACTACATCCGCGTGACCCTCGCGCTGTCCTGAACACGCAGGTAAGGAGACCGACATGCCATCTGCCGCCAACCAGAACGTCTACACCGGTGCCGACGGCACCATCCTGCTCGCCCCCGCCGGCGACGGGCCCGAGGGGTCGGCCGCCGGCGCCGTGATCGAGGGCAACGACCTGATCCAGGTCGGCCGCGTCACCGGCGTCACCGTCCAGGTCAGCTCGGCGATCCGCCCCTTCCACGAGATCGGCCAGCGCTACGCCAGCGAGCTGCGCTCGGGCAACGTCAGCGTGAGCGGCCACATCGACCGCGCCTGGCTCAACGGCGCACTGCTGCGCCTGCTGCTCGGCGAGGCGGGCGACCAGCGCCCGCGCAGCTCCTGGGTGCAGCCGGCGTTCAACATCACGCTGATGGCCGAGAACGCCGCCAGCCCCGGCACCAAGTCGATCGTCACCCTGCACGACGTCAAGCTCGAGCAATGGAACCTCACCATGCCGGAGGACGACTTCGTCATGGAAGGCGCCGACTTCCAGGCCCTGTACGTGACCGTCCGCGACGAACGAGGCTGAGCCGGTGAGCATGGCAGCGGAGGCGCGCGCGCAGGCTCCCCACGCGGCGCCCGAGGCTTACCTCGGCGCCGACGAGCTGCTCGCCGGGAGCGCCGCGACCTACGACATCGAGGTGCCGGCGGCGCTGATCGAGGCCGGCCGCAGCGGCCTCGCGGGACGGGTGCAGCTGCGGCCGCTGACCGTGCGCGACCTGCAGCTGATCAGCCGCGCGGCGCGCGACAGCGACAGCCTGGCCGGCGCGCTGATGGTGCATGCGGCGCTGCAGGTGCCGGAGCTGTCGCTGCCGCAGGTGTCGGCGCTGCCGATCGGGCTGATGGAGTTCCTCCTCGCCGAGGTCAACCGCATCAGCGGCCTCGCCGTCGCCCCCGCCGCGCTGGAAGAGGCCGCCGAGCAGCCGATCGCGCGCGCCGCCCACGTGCTGGCGCGCGAATTCGGGTGGACGCCGCAGCAGCTCGGCGAGCTCACGCTCGGCCAGATCCTGCTCCACCTGCAGATGCTGCGCGAGGAGGGCGGCCGCCATGGCTGAACCGCGCCGCCTCGCGGCCGCCCTCGCGCCCTTCCATCAGGCCAGCAAGCAACTACAGGCGACGCAGGCGCGGCTGTCCGCGCTGCTCGCCGCCGTCACCGGCGGGGCCGCGGCGCGCACCGGCAATCTCGAGCGCCTGCCTGGGGCGGCCCTCTTCAACCCCTTCCCCTTGCTGCCGAAAGTCATCGAGGCGGCGAACGGCGCCGACTCCGGCGCCAAGGCCGGCGGCCGGCGCGCCGACAAGGGCAGGCGGGCTGCGCCGTCGGCCGCTGCGCGCCCCGGCGCGAACGCAAAGGCCGCCGCAGCCGGCCTCGCCAGCGCCACCGACAACCTGCGTCAGGCGCCAAGCCGGGCGGCGGATCTCCCGCCCTCCGCGGCAGCGCGCACTGCCGCCGCCGCGGCCTCGTGCGAGACCGGTCGGACGCTCGCCGACACGGCCCGCTCCGGCGCCGCCGCGGCGGCCGACGCGGGCCGGTCTTCGGCCTGCGCACCGTCGGTCGGGGAACTCATCGACGCCTTGCTGCAACGCCACGCCGCCCCGGCCGCCTGCCCCAAGACGGACCGCAGGCCCGCGCGCACGGCGCGATCGGCTGCTGCCGCAGCGGCCGGCGCGGGCGCGTCTTCCGCCGGCGTGCAGTCGGTCGGCGCACTCATCAACGCCGTGCTGCAGGGCCACGCCGCCGCGCTCCCCGAAGCCGGCCATACGCTCGCGCGCACGGCCCGAGCGGGCGCCACCGCAGCGGCCGGCGGGGGCAAGCCTGCGGCCAGCGCACCGTCGGTCGGCGAGCTCATCGACACCATGCTGCAAGGCCAGGCCGCCCCGCGCCCAGGTGTGGACACCCGTCCGGCCGCGGGCACACAGCCGGCGGCGAACGAGGCCGAAGCCAGCGCGCCCCTGCAACACGCCAGCGACACCCTGCGCACCCTGGTCGCACCGCTGTTCCTGCGCCCCGTCGCCGACACGGGCATCGGCGCTGCAGAGGCGGGCGCGCAGCCTGCATCCGGACGTATCCCGCTGCTGCGCGCGCCGTCGCGGCTGCTCGGCGCGGCAGCGCCCGGCGCGCAGGCCACCACCTCGCCCGCCGCCAGCGCCAAGGCGTGGGCGACCGCCCCTGCGCCCGCATCCGACCAGCCCGCCGACGGCCCCGCGGACCTCGCCGCCGGGCTCGACCGCCTGCTGCGTGAGCAGGCCTGGCTCAGGGGAGTGGATCTGACATGAGCCTGACACCGATGCTCGCCGACTGGGAGCTGCCGCGCGTGACCCGGCTGGAGACGCTCGAGACGCGCGACTTCCTCGAGCTTCCGGTGCCAGGGCGCGCCGGCAGCCTGTTCCAGGATCTCGACCGCCGCCCGGCGCGCATCGTCATCGAGGGATCGGTGTTCGGCAGCGAGGCCGGGCTGGAGTTGCTCAACGCGGTGCGCGAGAAATACCTCGCCGGCGAGCCGATGACCTTCGTCTCCGACATCGCCACCGGCACCGACATCCAGTACGTGCTGCTGCAGCAACTGCACGTGCAGGCCGAGGCCAGTGCGCCCGACCAGATCGACTACACGCTGTGGCTCACCGAGTCGCCCCCGCCGCCACCGCCCACCGACGTGCTCGGCGGCATCGACACCGGCCTGCTCGATGGCGCGGCCGGCCTGCTCGACCAGGCGATGGGCGCGATCGACGCGCTCGAGGCGCTCGGCAGCCTGCCGGCGATCTCCGACCCCACCGGGCCGCTGGCCGGCATCCTCGGCGATACCGCGCCCGCGATCGGCCAGCTCGGCAGCATCGGCGCCGGCCTGCGCGGCCTGCTGGAGTGAGCGACCATGCCCGGCCTGCTCGCACAACTCGACCTCAGCGCCTCCGGCGCCGACCTTTCGGCGATCGCGGGCGACCTCGGCGGCGCCTTCGGCGATCTTGGCAAGCTGATCGCGAGCTGGCAGAGCGGCCCGCCGGGCGACTTCGGGAGCGCGCTGACCGGGCTCGGCGGGCTGGCGGTGCCGCAGCTCTCCGGCGGCTTCGAGTTCGGTGCCAGCTTCAGCGGCCTGCTGCCCAGCCTGCAGGGCGAACTCGGCGGCCTCGCCCAGGGCTTGCAGGGCGACATCGCCGCGCTCCCCGGGTGCCTCGGCACCGACCTGCAGGCGGGCTTCGCGCCGCTGCTCGCGCGCATCGAGCGCTTGCAGGCGCTTTTCGGCGGCGACTGGCGCTGCGGACTCGGGATTGAAGCGGCCGCGGGCGGTGGAACGGGTGGAAGCGGTGGTGGTGGTGGTGTTGGTGGTGGCGGTGGTGGCGGCGGCGGATCCTCCGGCTCCGGCACGCCCGCGGACAGCGCCGGCGCCCTGAGCGCCGACCAGGTCTCCGCCGCGCGCACGCTGATCGACACCCTGCCCGCCGACCTCAGCGTGCCCAGCCTGCTGCGCTGGGTCCATGCCCGCGTCGGCACCTTCCGCCCGGGCTATTTCCAGCTCCGCTCGCTGCCCATCCTCGACGACCTGCGCGATCCGCTCGACACCCTGATCCGCTGGGACGACGCCAACGCCGCCGCGGTCCAGGCCGAGCTGGTGCAAACGGTGACCCAGCTCGCCGCGCTGATCGCCGCCAACACCACCGGCTGCATCGACCGCGCGCTGCCGCCCGCCGACATCGCGGCGCAGTCCGGCGTCGCCGTCGGCAGCGCCGGCCGCAGCTTCGCCGACGCGATGAACGCGCTCGCCACCGCGGTGCAGGCGGGCAATGCCGCGGGCGCCGCAGGCGCGCTCGCCACTGCGCAGAGCGCGCGCACCGCCCTCGCCACAGCGAACGGCGCCGCGCTCGCCTCCAGCGCGACCGAGGCGCGGGCGCGCCTGATGTCCCGCCTGGTCGAGCTCCCCGGCGCGCTCGACGCCGGCCTGTGCCGCACGCTGGTACTGCTGCAGCCGCGCGCCAGCTTCGCCGACCTCACCCAGGGCATCGGCGGCCTCGCCGTGCCCGCGCTGCCGGCCGACGCCTTCGCCCCGCTCACCGCGCTGATCAATGACGTGCGCGATCGGCTGCAGGCTGTGCTCGACCTGCTCGACATCGGCGCCGTCAGCGATCCGATCACCGAGGCGCTGGACGGCGCCCGCGACGCGATCGCCGCCGTCGAGGAGCAGCTCGCCGGCCTCGGCGCCAGCGCCGAGCGCGCCTTCGACGACGCCCGCAGCCAGCTCCAGGCGCTCGACCTCGCCAGCCTGCAGCAACAGCTCGAGGCCGCGCTCGAGCAGGCGGTCGCCGCCATCGAATCGGCCCTGGCGAGCGCCCTGTCGCCCGCCACCTCGGCGCTCGCCGAGGCCCTGCAGGCGGCCGACACGGCGATGGACGCGATCGACCCGGAGACGCTGGCCGAGCCGCTGCAGCAGATCCTAGAGCCGATCGCCAACCTCACCCAGCAGGGCGAGGTCGCCGATCTCATCGCGCTGCTCGAGCAGATCAAGCAGCTCGCCGAATCCCTGCCGCGCATCTCCTTCGCCCCGGTGGCCGACGAGGTGATCGGCGCGATCGGCGAACTCGAGGGCGTGCTGCGTTCGATCGACCCGTCCACCCTGCCCGCCCCCGGCCCGGACCTGATCCGCGAGGCCATGGGCGTGCTGCCGCAGTCGCTGGTGCCGCTCACCGACCCGCTGGTGGTCGAGCTCGAAGTCCAGCTCGACGGCAGCCCGGTCGAGCTGCTGCTGCAGATCAAGGCCCTGCCCGAGCAGGCGCGCGAACGCCTGCTCGCGCTGTCGCCGCGCGCCGCGCTGCAGCCGCTGCTGGCCGAGCCCTACGGCGCAGTGCGCGACGGCCTGGCCGCCTTCAGCCCGACGCAGTGGCTGGAACAGGCCGACGCGGCGCTCGCCGACGCCCGCCAGCGCCTCGGCCGCCAGCTCGACGTCGCCGCCGTGCTGCAGCCGGCCGCGCAGGCGCACGCCGCGCTGATCAAGGAGCTGGAAAAGCTGCGCCCCTCCACCCTGCTCAAGCCGCTGACCGACGCGGTGCGCGGCGCGCTGCAGGGGCTGGACGCCGCGGTGCCCGCGGGCGAGCTCGGCGATGCGCTCGGCGGCGTGCTGGCGCGGGTGCGCAGCTTCGGCAACACGCTCGACAGCGCGCTCGGGGTCGCCGACCACCTGGTGGGCAAGCTCGCCGCGCTCGGCGACGCCGACGGCCAGCTCGAAACCTGGCTCGACAGCGTGCTCGCCAAGGTACCCGAGACCGCCAGCGGCGAACTCGCCGACGCGCTCCAGGCGCTGCGCACCACCGCGCTCGCCACCAGCGCCGACGCCCTGCGCACGCGCTGGACCAGCGCCCGCAACGCCCTCACTGCCGCGCTCCCCGCCGCCGGCGCCGAC
>JARRBR010000131.1 GCA_029982755.1 Rhodocyclaceae bacterium
CTTGCCACCCCGCGCAGCGCGGGCGGCAGGCGGGCGAGGCTGTCCGCGGCGCGGGCGCGCAGGCGCTCGAGCGGTGGCGACGGGGCCAGCCGGCGACCTTCATGCATCACCGCCTGCAGCAGGGCTTGCGCGCCGGGGGCCGGCGGGGGTTCGTCGGCGAGCGTGACGTGGTCGCGCAGCAGCCGGCCGCTGGCGTCGTGCTCGCGCCACACCTGCTTGGCGTCCGGCCAGGTGGCCTTGCCCTCGGAGCGCTTGCGGCGCGGGGTGCCGGCGTAGCGCTGCAGCTTGTACACCGCATCCAGGGTCGGCGCGTCGGCCGAGGTGGTCAGATGGGTGCCGACGCCGAAACCGTCGATCGGCGCGCCCTCGCCGAGCAGCGCGGCGATGCGGTATTCGTCGAGGTTGCCGCTGGCAAAGATGCGCACGCCTTGCAGTCCGCCGGCGTCGAGGATGGCGCGCACCACGCGCGCATGGGCGGCGAGGTCGCCGCTGTCGATGCGCACCGAGGCCAGCCTGACCCCGCGCTGCTGCAGCGCGGGCGCGAGCGCGACCACCTGCCGTGCCGCGGCCTCGGTGTCGTAGGTGTCGATCAGCAGGGTCACCTTGTCCGGTTGCGAGGCGGCGAAACGCAGGAAGGCGTCGGCTTCGCGCGCGTGGGCTTCGATGTAGGAATGCGCCATGGTGCCGAACACCGGGATGCCGAAGCGCTGGCCGGCGAGCACGGTCGCGGTGCCGGCGAAGCCGGCCAGGTGGCTGGCGCGCGCGGCGAGCAGCCCGGCCTCGGCGCCGTGCGCCCGGCGCAGGCCGAAATCGACCAGCACGCGCTCCGGGGCGGCGAGCACGCAGCGCGCGGCCTTGGAGGCGACCATCGCCGACAGGTTGATCAGGTTCAGCAGCCGGCTCTCGACGAACTGCGCCTCGCCGATCGGCGCCTCCACGCGCAGCACTGGTTCGTCGGCGAAGAAGACCGTGCCTTCGGCCATCGCATGCACCGTGCCGGTGAAGCGGAAGCCGGCCAGCCAGTCGACGAAGCCCGGCTTGAAGCGCCCGCTTGCGCGCAGCCAGTCGAGTTCGCCGGCGGTGAAGCGCAGGTTCTGCAGGTAGTCGAGCGCCTGTTCGAGGCCGGCGAAGAGCAGGAAGCGGCGCTGCTCGGGCAGCCGGCGCACGAAGAGCTCGAACACCGCGGTGTCGTGCAGGCCCTCGTCGTGGTAGGCCTGCAGCATGGTCAGCTCGTAGAGGTCGGTCAGCAGCGCGCTGTCGTCGGCGTTCATGCGGGCGCGTCCTCCAGGTCGTCGAACGCGATCAGTCGGGCGCCGCCCGCCAGCATGGCGGCGATCGCGCGCTCGCCGTCGCCGGGCTGCACGTCGACCGCGCGGATCGCGTCGCCGAGCACGAACACGCCGAAGCCCGCCGCCAGCCCGTCGCGCGTCGTCGTCAGCACGCAGTAGTCGGTGGTCAGGCCGCCGATGAACACCCGGCGCACGCCGCGGGCGTGCAGGCGGTCGGCGAGCCTGGTGTGATCGAAGCCGGAGTAGGCGTCGGCCGCTGCGGTGGTCGCCTTGGAGACGATCTCGGCGTGGGGCGGCAGCGCAAGCCCCGGGGCGAAATCGGCGCCGGGGGTGCCGGCGACGCAGTGCGGTGGCCACGGCCCGCCCCGGGCGTGGAACGAGCAATGATCGGGCGTATGCCAGTCGCGGGTGAATACGACCGGCAGGCCCTGCGCGGCAAAGCGCGCGAGATAGCGGTTCAACACCGGCACCACCGCATCGCCGTCCGTCACGCCGAGCGCACCGCCCGGCAGGAAATCGCGCTGCACATCGACGACCATGAGGACGTCCCCCGCCTGCAGACGGACGGGGGAATGAGTGCTGCGGCTTGTCGTCGTTGCCGATCTGGCTGGGGCTGACATCGCATCTCCTCCCCGGAGGTCGTGCCGACCGGTCGGGTTCCGGCGCCCGCCCGCTCGATGAGCCGGCGCTTGCAGCCGGCACCTGCCGTCTCGCCGCCAACGCTGCCTATCGAGGGCTGGCCGGCGACCGGCGACAGGAGTAAGTTTTCACTGCGCCGATCGTCGTCGTGTTTCCAGTGTAGTCCGATCGGCACTTCCCGGTGACGACGGCCCCGTGCTGCGGGGCAGGCGAGGCGAACATGGATCGACCGCCCGGCACGCGAACCTGCCTGTACGAGGGCGACGCCCTCGACGGCGTGATGGACGACATGGCGCGCCGGACGGCGGCCCTGCTTGCCGGCCGCGAACGCGTCGCGGTGATCGGCATCCTGCGCCGCGGCGCGCCGCTCGCCGACCGGCTGTGCGAACGCCTGGTGCGCCGGCACGGGCTGGTACCGCCGCTTCGCCTCGACCTCCAGGTCAAGCGCTACGCCGACGACCTCACCCTGCTGCATCCCGAGACCCGGCTCACCGAGGACGCCGCCCACGCCGCGCTCGACCTCGAGGGGTGCAGCCTGCTGATCGTCGACGACGTGCTATACACCGGGCACTCGCTGCTGCGCGTGCTCGAGTACCTGGCACGCCGGCAGCCGGCGGAGATCCGGGTGGCGGTGCTGGTCGACCGCGGCGTGTGCGTGCTGCCGGTCCATGCCGACGTGGTCGGCCGCCGCCTGGAGGTTACCGCCGGCGACGTCATCGAGTGCAACGTGCCGCCCTACGAGCCGGACTTCCGCATCGAGCTGCTGCGGCCGCTGCGGGCGGGTTGAGGAGGGTGGTTCGCGCAGATGGAGGCAGATGATGTTCCGTGATCGACTCGATGCCGCCGCACAACTGGCCAAGGCGCTCGACGCCTGGCGCGGCCGGAACCCGTTGGTGCTGGCGATTCCGCGCGGCGCGGTGCCGATGGGCGCGGCGCTGGCCGAGGCGCTGGGCGGCGACCTCGACGTGGTGCTGGTGCACAAGCTCAGCTCGCGCTGGAATCCGGAGTACGCGATCGGCGCGGTCGATGAGGGCGGCTGGTCCTTCGTCTCGGACGCGTCCGAGGACGACGAGGCCTGGGTGGAGGCGGAGAAGGCGCGCCGCGTGCAGCAGCTGCGCGAGCGCCGCGCGCTGTATTCGCCCGAGCGGCCGGCGGTCGATGCGCGCGGGCGGGTGGTGATCGTCGTCGATGACGGCCTGGCCACCGGCGCGACCATGGTCGCCGCACTGCATGCGGTGCGTGCGCAGTCGCCGCAGCGCCTGATCTGCGCGCTGCCGGTCGCCGCGCCCGACAGCCTGGCCCGCGTCGAGCCCTACGCCGACGAGATCGTGTGCCTGGACAAGCCCTGGGGATTTCGCGCCGTCGGCCAGTTCTACCAGCACTTCGACCAGGTCGAGGACGAGGAGGTGGTCAACTGCCTGCGCCGCTTCGCAAGGCGCCCTGCGGCCGGCAGCGAATGATCGGCTGGCAGACCTTCGAGCACGAGGCCGACGTCGGCGTGCGTGGCACCGGGGCCACGCTCGTGGAGGCCTTCGCTGGCGCGGCCCTGGCAATGACGGCGGCGGTCTGCGACCCGGCGACGGTGGCGGCGCGCGCGCCCGTGCTGGTCGGATGCGCTGCGCCCGATGCCGAGTTGCTGCTGCTCGACTGGCTCAACGCGCTGGTGTTCGAGATGGCGACGCGGCGCATGCTGTTCGCGCGCTTCGAGCTCGCGATCACGCCATCCGAGGGCGGGCCGCACCTGCGAGCGACGGCCTGGGGCGAGCCGGTGGACGTGGTGCGCCACCAGCCCGCGGCGGAGGTCAAGGGCGCCTCTTTCTGCGAGCTGAAGGTGGCGCAGCGGGCCGATGGTCAATGGCTGGCGCAGTGCGTGGTCGATGTCTGAGGCTGCGCGCGGCCGAGGTCTGAGGCTGCGCACGGCGCAGGGGGAGGCTGGTGATGGATACGAGCAGACTGAAGCGGCGGGGACCCTGCGAGTGGGAACTGCCCGCCAGCGGCCGCATGCGGGTGCCGGGGGTGATTTTCGCGTCGAAGGAGCTGGTGCAGGCGATGGACGACAAGGTGGCCGAGCAGGTCGCCAACGTCGCCAGCCTGCCGGGCATCGTCGACGCGTCGTACGCGATGCCCGACGCGCACTGGGGCTACGGCTTCCCGATCGGCGGCGTGGCGGCCTTCGACGCCGACGAGGGCGGGGTGGTGTCGGCGGGCGGCGTGGGCTTCGACATCTCCTGCGGGGTGCGCACGCTGCACACCGGGCTGCGCGAGGCCGACGTGGCGGCGGTAAAGAAGCGGCTCGCCGACCTGCTGTTCGCGCGCATTCCGGCCGGGGTGGGCAGCACCGGCGCCTTGCGCCTGTCGGCGGCGCAGATGGACGCGATGCTGCGCGGTGGGGCGCGCTGGGCGGTCAAGGAGGGTTACGGCAGCGAGGCCGACCTGGCCCGCATCGAGGAGCATGGCTGCGTCGCCGGGGCCGATCCGACGGCGGTGTCGGACATGGCCAAGCAGCGCCAGCGCGACGAGATGGGTACGCTCGGCAGCGGCAATCACTATCTGGAGGTGCAGGTGGTGGATGCGGTGTTCGATGCCGCCGCGGCGCGGGCCTACGGGCTCGCCCAGGGGGACGTCGTGGTCAGCATCCACTGTGGATCGCGCGGGCTCGGGCACCAGATCGGCACCGATTTCCTGCGCGAGATGGTGATCGCCGCCGGGCAGGCGGGCATCGTGCTGCCCGACCGCGAGCTTGCCTGCGCGCCGCTCAAGTCGGCGCTCGGCCAGCGCTATCTGGGCGCGATGCGTGCCGGCATCAACTGCGCGCTTGCCAACAGGCAGATCCTCACCCACCTGGCGCGCGAGGCCTTCGCGGGCCTGTTGCCGGGCGTGCGCCTGCCGCTGCTGTACGACGTGTCGCACAACACCTGCAAGGAAGAGATGCACGTTTCGGCCGATGGTCGCCAGCGCCGCCTGTTCGTGCATCGCAAGGGTGCCACGCGGGCCTTCGGGCCCGGTCATCGGGAGCTACCGGCGGAGTATCGCCACGTCGGCCAGCCGGTGCTGATCGGCGGCAGCATGGGTACCGCGTCCTGGGTGCTGGCGGGTTCGGCGGGCACGGAGGAACGTGCCTTCGGTTCGGCCTGTCACGGCGCCGGGCGGGCGATGAGCCGCAACGCGGCGCTGCGGCGCTGGCACGGGCGCAACGTGGTCGATGAACTCGCCGCGAAGGGCATCCTGATCCGCAGCCCGAGCTTTCGCGGTGTGGCCGAGGAAGCGCCGCTGGCCTACAAGGACGTGGGCGAAGTAGTCGAGGCGGCAGACCGCGCCGGGCTCGCGCGCAAGGTGGCGCGGCTGCGGCCGCTGGTCTGCATCAAGGGGTGAAGGCGGGAGCGGGAGGCGGGCCCGGGCGCGGGGAAGGCGCCGGGCGTGTCTTGAGGGGGCGGCGCGGAGCACGCCGCAAGTGCATGCTCAGAAGTGCGGTGCGCGGCGCGCTGCCGCGCACCGGTCGTGCTCAGCAGCGGCCTTTCTTGGCCTGGCCCGGCGGGCAGAAGTCGCTGCCGCGGTAGCGGCGGCCGTCCTCGTAGTAGTAGCCGCGCTCTTCGTAACGCACGCCGTCGCGGGCGCGGCGGCCGTCGCGTTCGTTGTCGTAGCCGGCTGCGGCACCGACGCCGCCACCGAGGGCGCCGCCGATGATTGCGCCTTCGCGGCCGCCGACGGCTTCACCGATCGCGGCGCCGGCGGCGCCACCGAGGCCGCCGCCGAGCGCGGTCGAGCCGCCCGCATGCGCGGTGCCGGCGAGGGAAAGGAGGAGGAGGGCAGAAGCGAGGAGTCGGGTCTTCATTGGGCATTGCTCCGTTCTTGTTGGATGGCTGCGATCTTAAGCGCCGGCCCGTCTGCCTGTCGAATGCGACTTGTCAGGGAATGTTGCCCCTGCAACAGCGCGGGCGATCACCCGGCCAAGGGCGGGAATCGACGCTTCGGTCTGCGATCGCATCGGCCGCGGGCGCTTTCCTTCGTCATTCATCCTTGGATGACGATGTCCCGCCGGTGGTGTGCTCGCCGCCGGCTTCCTTCCGCTCGTTGCCGAAGGCGCGCCGCAGTTGCGCGAGCTTCTGCAGGCCGGCGATGGCGCGCCCGTTGACCGAGTCCTCCGGCATCGTGCCGTCGGCGGCCGGCGTGCCGGCGGGCAGGCCGGTCAGCAGCTCAAGCGCTTCGTCCACGTCGGCCACCGCCCAGATGTTGAAGCGGCCGGCGCGCACCGCATCGATCACCTCCTCGCGCAGCATCAGGTGGCAGACGTTGGGGCGGGGGATCAGCACGCCCTGCTCGCCGCTGAGGCCGCGCGCGGCGCAGATGTCGAAGAAGCCCTCGATCTTGTCGTTGATGCCCCCCACCGGCTGCACCACGCCGAACTGGTTGACCGAGCCGGTGACCGCCAGCGCCTGGCGGATCGGCACGCCGGACAGCGCCGACAGCAGCGCGGTCAGCTCGGCGAGCGAGGCACTGTCGCCCTCGACGCCGCCATAGGACTGCTCGAATACCAGGCTGGCCTTCAGCGACAGGGGCATGGTCCAGCCGAAGCGCGCGGCCATGAAGGCGGACAGGATCAGCACGCCCTTGGAGTGGATCGGCCCGCCGAGCTTGACCTCGCGCTCGATGTCGATGACCTCGCCCTCGCCGACGCGCACCGTGGCGGTGATGCGCACCGGGTGGGCGAAGCTGTCGTCGCCGAGCGGCACGACCGCCAGGCCATTGACCTGGCCGACGTGGCTGCCGGCGGTGTCGACCAGCCACTGGCCGCGCAGGATCTCCTGCTGGTAGTGCAGGCGGATGCGCTCGTGGCGGTGGCGGTGGGCGCGGAGGGCAGCGTCGACGTGTTCGCGCTCGATGCGCGCGGCGCCGGCGCCGGCGGTGGCGAAATGTGCGGCCTCGCGCAGGCGGTCGTCGATCGGCTGGGTCCGTGTGCTGAGGCGCTCGGCGTCGCCGGCGAGCCGGGCGGCATGTTCTATCAGGCGCGCCATCGCCGGCGCCGACAGTGGCGGCAGGTCGGCGCGGCGGGCGAGGGTGGCGATCAGGCGCGCGTAGGCGGCGGTGTTGTCGGGCGTGCGCGGGATCTCGCTTTCCATGTCGGCGTTGATGCGGAAGAGCGCGGCGAACTCGGGGTCGTACTGGCCGAGCAGGTAGTAAATCAGGCGCTCGCCGATCAGGATCAGCTTGAGCTCGAGCGCCATCGGCTCAGGTTCCAGCTGCACCGAGCCGGTCACGCCGATCAGCTCGGACAGCGACTCGATGCGCAGCCGCCCGGACTTGAGCGCGCGCTTGAGCCCCTCCCAGGCGAAGGGCTGGGACAGCAGCTTCATCGCATCCAGCACCAGGAAGCCGCCGTTGGCGCGGTGCAGGGCGCCGGCGCGGATCAAGGTGAAGTTGCTGACCAGGGTGCCCATGTGCACCAGGTGGTCGATGCGGCCGACCAGGTTCTGCAGCGTGGGGTGGTCCTCATACACCACCGGCCGGGTGCCGTCGGCCGGATTGCCGACCAGCAGGTTCACCAGGTAGCGCTGCACCGAGATGCTGCCGGAGTAGGTCAGGGTGTCGCCGTCGTCCTCGCTGTGGGGGGCGGCGTGCAGCGACTCGCCGCTGGCGACGATGTCCTTCAGTACGTCGTCGAGGTGGGTGCAGACGTCGGGGAGGTCGGCGTAGCGTGGCTGGAGGTCCTCGATCATGTGGGTGACGGTGGCGCCGAGCGCGTCGCGGCCGGCGTCGCGGATGCGGTTCTGCAGCTCGCGTCGCCAGCGCGGGAACTCGTTCATCAGCCGGTGCATGCGCTCGTGCAGGGTCTTGATGTGCTCGCCGAGCTCGTGCTGGCGTTCCTCGGGCAGCTTCTCGAATTCCTCCTGCGACAGCGTGCTGTCGGTGTCCTTCATCGGCAGGAAGGCGAAGCCGTGCGGGGTGCGCAGCAGCGCGACGCCGAGCTGCTGGGCCTCGTCGCCGAGCTTGCGCAGGGCGGTCTCCTCACGCTGCTTGGCTTCTTCCTGCAGGGCCTCGATGCGGTTGCGGTACTCGTCGCTCTCGAACACCGCGGCGATCGCCGGCATCAGCTCCTCAACGAAGCGCTGCATGTCGTCGCGGAAGGCGGGTCCGCGCCCGCAGGGCAGGTGCAGCAGGCGCGGGTGGGAGGCGTTGTTGAAGTTCCACACGTAGCACCAGTCGGCCGGGGGCGGGCTCTCGTGGCGCTCTTCCTCCAGCAGGCGGGTGACGATCTCGTGGCGGCCGCTGCCGGCGTCACCGAGCACGAACAGGTTGTAGCCCTCGCCGGCGATGTCGAGCCCGAGGCGGATCGCGTCGACCGCGCGGGCGTGGATGTCGGCGGCGTCGAGCTCAGGCAGTTCGGCGGAGCTTTCGAAGCCGAGCGTATCGGGCGCGCAGGCGGTGTGCAGGCGTTCCGGCGGAAGCGGTGCGGGAATGGGCATGGGCGGGCCTCGCACGGTTCGAGTTGTTTGGCCCCATCATCCTAAAAACCTCAGTTACCCCACCCGGTTTGCATGATCGGTCAGCAAACGAAGGGGTGCCGGTGGCCCGATGGCCGCGATGGTGCGCTTGAGATGGT
>JARRBR010000132.1 GCA_029982755.1 Rhodocyclaceae bacterium
CAACGAGGGGCCGTTCGAGAACCTCACCGCCTACACCGAGGTGCTGCAGGACGGCATGCTGGAGATGATCAAGTCGGGCAAGCTCGCGCACGCCTCGGCGACCGCGTTCTCGCTCAGCAACGAGGCACTGGCCGAGCTCAATGCCGACCTCGACCGCTACCGCGAGCGCATCGTGCTGCGCCCGCAGGAGATCAGCAACCACCCCGAAGTGATCCGCCGCCTGGGCGTGATCGCGATGAACGGCATGATCGAGGCCGACATCTACGGCAACGTCAATTCGACGCACGTGATGGGCTCGAAGATCATGAACGGCATCGGCGGCTCCGGCGACTTCGCGCGCAACGCCTACCTGTCGATCTTCATGACGCCGTCGCAGGCCAAGGGCGGGGCGATCTCGTGCATCGTGCCGATGGTGTCGCACGTCGACCACACCGAGCACGACGTGCAGGTGCTTGTTACCGAACAGGGCCTGGCCGACCTGCGCGGGCTGTCGCCGCGCCAGCGCGCCAAGGTGGTCATCGACAACTGCGCGCATCCCGACTTCCGTCCCGCGCTGCGCGACTATCACGAGCGCGCACTGGCCCATGGGCCGGGGCGCCACACGCCGCACCTGCTGGGCGAGGTCTTCGACTGGCACCTGCGCGCACTGCGCGGCGAGCGGATGTAAGTTCCTGTAAACGCGACGGCAGGCGACGCGCCGGCGGGGGCCGGGATGCTCTAACATTCCGGCTCCGACTCTCCCGATCTGCCCGGAAGCCTGCTTCATGTCCTGCACCCGCCGCCGTTTCGTCCCGGTCCTTGCCATAATCGCCGCGCTGGCGGGTGGAGGCTGCGCGTCGAAGCCGCCGTCGGTGTATCAGTCCGAATCATTCCAGCGCGAGTCGCCCTTCGTGACCTGGAGCACGCGCGAACCCGCCGGTGCCTGTGAGCTCGGCAAGCGCGCGCTGCTGAGCCAGGGCTACCAGATCGACGGTAGTGACGCGGTGCGGGTGAAGGGGCAGAAGATGTTCCAGCCCAAGCCGGACCAGGGCGTGAGCCTCGACATTACCCTGGTCTGCCTGCCGAGCAACGTCGGCGCGGTCGTCTACGCCAACGCGCTGCAGACGCGTTTTGCGCTGAAGGCGGCATCCTCCAGCACGGGCGTCAGCGTGGCCGGTATCGGCTCGATCTCGTTGCCGTGGGCGGCGGACAAGGAAGCGATGGTCAAGGTCGGTGAGGAAACCGTGACCGATCCGGACTTCTACCGCCGGCTGTTCGCGTTGATCGATGCGCTCGACGGCACCAGCGTCGGCAGCGCGGACCTCGGCAGCAGCGAGGCGGCCCGCTGACCCAGGATCTGCTGCACCTGCCGCACGAAGGCCGAGGCATGCAGCATCTGGTTGCGGTGGCGATGGCTGTAATCAGGTACCCGTGCATGGGCGGGATCCGCTGAGGCGGTTCTGTGGCGAGCTCGCCTCGCTCAGCGCGCCGCGGCGGGTTCGAGCGCGCTGACCGCGCGGTAGAGCGCCGCGTGCGTCGGCACCGCAATGCCGTGCCGTGCCGCCATGCGCAGCAGCGCACCGGTGATGGCGTCGATCTCGGTACGGCGGCCGGCGAGCACGTCCTGCAGCATGCTGGCGCGGTTCGCCGCCGTCGCCTGCGCGACCGCGTGAACGCGGGCGATCGCGGCCGGCTCGTCCACCGCCAGGCCCTCGGCGCGCAGCACCGGCCAGGCCTCGTGCACCAGGCGGTCCAGTTCGGCGCGCAGCGGGGGCGCGAGCAGGGCGCCGTTGTTCACCCGATGCAGCGCGGCGAGCGGGTTGATCGCCAGATTCACCAGCAGCTTCGCCAGCCGCGCCGCGGCGATGTCGTCCTCGACCCGGGCGCGGAATCCGGCGCGCACCAGCATTTCCGCCACGGGCTCGAAGCCTGGCGGTAGCAGGGTCTCGCCGGCGCCCGACGGGTGCACCCGTTCGCCGTCCCGGTAAGCGCCTTCGGTGGTGATGCCCTGGTCCACCAGCGGCGCCGCGCAGTTCGCGCGCAGCACATCCGCGGTGAGGCCGTTCTGCAGCGACAGCACCCCGCGGGGGGGCATGCGCGCGGCGATGGCCGCGGCCGCTGCGGTGTCGCCCGCCTTCACCAGCACGATCACCCAGTCCGCCGCCGGCGGCGCGTCGGCGGCGAAGGCGTCGGCCTCGAACGAACGCTCTCCGACCGTCACCCCCGCGCGCAGCCGCGCCGCGCGCGCCTCGTCGCGCGCGATCAGCGCGACCGGCATCACCTCGGCCAGGCGTGCCGCGAAATGCAGGCCGAGCGCACCCGCGCCGGTGATCGCGAGCGGGTAGCGGTCCGCGCGCGAGTGGTCGTTCGGATTCATCGGTGGCGTCTCCTGTTGCTCCAACAGCATCGTTACGGATCACGGCGGGCAGGCGGCCTGTGGAGCATGTTGAGCACCCGATCCCGCCCGATCCGTGCTGCAGGCCACATTTTGCGGGGTTTTCCGGCGAATGGCACAGGGTTTGCGGAGGCCGCCTCCAGCCCGGCCGCGATGCGGTCGGGTCGGAGGAGCCACGCACAACACGACCAATCGAGGAGATTCCCATGCACCCGACCACCCCCCGCAACACCCCGTCCCGGATGCCCGTGCGCAGCCTGCTGTGCACCAGCGTCGCCGCGGCGCTCGCGATCGCCGCCGCACCGGCGCAGGCGATCAGCTTCTCCCAGGGCGACGCCACGCTCGACATCAACGGCACCGTCAACGGCTTCTACTCGCACCGCAGCGAAGAGGCCGGCGGCGTGAAGACCACCGACTCGGCGCTGACCAACGGCCTGCTGCCGGGGTGGATCAACTTCGTGTTCACCACCAAGGTCGAGGGCCTGGACATCAAGGCCCATGTCGGCTTCGCCCCCGGCATCAACGACAAGTCGGACGTGGTCGGCCTGCCCAGCGATCCGAGCTGCGGCGGCGGTACCGGCTGCGACAGCCCCTTCAGCCAGATCGACACCCGCAACCTGTACTTCCAGTTCGGCAAGCAGGAGTGGGGCACGGTCAAGTTCGGTCGCGACATCGGCCTGTTCGGGCAGAAGATCATCCTGTCCGACATGACGCTCCTCGGCCTCGGCGGCAACAGCTACGCCTCGACGCCGTTCAACACCACCTTCGGCATGATCGGCCACGGCTACATGTACACCGGCTTCCAGCCGCAGATCACCTACACCACGCCAACGATGGGCGGCTTCTCGGCCTCGGCGGGCATCTTCGACCCCAACAAGTTCGCCGGCGACGAGACCAGCGAGCCCGGCTTCCAGGCCATGGCCAACTACGACTGGGAGGCCGGATCGGCCAAGGGCTCGCTGTGGGCGGGCGCGATCCATCAGGGCACCAGCGGCGCCGGCAGCTTCAACGCGAACGGTTTCGAGCTCGGCGCCAAGATCGGCATCGGCGCCTTCGAGGCGGTGGCCTACGGTTTCGACGCCAGCGGGCTGGGCCTGTCGACGGTGGGCGCGCTGTTCTTCTCGCCCTTCGGCAAGAACGACGGCAAGGGCTACTTCGTGCAGGGCACCTACACCGTCGGCAAGACCAAGTTCGGCCTCAACTACGGCGAGAACCGCGACAGCGGCGGCCTGCTCGCCGACACCAACAAGTTCCGCTCGGCCACCGCCGGCGTCTATCACAGCCTGAACAAGTACATCACCCTGGTCGGCGAGTACAACCAGGAGAAGGGCGAGGGCGCCGACCTGTTCCCCGGCGACCTGAAGACGCGGACGATTTCCGTCGGCGGCATCCTGTTCTTCTGAACGGCCGCCCGGGCTGCTCCATAAATCCTCCGCTTTATGGAGCGACTGGAGCAGTCCGGGCAGTTCAAACCCTGTTTGATGAACATCGCGGGCACCTGATGTCCCGCTCAAGTGGCGGAAAGATAAGGACTTTCCAAGCTGGCACGGGGCCTGCTCAGTGAAGTCCGTGGCGACCAGCCCGCACACCTTAAAGATCGAGGAGAAGACACCATGCTGTATGCACTGCCCGGCCAGGCCGATGCCAAGGTCCAGTACAAGACCCGCTACGACAACTTCATCGGCGGCAAGTGGGTGGCCCCGGTCAAGGGCCAGTATTTCGACGTGATCACGCCGATCACCGGCTGCAAGTACACCCAGGCCGCACGCTCCACCGCCGAGGACATCGAGCTCGCGCTCGACGCCGCGCACGCCGCCTTCCCCAAGTGGGGCAAGGCCGACGCCACCACCCGCTCCAACGTCCTGCTCAAGATCGCCGACCGCCTCGAGGCCAACCTCGAGCTGCTCGCCTACGCCGAGACCGTCGATAACGGCAAGCCGATCCGCGAGACGCTCAACGCCGACATCCCGCTCGCCATCGACCACTTCCGCTACTTCGCCGGCTGCCTGCGCTCGCAGGAAGGCGGCATCTCGGAGATCGACGAGAACACCATGGCCTACCACATCCACGAGCCGCTGGGCGTGGTCGGCCAGATCATCCCGTGGAACTTCCCGATCCTGATGGCGGCGTGGAAGCTGGCGCCGGCCCTCGGCGCGGGCAACTGCGTGGTGCTCAAGCCCGCGGAGTCGACCCCGATCTCGATCCTGGTGCTGATGGAGCTGATCGCGGACCTGCTGCCGCCGGGCGTGCTCAACATCGTCAACGGCTACGGCCGCGAGGCCGGCATGCCGCTCGCCACCAGCAAGCGCATCGCCAAGATCGCCTTCACCGGCTCCACCGCCACCGGCCGCGTGATCGCCCAGGCTGCCGCCAACAACCTGATCCCGGCCACGCTGGAGCTGGGGGGCAAGTCGCCCAACATCTTCTTCGCCGACGTCATGGACAAGGACGACGCCTTCCTCGACAAGGCGGTTGAGGGCCTGGTGCTGTTCGCCTTCAACCAGGGCGAGGTGTGCACCTGCCCGAGCCGCGCGCTGGTCCAGGAGTCGATCTACGACCGCTTCATGGAGCGCGCGCTCAAGCGCGTCGTCGCGATCAAGCAGGGTAGCCCGCTCGATACCGACACGATGATGGGCGCGCAGGCCTCCGCCGAGCAGATGAGCAAGATCCAGTCCTACCTGCAGCTCGGCAAGGAAGAGGGCGCCCAGGTGCTGATCGGCGGTGCGCGCGCCCAGCTCGGCGGCGAGCTGGCCGACGGCTATTACATCCAGCCGACGCTGTTCAAGGGCCACAACAAGATGCGCATCTTCCAGGAGGAGATCTTCGGGCCCGTGCTCGCGGTGACCACCTTCAAGGACGAGGCCGAGGCGCTGGCGATCGCCAACGACACCCCCTACGGCCTGGGCGCCGGCGTGTGGACCCGCAACGGCAACCTCGCCTACCGCATGGGCCGCGCCATCCAGGCCGGCCGCGTATGGACCAACTGCTACCACGCCTACCCGGCGCACGCGGCCTTCGGTGGCTACAAGGAGTCGGGCATCGGCCGCGAGACGCACAAGGTCATGCTCGACCACTACCAGCAGACCAAGAACCTGCTCGTGAGCTACAGCGAGAACAAGCTGGGCTTCTTCTGATCGACCTCCGTTCTCTCCCCACTCCCGATTGATCGGGATACTTGCCGGGGGCGGGCGACCGCCCCCGTTTTTTTTTCGTGGAGGCGCAGGAGATGGTCGGACGCGATGCGGCCATCCCCGCGGCGAACAGCGCAGCGAAGGGCATCCCTGCAGACGCCCTTCTCGCGGTTCATGCGGGACTCAGGTGAACATGTCCGCGTAGATCAGCCGCGCCCAGTTGAAGTCTTCCGGGACCGTGTCCGGCGTGCGTTCGTTGAAGTCCATCTGCGTCTGCTCGATGATGCCCTCGGCGTTCACCTTGTAGTCGAACTGCACCGAGATGCCCTCCTGCGGGGCGGTGTTCACCATCATGTAGCACAGGTTGTCCGGCAGGATGTAGCTCGGTTCGCGCCCCGCCTCGCGCTCGGCGATGTAGCGCGCGACGATGCGCGCATGGCGGTTGGCGACGTGGCCGGCCTTCGGATAGAAGGCGAAGTGGGGCGACACGAAGCCCACCGCATCGCCGATCACATACACGTCCTTGTCGTTGCGGTCGTGCAGGAACAGCGGATCGACGTCGGCCCAGCCGCCCGGGCGCCCGGAGCCGGGTGCGGGCACCACGCCCGCCTTCCAGGCGAGGTCGCCGGCCTGGTGCGGGGCCATCAGGATGGCGTGGTCGAAGCGGAAGTCGCCGGCCTCGGTCCTGATCTCCTTCTTGAACGGGTCGATCTCCTCGATGCGCGCATTGGGCACGTAGGTGATGATGTCCTTGTACAGCTCCTCGAACGCGGCGCGGAAGCCGGGGCCGATCGGGCGCACGCCGTCCTTGTGGTCGAGGATGATGATGCGTCCCGGGATGTTCTTCTGCTTGAACATCGAGGCGATCAGGCAGGCGCGCTCGTAGGGGCTGGGTGGGCAGCGCTGCGGCGGCGGGGGCAGGGTCATCACGAGGTCGCCGCCCTTGAAGGACTGCAGCGCGTTCTTGAGGTGGAAGTGCTCGGCGTAGGGGATGTAGGCCGCGGGGAAGCGCGCGCGCGTGGCCTCGGCCATGCGCCGGTCGTTGGCGAACCAGGCCTCGTAGTTGTAGCGGATGCCGGGGGCGAGGATCAGGTAGTCGTAGGCGAGGCGGCCGGCCGCGGTGATCACCGTCTTGCGCTCGCGCTCGATCTCCAGGATCTCGGTCTGGATGAAGCGGTAGTCGTACTTCTCGGAGACGGCGAGGTAGTCGTGGGTCAGGAACTGCACGTCGACCTGATCGACCAGCCACTTGTTGCTCATCGGGCAGGAGAAGAACACCGGGTTGCGCTCGAGCAGCACGACCTCGAGTTCGGGTGCGTACTGGCGCAGATACTTGGCTGCGGTGACGCCGCCCCAGCCGCCGCCGCAGATGACCACGCGACGGCGATTGCCGCGCGCCAGCAGGGTGTCGCCCATGCGGCCGATCAGGAAGGGCAGCGTGCGTGCAGGCGCCGCATCGGCCGATGGTGCTTGAGCGAGCGCCGGGCCGGCTGCCGTTGCGGCGGCGAGTCCGCCCGCGGCCCTGATGAAGCGTCGGCGCGAGATGTCGGCGCCCGGGGCGTCGTGTTTATTGTCGTGTTGCGTCATGAGCTCTCCCGATTTCAAAGCCGCCCCGGTGCGGGATGCCGCCGGGGCTTGATGAGCCGGGCGCATGCGCCCGGCGGTGGGTCGGCGACGCGCGTCGCCGTGTCGGACGGCCGATATTCAGATCGGCCTGATGTGTCCGGTTGCCTTGCGCGGCCCCTGGCCGCGCGGCGGCATTTTCCCAGATTGCCTGCGTGTAGCGGTGGTCATTGGCCCGACCACGGGCAGGAAAATCGGCAGTCGGTGGCGCACTTCTTGCATGCACTCGGACCTGCACGAGCGCCGAGCCGCTGGTGCACCACGATGCGGACAGTCCGGGCGCAATGCCCGGAAACGATCAACGAGACGGCCGGGCGGCGGCAGTGACGGGCGGGTGCACCGGTTGCGGGTGGAGACGAGACGATGAGGGACAGGTCAAGCGACGCTGGCGAGCCGCTGGCGATCGAGTCGCTGCGGCGGCGCTATCTGGAGCGTGGCGAGCTTCCCGACCGAGGCGTCGCCACGCCGGTGCTGCGCTCGTGGGAGCGCTGCGTCCGTCTCGGGCTCGAGGTCGGGGAACGGGGCCGGCCTTCCAACACCACGCGCGGCGACCTGATGGTGGCGCGCGAGCGCAATGCCGCGCTGCTCAGTCACGCCGGCGGCGTCATGGAACACCTCTACGAGCAGATCCGCGCCTCGGGCAGCATGGTCCTGCTCGCCGACGCCAGCGGCCTGATCCTGCACGGCATCGGCGACCCGGCCTTCGTCGATCGCGCCAGCCGCGTCGCCCTGCAGCCGGGGGCGAGCTGGAGCGAATGCCAGCGCGGCACCAACGCCATCGGCGCCACGCTGATCGAGCGCGCCCCGGTCGAGGTCTTCGGCGCGGAGCATTACCTCGACTGCAACGGCGTCCTCACCTGCAGCGCCGCGCCCATCCTCGACTGTCGCGGCGAGCTGCTCGGCGCGCTCGACATCTCCGGCGACCATCGCCAGTACCAGCCGCACACGCTGGGGCTGGCGCGCATGGGCGTGCGCCTGGTCGAGCGCCGCATGTTCGAGAGCGAATACGCGCGCCACGCGCTGTTCGCCTTCCATCCGCGTCCCGAAGGCGTGGGCGGGCTGCAGGAAGGCCTGCTCGCGGTCGATGCCGACGGCGAGATCGTCGCCGCCGATCGCCAGGCGCGCGCGCTGCTCGGCATCGAGGCCGGGCGCAGCCCGGGGCTGGGCAGCTTCGGCAACCTGTTCCGCAACGGCTTCGGCACCGTGATCAGCCGCGCCGGGCGCGACCCGGGCGCGCTGATGGCGCTCGAGCTGCGCGCCGGCGCGACCGTGTATGCGCGCGTGCGGGTCAGCCTGGCCTGGCACGTCGGCCTGCAGGCGGCGCAGGCGGGTGGCGGCGCGCGCGCGGCGCGCGCGCCCGACCCGTCGCGC
>JARRBR010000133.1 GCA_029982755.1 Rhodocyclaceae bacterium
CAATGGCACGGTCAGCTTCACGGCCGACGGCACGGTGACGTACACGCCGAACGCGAACTTCCACGGCAGCGACAGCTTCACCTACACGGTGACGAGCGGTGGGATGACCGAGACCAGCACGGTGACGGTGGTGGTCGGCCAGGTCGATGACGCGCCTTCGATCATCCTCCAACCCGTGACCGTATCGGTCTACGAGTCGGCGCTCCCAAGCGGGACCGAGGCGGGTTCCGGAGCGCACATCCTGACCGGCAGTTTTGCGCTCGCCGATCCGGATGGGCTCGAGGACATCGAGACCCTCACCATCGGGGACACCACGGTGGCACTGTCGGCGCTCGCGCCAGGAATGATCGTCGCTACCGACTACGGCATCCTCAGCATCACCGGTTATGCCGATGGGGTGGTCGCTTACAGCTACGAGCTGACCAAGAGCCTCGACCATTCGGATGGCTCGGCCGATGCCCAAATCATCCCGGTCACGGTCACCGACAAGGAGGGAGCCTCCGCGAGCGCGAACATCACGATCGCGGTCGTCGACGACGCACCGCAGCCTTTTGTCGCGTCGCCGGGGTACCTCGTCGCTCAGATTCCGGAGACGAACTCGGTGACGGCCGCGCTCAACTTCGAGGCGGGAGCGGACGGTCTCGGTTCCGTGCGCTTCACCGGGATATCCGAAGGCAGCATCGTCCGCGATGCGAGCGGAAACCCGCTGCAACTCGATGGCGATCCGCTGTTCTTCAAGTACGAAGGCGGGTCGGCAGGCACGGTCCTGCTGGCGGTCACCGAGGCCGGAGAGGTGGGGATCCGCATCGCGCTGGACCCGTCCGGCGATAGCTATACGCTGACCACCTACGGGATCATCTCGAACGGCACGGAGCTGACCCAGGCTTCCTTCAGCGGCGTCGGCGGCGGCAACACGGACTGGAAGTCGCTGACGAACATCGCCGGTTCGCAGCTCGACGTCTTGATGACCACCCGTTCGGGCGACTCGGTGAATACCTCGAATACCGAGATCGGCATCAGTGCAGGGCAGAGCTTCACCGCCGGTGAGGGCGTGCGTTACGACTTCATGACGGGCTTGCAGGTCATCAACGGCACCGGGAAGGAGAAGGATTCCTTCCAGTACGACGGTCAGCATGCGGTGCTGGCCTCGTTCCGGCAGGTAGTGAGCATTTCCGGCCAGGGGACCGCGAGCGTCACCCTGACCGCCATCGCGGCCGACGCCGACTACAGTTTCTACGGCGATGCCGCGGGCGAGTCGCGCATCGCGCTGGATGTGGGCAACATCCGCGTGGTCAATGCCGCTGGCAACGACGTGACGTCACAGGTGACGATCACCGACAACGGCGACTCCATCACCATCGGCGGCATCCAGTCGGGTTGGAGCTACGTCGTCACCACCAGCGTCCCCTTCAGCGCCCTGCAGGTGGATGCGGCGACCGGCACGGCCGAGTTCAAGCTCGGTGGTTTCGAGGCGGTGCAGACGACGCCCGCGGAGCCGATCGAGCTGTCGTTCGCGCTGGAAGGCGTCGATGGTGACGGCGACGCGGTCGCGGGCGTGCTCGAATCGACCCTCTATCCCGGTGCGCAGACCGTCGAGGGCACGGTGAACGCCGATGCCCTGGCCGCCACGGCGACCAAGACCTATGTGTTCGGCTATGGCGGCAACGACACGCTCACCGGCAGTGATGGAGACGACACGCTGATCGGCGGCTTGGGCGACGACAGCCTCACCGGCGGTCTGGGTGCCGACGTGTTCAAGTGGTCCCTGGCCGATACCGGAGAGTCGCTCGCGACCGATACCGTCACGGATTTCAGCACCGGTCAGGGCGACGTCCTCGACCTCGCCGATCTGTTGCCGGGTACGGTGGCGGAGAGCAGTCTCGACAGCTACCTGCACTTCGAGGTCGATCCCGTTACCTCGTCGACGGTGCTGAAGGTCAGCACCGCGGGCGAGTTCGAGCATGGGGCAGACGGAAGCCTCATCGGCACACCCGACCAGGTCATCGTGCTCGAGGACGTGGATCTGTTCGCCTACGCGGGCAGCACCGATTCGTCCGTCGTGCTCGCTAAGCTGATCGATGAGGGCAGGCTGATCGTGGATTGAGCGCTCGGCGACCGCCAGCCGCCTGGTTCACGGCGTTCGGCCCGCTTCCCCCTCCATCCGGGGGAAGCGGGCCTTTTCATGGCGAGAGCACAAGCAGAACGGTGACGGTAATGATCGCTCGGGCCGATCAGGCAGGCGTTTTCGGGCCCGCCGCAGAGGCCTTCGGCGATCGGGAACCGCTCGCGAGCGTCGATGCCATGCGCAGGACCGGGCCGGTGATGGCATCGACGCCCAGGCCGGTCAGGCAGCCGCGCTCGGCTTCGGTGCACACGCCTTCGGCGATCGCGAGCAGGCCGAGGGCATGGGTCAGCGAGCACAGGCTGCGCACGAAGGCCTGGTTGCCCGGCGAGGCGTCGATGTCGCGGACGAAGGCGATGTCGATCTTCAGGTAGTCGAGGCCGAGCTCGTGCACCCCGGTGAAGCTGGAGAATTCCCGGCCGCCGTGATCGAGGCCGATGCGACAGCCCAGCGGGCGCAGCGCGAGGCACAGGCTGCGGAATTCGACCTGGTGACGCAGCGCCGCGGACTCCTGGACCTCGATCCACAGCCTGCCGGCGAGGCCGGGGTGCTGGCCCAGGGTCTCGTGCAGGGAGGCGTGGAAGGTGGGGGCGCGCAGCGTGGCGGCCGACAGGTTGATCGCGAGCTCGCGACCGGGGCTCTGCTCCAGCTGGCGCAGCGCCGCGCGTACGACGTGGGTGTCGATCGCCGGCAGCAGGTCGAGGCGTGCGGCCCACGGCAGGAACTGCGCCGCGGTGCGCAGGTGGCCTTCCAGCAGCAGGCGGACCGGGGCCTCCTCGTGCACGAGGCTGCCGTCCGCGCGCACCACCGGGAAGGCGGCCAGCTCCAGGTGCCCGCCGTCGAGCGCCGCACTCAGGCCGGCGCGCCAGGCGTCGGCGCTGTCATAGGGCAGTAGGGCCTCGATCGGCGTGTTCTCGACAGCGCCTTCGAGGCCGAGCTCGGCGGCGGCGAGCGCGGCGTCGGCGCGTGCCAGCACCCGGCCCGGCGCTTCGCCCGGCAGATAGGCGCACCCGGCGATGCGCAGGCTCGAAGCGAGCTCGGCGCCGAGCGCATCCAGCAGCGCACCGCGCAGCTCGTCGGCCAGGCTCGCCGCTTCGCCGGGGCCGCGCGCGAGCAGGGCGAAGTCGCTGGCGTTGAGGCGGCCGCACTCGGTGTTGGTCCGGGTCCGGGTGGCGTCGGCGAGGCTGCTCGCGAGCTTCACCAGCGCCTCGTCCACCGCCTTGCGACCGAGGCGCTGGTTGAGGGCGTTAAGCTCCGTCACCCGCACCAGCACCAGGCTGCCGCCGGCGTCATCGTCGTCGCGGGCCAGTGCGCTGTCGAGCTGGCGCAGGAACTGGGCGCGGTTGAACAAACCGGTGAGCCCGTCGTGCTCGACCTCGCGGCGCAGCGCCTCCAGCCGTTGCGCCTCGTCCTCGAGCAGCCTGCGAATGTGGTCGGAGAGCGCGTTCATCGCCCGCACCACGCTGCGGAACTCGGCGGTTGCCGGTTCGGGAACGGTGGTGAAGCGGCGCTCGCCGATGTCGCGGGCCTGGGCGACCATCGCCTTCAGCGGCCGGGTGATCAGGTGCAGCGCCAGCGTGCCGATCGCGCCGCACACCAGGGCCACCCCGAGCAGCCAGGCGAGCAGGCGCCCGGTGCCCGCCCACAGCGAGGCGTAGGCGTAGCGGTCGTGGCTGTCGACGGTCAGCGTGCCGTACTGCCGCCAGCCGTCCTGCACCTGGGCGACGCCGGGCTGGGTGGAAATGGGGGCAAGCCGAACGAACCAGGCCGGCACCTCGGGCGGCAGCGCGGGCTGGCTGCGCTCGGCCAGGGTGTTGCCATCGGGACCGACGAGGCGGATCAGGCGGTAGTGGCCGGTGTCGAACTGCGCCGCGATCTGCAGTTCCACCGTCACCGGATCCTTGTCGAGCTGCGACAGCGACAGCGCGAGCGCACCGGCGTTGTCGATGTTCTTCACCCGGAGCTCCTGCTCGAGGTATTGGCGCGCATTCTCCAGGCTCACGGTCAGCGCGCCGCCGAGGGCGATCGCGGTGACGAGGAGGATGGCGATCCAGAGCTGTTTGGTCAGGGTCATGATGGATTTGCCTTCGGGAAGTGCATCAGGGGTTCAACTGCAGGCCCTCGCGCCGCATGCGGTCGAGGACGTCGCGCCAGCGCGACAGGCGGGCGCTGGAATCCGCGGTGCTCCGGTTGCCCACCCACAGGCCTTCGGCGTTGAAGCTGAAGACCGGAAACAGGTCCGGCCGCCGGCTGGCCGGGCGGATCTCGCCGATCAGGTTGTCGAGCACCAGCGGCTCGGCTTCGGGGGTGGGGAAGTAGCCCAGCACCATGTGCGCCTGGGACTGGCTGCTGCGCGGGCCGCCGATGCGCGCGCGCACGTAGATCAGGCGCAGCTGGCTGTCGGGAACGCCGAGCAGGCGCAGGCTGATGTACTTGGCGATGGCGAAGTCCTCGCAGTCGCCCGCGCCCTCGCCGAGGGTCTCCAGCGGCGTCGCCCAGTAGTCGGACTGTTTCCAGACCGCGCTGTCGTCGTCGAAGTGAAGCTGGCGGTTGAGGAGGGTGTTGATCCGCTCGAGCTGCTCCGGCGCGGACAGTGACTGCACCTCGGCGAGCACCCGCTGCCAGTCGCCGACCCTGCGCGCGCCCTGTGCGCCGTAGCGCGATTCCGCCAGGTCCTGCAGATGGTCGAGCGCCGGCGTCGCCAGCACGAAGCCCGCGCTGACGGCGAACAGGACGACGCACAGCCCGCCGGCGAGCCGGTGCAGGCCGGTGAACGGGCGTCGCGCGGGGAGGGAACGGCTGATGGACATCGCGGGCCTGTGTGGGCGTGGGCCGCATTATCCGGGATCGTCCCCGACACCGCCGTGCGCTAGTCCTCGTTGCCACGCAGGTGGCGGACCGTCACGGCTTTTGTGCACCGTACCGTTAGCTAGTTCGCGGTGGCGGGGTTGGTGCGGCTGTTACCATTTTCATAAATTCAACCGGCTGCCCGGCTGCGGGTGTCATGTTCGGCCCCGTGCCGGTAGCCCACCACAATTCTCATCGGAGCACCCATGAAAATCGTTCGCACCCTTGTCTGCCTCGCCGTGCTGTCCGCCATCCAGGCGGCGCCGGTGCAGGCCGCCCCCGACGCACTTCGCGATGCGGCGCGCAAGGCAGTGGTGAGCAATCCCGAAGTGCAGGCGCGCTGGCACGCCTTCCGCGCCGCCGAGGCCGAGCGCGACGTCGCCCGCGGCGCCTACCTGCCCGAGGTGGACGTGATCGGCAGCGTGGGCCGCGAGCGCCTGGAGCGGCCGCAGCAGGACGCCGACACCTATACCCATCGCAACGCGACGCTGTCGCTCAACCAGATGGTGTATGACGGCTTCTTCACCCGCAGCGAGGTGTCGCGCCTGGGCTATGCCCGTCTGGTGCGCTACTACGAGCTGGTCGATGCCGCCGAGGGCGCGGCGCTGGAAGCCGTCCGCGCCTACGCCGACGTGCTCCGCTATCGCGAGCTGGCGCGCCTGGCGCAGGACAACTACGTGCAGCACCGCCAGGTGCACGACCAGATCGCCGAGCGCGCGGATGCGGGCGTGGGGCGCCGGGTGGACCTCGAGCAGGCGAGCGGCCGTCTCGCGCTGGCCGAGTCGAATCTGCTCACCGAGACCACGAACCTGTACGACGTCAGTGCGCGCTACCTGCGCGTGATCGGCGAGGACCCCGCCGCGGTGCTGCCGCCCCTGGGCGAGCGGCTGGGCGCGGGCGAGCTGCCGGCCGACATCAACGCCGCGCTGCGCGAGGCGCTCAGCCTCAGCCCGATGCTCAACGCCGCGGTGGAAAACGTCCGCGCCGGCCAGGCCGAGATCGAGGCCCGCCGCGCCGCCTACCATCCGCGCGTCGATCTGCGCGCCCGTCACGCGCTCGACGACAACCTCGATGGCGTCTCCGGCACCAACCGCGAGAGCGTGGTCGAACTGGTGCTGAGCTACAACATCTTCCGCGGCGGCTCCGACGATGCCCGCATGCGCCAGGCGGCCGAGGGCCTGAACCAGGCCAAGGACCTGCGCGAGAAGGCCTGCCGCGACCTGCGCCAGACCCTGTCGATCGCCTACAACGACTCGCAGCGGCTCAAGGAGCAGCTCGGCTACCTCGACCAGCACCAGTTGTCGATCGCGAAGGCGCGCGAGGCCTACCGCCGGCAGTTCGACATCGGTCAGCGCACCCTGCTCGACCTGCTCGATACCGAGAACGAGTACTTCCAGGCCCGCCGCGCCTACGTCAATGCGGTGTACGACCAGCGCATCGCCGAGGCACGCACGCTGGCCGGCATCGGCCGCCTGATGCCCGCGCTCGAGGTCGCGCGCGAGGACCTGCCGAGCGGGGCCGCGCTCGGCCAGGATCGCACCGGCATCGACCCGCAGTCGGTGTGCCCGCCGGATGCGCCGGTGCCGCTGCAGGTCGACAAGGAGGCCGTGTTCGCGGAGGCGATGCGCCAGGCCGGCAGCAGCCGCTGACGCCGCTTCGCCCGCAGTTCCGGACGCCCGCCCCGAGCGGGCGTCGTCGTTTACCGCGCCGGCGACCGCTCAGCGGCCCTTGAACCGCGGCGTGCGCTTGGCGAGGAAGGCGTCGAGGCCCTCGCGATAGTCCTCGGTGGCGAGGAAATCGAAGGCGGCGCGTTTCTCCTCTGAGGTGAGCGGGGCGCCGCTCATCAGCCGCTTCACCCACTGCTTGTGCCAGCGCGCCACCAGCGGCGCGCCCGCGCAGATGCGCGCGGCACAGGCGGCAGCCTCCTCGAACACCTTCTCGTCATCCACCACGCGCGACAGCAGCCCCTTCTGCAGCGCCTCGCGCGCGGACAGGATGCGCCCCTCGAGCAGGATCTCCAGCACCACCGCCGGCCCCACCAGCGCGAGCAGGCCGGCCATCTCCCCCGGATACATCGAGAACCCCAGGCGGTTGATCGGCGCGCCGAAGCGTGACGACTCGCCGGCGATGCGGATGTCGCAGCAGCCGGCGATCTCCAGCCCGCCACCGACGCAGGCTCCGCGGATGGCGGCCACGGTAGGGACGGCGCAGTCGCGGATCGCCTCCAGCGCGCTGGCGACCAGATCCTCGTGGTAGTGCAGCGCGTCGTCGACCGTGGCGCGCACGCGCAGGAATTCCTCGATGTCGCCGCCGGCGGCGAAGGCTTCCTCGCCCGCGCCGCGCAGGATCACGCAGCGCACGCCGTCGGCGTCCGCGATCTGCTGCATGGCCGACGACAGGCCGCGCCACATCGCGGCGTTCACCGCGTTGAGCTTGGCCGGATTGTGCAGCGTTACGGTGGCGAGTCCGTCGCCGATCTCGAGGTCGATTCGTGTAGTCATGCGCAGGCGGCTTTTCAATAAATAAAATTTTTCCATACGGACATGTATGGAGTCTTATGAATGATATATCATCCGCTCGATCGACACGCCGCGTCAGACGGACCGGTCGACAGGAGGAGGGTGGAGGCACAAGGCTTCGTGCGTTGCTTATCCATGGGAGGGAGAAAGTGTCTAGCTCGATGTATGCGCATATCCGGCGCAATCCGCGCTTCGCGGAACTGGTGGCCAAGCGGACCCGCTTCGCTGGCGTCCTGGCGGCGATCGTCCTGATCGTCTTTTATGGCTTCGTGCTGCTCGTGGCCTTCGCGCCCGAGCTCATCGGCAAGCGTCTGTTCGAGGGCAGCAACCTGACCTTCGGCATCCTGGCCGGCCTGCTGCAGTTCATCTTTTTCTGGGTCCTGACCTTCGTGTACGTGCGTCGCGCCAACGGCGAGTTCGACGACATCAACAAGGAACTGGTCAAGGCCGCCTGGAAGGAGGAGAAATGATGAACGCCCGCATGCATTCCCGTCTTGGCGCCGGCCTGCTGGCCCTCGCTGCCAGCCCGCTCGCGCTCGCCGCCGGTCCCGCGATGGACGCGGCCGAGAAGCAGCCGCTCAACCTTCACGCCATCGGCATGTTCTTCGTGTTCGTGCTGCTGACCCTGGGCATCACCTACTGGGCGGCCAGCCGCACCAAGTCGACCGCCGACTTCTACACCGCCGGCGGCGGCATCACCGGCTTCCAGAACGGCCTGGCGATCGCCGGTGACTACATGTCGGCGGCCACGCTGCTCGGTCTGACCGCGATGATGTACGCGCAGGGTGTGGATGCCTACATCTACATGCTGTCCTTCTTCGTCGGCTGGCCGATCATCCTGTTCCTGATGGCCGAACGCCTGCGCAACCTGGGCAAGTTCACCTTCGCC
>JARRBR010000020.1 GCA_029982755.1 Rhodocyclaceae bacterium
GGCGCCGCCGCACAGCACGGCCTGTTCGCCGAAGAGGTCGGTCTCGGTCTCTTCGCGGAAGTTGGTCTCGATCACGCCGCCCTTGGTGCCGCCGTTGGCCGCGGCGTAGGACAGGGCGATGTCGCGGGCCTTGCCCGACTTGTCCTGGTAGACCGCGATCAGCGAGGGCACGCCGCCGCCGCGCAGGTACTCGGAACGCACGGTGTGGCCCGGGCCCTTGGGCGCGACCATGATCACGTCGAGGTCCTCGCGCGGCACGACCTGGTTGTAGTGCACGTTGAAGCCGTGGGCGAAGGCGAGCGTGGCGCCCTTCTTGATGTTCGGCTCGACGTCGTTCTTGTAGACCTCGGGGATGTTCTCGTCCGGCAGCAGGATCATGACCACGTCGGCGGCCTTGACCGCCTCGGCGATCTCCTTGACGGTCAGGCCGGCACCTTCGGCCTTGGCCCAGGAGGCGCCGCCCTTGCGCAGCGCGACGGTGACGTTCACGCCGGAGTCGCGCAGGTTCTGCGCATGGGCGTGGCCCTGGGAGCCGTAACCGACGATGGTGACCTGCTTGCCCTTGATCAGCGAGAGGTCGGCGTCCTTGTCGTAGTAAACCTTCATGTCTTTCCTTTGGTTCTGGATGTGGGGCGGGTGGGGAGGGATCAGACCTTGAGCACGCGGTCGCCGCGGCCGATGCCGCAGACGCCGGAGCGCACGGTTTCGAGGATCAGGGCAGGGTCGATGGCGCCGATGAAGGCGTCCAGCTTGCCCTGGTTGCCGGTCAGCTCGACGACGTAGGAGGCGTCGGTGACGTCGATGATGTGGGCGCGGAAGATGTCGGCGGTGCGCTTGATCTCCTCACGGTCCTTGCCGGTGGCGCGGACCTTGACCAGCATCAGTTCGCGTTCGATGTGTGCGGCCTCGGAGATGTCGACGACCTTGACCACCTCGACCAGCTTGTTCAGCTGCTTGGTGATCTGCTCGATGATGTCATCCGAGCCGGTGGTGACGATGGTCATCCGCGACATCGACAGGTCTTCGGTCGGCGCCACGGTGAGCGATTCGATGTTGTAGCCGCGGGCCGAGAAGAGGCCGGAGACGCGCGACAGCGCGCCGGATTCGTTTTCGATCAGGAGGGAAATGACGTGACGCATGGTGATGTGTTCCGCAATCGGTGGGTGGCGATCAGAGGTCTTCGGCCGACAGGATCATCTCGGTGAGACCCTTGCCGCCCTGCACCATCGGATAGACGTTCTCGGTGGCGTCGATCTGGAAGTCGAGGAACACGAGCTCGTTCTTGTAGGTGGTGAAGGCCTCGCGCAGCGCACCCTCGACGTCGGCGGGCCGGTCGATGCGGATGCCGACGTGGCCGTAGGACTCGGCCAGCTTGGCGAAGTCGGGCAGGGAGTCCATGTAGGACTCGGAGTAACGGCCGCCGTGGAACAGCTCCTGCCACTGCCGCACCATGCCCAGGTAGCGGTTGTTGAGGTTGCAGATCTTGATCGGCAGGCGGAACTGCCGGCAGGTCGACAGCTCCTGGATGTTCATCTGGATCGAGGCCTCGCCGGTCACGCAGGCGACGGGCATGTCGGGGTTGGCGAGCTTGGCGCCCATCGCGTAGGGCAGGCCGACGCCCATCGTTCCCAGGCCGCCGGAGTTGAGCCAGCGCCGCGGCTTGTCGAAGCCGTAATATTGCGCCGCCCACATCTGGTGCTGGCCGACGTCCGAGGTGACGATCGCTTCGCCGCCGGTGACCTCCCACAGCTTCTGGATCACGAACTGGGGCTTGATGATCTCGTCCGAGTTCTTGTAGGCCATGCAGCGCCGGCTGCGCCATTCCTCGACCTGCTTCCACCAGGTGGCGAGCGCGTCCGGGTTGGGACGCGCCTCGCCCGCCTCGAGCTGGCGGATCATCTCCTCGAGCACCTCGCGGACGTCGCCGACGATGGGCACGTCGACCTTCACCCGCTTCGAGATGGAGGACGGGTCGATGTCGATGTGGATGATCTTGCGCGGCTCCTCGGCGAAGTGCGCCGGGTTGCCGATCACGCGGTCGTCGAAGCGCGCGCCGACGGCGAGCAGCACGTCGGAGTAGTGCATGGCCATGTTGGCCTCGAAGGTGCCGTGCATCCCCGGCATGCCGAGGTACTGGCGGTCGCCGAAGGGGTAGCCGCCGAGGCCCATCAGGGTGTTGGTGATCGGGTAGCCGAGCAGGCGCGTCAGCCGGGTGATCTGTTCGGCCGCGTTGGCGAGCACGACGCCGCCGCCGGTGTAGATCATCGGGCGCTTGGCCTCGAGCAGCAGCTGCACCGCCTTCTTGATCTGGCCCGAGTGGCCCTTGACCACCGGGTTGTACGAGCGCATCGAGATCTCTTTCGGATACTCGAACTCGCAGCGCTGCATGGTCACGTCCTTCGGGATGTCGACCAGCACCGGGCCGGGACGGCCGGTACGCGCGAGGTAGAAGGCCTTCTTCATCGTCAGCGCGATGTCGCGCACGTCCTTGACCAGGAAGTTGTGCTTCACGCAGGGCCGGGTGATGCCGACCGTGTCGACTTCCTGGAAGGCGTCCTGGCCGATCGCCGCGGTGGGCACCTGGCCGGAGATGATCACCATCGGGATCGAGTCGCAGTAGGCGGTGGCGATGCCGGTGACGGCGTTGGTTGCGCCCGGGCCGGAGGTCACGAGCGCGACGCCGACCTTCTCGGTGCTGCGGGCGAAGCCGTCGGCGGCGTGCACGGCGGCCTGCTCGTGGCGCACCAGCACGTGACGGACCTTGTCCTGCTGGAACAGCGCGTCGTACAGGAAGAGGACCGCGCCGCCGGGGTAACCGAAGACATACTCAACCTTTTCTTCCTGAAGGCACCTGATTACAATTTCGGCTCCGGACAGCACCATCGCTAACTCGCTTGTCTTTAGGGGGTTGAATAAACGCAGAACGTTACCGGCGGCCGCTGTTTTGGTCAAGGCTGCGCCGGGCGTGCGCGTCGCGGATGCGGCGCCCGTTCCCGGCTGAACGCGCTCCCGTATTGCCTGCCGCTGTCCGGCCTCGTACTCGCCTCATTGCGCTCGCTCATTGCGCTCATTCTCGCGTGCAGGTGCGCGCGACTTTTCCGGAACATTCCATGACCCGCAGGGAAAGCAGGGCCGGCGCGGCTCGACAGGCGCAGGCCGGCAGCACTTCGTCGTCACCACCGGGCGTCGCCGGCACGACCCGGCCGCTCGCCGAACTCGCGGGCCTGCGCCGCCGGCTGGCGTCGATGCTCTACGAGTCGATGCTGCTGCTCGGCGTGCTGGCGCTGACCTTCCTCGTGCCCTACCTGATCCTCGGCCCCGTCGCCGGCTTCACGCCACCGGGCTGGGTGCTGTGGCTGCACGTGTTCGCGGTGCTGGGCGTCTATTTCGTCTGGTACTGGCGGCGCGGCGGGCAGACGCTGGCGATGCAGACCTGGCGGCTGAAGATCGTCGATGCCACCGACGGGCGCATCGCGAGCCGCGGACGCTGCTGGCTGCGCTATGCGCTGGCCTGGCCCTCGGTGCTGCTGGGCGGGGTCGGCCTGCTGTGGGCCCTGGTCGACCGCGACCGCCAGTTCCTGCACGATCGCCTGGCGAGGACCTGCATCGTGCTGCTGCCGCTGCCGTCCAAGGGCTGAGACGGCCCCCTGACGCGGCGCGCGGGCCCCGGGGTGCGCGCGATGCATTAACATTCCATCGAATATTGCGTCGATTGCCCGTCTGCCGCAGCGGCTGAGGACAGATCGCGCCCGGCGTCCCCCCGTTTCATGACCAGGAGGAGTCGATGGCCGAAACGCTGGCCCACGGACCGTATGCCGAGTTCGCGCTGCTGCTGATCATCTCGGCCGTGGCGGGCGCGATCGCGGTCCGGCTGCGCCAGCCGGTGCTGATCGCCTACATCGTGGTCGGCATCCTGGTCGGGCCGGCGGTGTTCGGCATCGTCAAGGCACACGATCAGGTCGCGCTGCTCGCCGAGATCGGCGTCACCGTGTTGCTCTTCGTCGTCGGCCTCAAGCTCGACCTGCACCACATCCGCCACATCGGCCCGGTGGCGCTGGCGACCGGGCTGGGGCAGCTCGGCTTCACGATCGTGTTCGGCTTCGTGCTCATCGTGCTGATGGGCAGGAGCCTCATGGAGGCGCTCTACGTCGCGGTGGCGCTGACCTTCTCGAGCACGATCATCGTGGTGAAGCTGCTGTCGGACAAGCGCGAGCTCGACTCGCTGCACGGGCGGATCGCAGTGGGCTTCCTGATCGTGCAGGACGTCGCGGTCGTGCTGGCGATGATGGCGATGAGCGCGCTGCGCGGTGCCGGTGAAGCGGCGATCGTCGAGGTCGCGGGCTCGCTGGTGCTGCGACTCATCGCGGCTGCGGCGCTGATGTACGTGCTGATGCGCTACGTGCTGCCGCGCCTGGTCGGGGCCATGGCGCGCTCGCAGGAGCTGCTTTTGATCTTCGCCATCGCCTGGGGCACCGGCCTGGCCGCGCTCGGCGAATGGGCCGGCTTCAGCAAGGAGGCGGGCGCGTTCATGGCGGGCTTCTCGCTCGCCTCGACCCGCTACCGCGAGGCGATGAACGCGCGCCTCACCGGCATCCGCGACTTCATGCTGCTGTTCTTCTTCGTCGATCTCGGCGCCAAGCTCGACTTCTCCACCCTCGGCGGCGAGATCTGGCCGGCGGTGGTGCTGTCGCTGTTCGTGCTGATCGGCAACCCGCTGATCGTGATGGCGATCATGGGCTACATGGGCTACCGCAAGCGCACCGGTTTTCTCGCCGGCCTCACCGTGGCGCAGATCAGCGAGTTCTCGATCGTGTTCGTGGCCATGGGCATCACCCTCGGCCACGTCGGCGTCGAGGCGCTCGGCCTGACCACGCTGGTCGGGCTGGTGACGATCATGATGTCGACCTACATGATCCTGTTCTCCCAGCCGCTTTACGAGCGCCTCGCGCCGATGCTGGGCGTGTTCGAGCGCAAGCGGCCGTTCCGCGAGCTGGCGATGGAGCGCCAGGTCCGTCCGGCGGGACAGCCCGACATCATCATCTTCGGGCTCGGCCGCTATGGGGCGCGCCTGATGCAGCAGCTGCGCGGCGCCGGCATCGAGGTGCTGGGCGTGGACTTCGACCCCGAGACCATCCGCGAGATGCACAGGCTGCGCCAGCCGGTGCGCTACGGCGATGGCGAGGATCCGAACTTCCTCGAGTCGCTGCCGCTCGCCCATGCCCGCTGGGCGATCACCACCTTTCCGCAGTGGGAGTCCAACCGCGCCTTCCTCAGCGCACTGAAGGAGGCGGGCTTCGCGGGACGCGTCGCCGGTGTGGTGCGCGACGACCTCCATGCCGCGGCACTGGGCGCGGCGGGCGTCCAGCGTGTGCTCGATCCCTTCAGCGACGCGGCGGATTACGCCGCACGCAGCTTCGCCGCGGAGATCGCATTCGAGGATGTGCATCGCCACGAAGCAGCCCCGACCAACCTGGCCGAGACGCCTGTAAAGGAGAAAAAACAATGACGCCGGTCCGCACCATTCTCGCCGCCACCGATCTCTCGCCGCTCGCCCGCCATGCGATGGTGCGCGCCGCACTCGTCGCCGCCGAACTGGGTGCGCGGCTGTCCCTGCAGCACGTGGTGAATGTCGGGGCCCTCGACACCCTGCGCCACCTGATCGACGCCGGTGCCGCCGACCTGCAGCAGAGGCTGCTCGACGAGATGCGCACCGAGGTGACCGCGCTCGCCGGCGAACTGGAAGCGCGCCAGGGCGTGCAGGCCGAGTTGCACCTGGTGGTTGGCAACGTGCTGAGCGAGATCGCCAGCCACGCCGACGCGATTGATGCCGACCTGGTGGTGATGGGCGCGCGCGGCGCCGGATTCATGCGCGAACTGCTGATCGGTTCGACCACCGAGCGCATGCTGCGCAAGTCGCCGCGTCCGCTGCTGGTGGTCAAGCAGATGGCGCACGAACCCTATCGGCGCGTGCTGGTGCCGGTGGACTTCTCGCCGCGCTCGCTCGATGCGCTGCGCCTGGTGCAGCGCGTGGCCCCGCAGGCGGAGTACGTGCTGCTGCATGCCTTCGAGGTGCCCTTCGAAGGCAAGCTGCGCTACGCCGGGGTGGAGGAAAGCGCGCTGTCCGGCCTGCGCGTCAATGCACGCCGCGAGGCCACGGCGAAGATGAACGAACTGGTCGCCGAAGCCGCCCTGGACGAGAACCGGGTACGCCGCATCGTGGTCCATGGCGAAGCGAGCAGCCAGGTGCTCGAGCACGAGCAGGCGCAGGACTGCGACCTGATCGTGATCGGCAAGCGCGGCCAGGGCCTGATCGGCGAGATGCTGCTGGGCAGCGTCACCAAGCACATCCTCGCCCAGTCCGCGGGCGACGTGCTGGTGGCGGACCGCGTCGGCGCCTGAGCTGGCGTACACTTGCGCCCTGGTCGCGCCGCACCGGCGCAGATGGAGAAACAATGAAAACTGAACACGCCCCGACGATCCGACGCGCCGACTACCGGCCGCTGCCGTGGACGGTGGACACCGTCGACCTGCACTTCCGCCTCGAGCCTGAGGCCACCCTGGTCACCAACCGCATGCGCTGCGTGCGCAACCCGGGGGCGGGCGAGGGGCCGATCCGGCTGTGGAGCGAAGCGCTCGAGCGCCTTTCCCTGACCGTGGACGGTGCGGTGCCGGCAGCGATGCGCGAGCAGGATGGCGTGCTCGAGATCGACGCCAGCGGCGACGCGGTGACCGTCGAGGTCGTCACCCGCATCGACCCGCGTGCCAACACCACGCTGTCCGGGCTGTACCTGTCGAACGGCGGGTTCTTCACCCAGTGCGAGGCCGAGGGTTTCCGCCGCATCACCTGTTTCCCCGACCGCCCCGACGTGATGGCGCGCTACACCGTCACGCTGGAAGCCGATCGCGCGGCCTGCCCGGTGCTGCTCTCCAACGGCAACCTGGTCGACCAGGGCGTGCTCCCGGACGGCCGCCACTACGCGAAGTGGGAAGACCCCTTCCCCAAGCCGTCCTACCTGTTCGCGCTGGTCGCGGCCAGGCTGGTTGCGCTCGAGCGCCGCGTCACCACGATGTCGGGTCGCGAGGTGCTGCTGCAGGTGTGGGTGGAAGCGGGCAACCTCGACCGCGTCGAGCACGCGATGGACTCGCTCGTCCATTCGATGCGCTGGGACGAGGAGACCTTCGGCCTCGAGCTCGACCTCGACCGCTTCATGATCGTCGCCGTGGCCGACTTCAACATGGGGGCGATGGAGAACAAGGGGCTGAACATCTTCAACACCAAGTTCATCCTCGCCAAACCCGACACCGCTACCGACGTCGATTACGAGAACGTCGAGAGCGTGGTGGCGCACGAGTATTTCCACAACTGGACCGGCAACCGCGTCACCTGCCGCGACTGGTTCCAGCTCACCTTGAAGGAAGGCCTCACCGTCTTCCGTGACCAGCAGTTCTCCGCCGACATGCTGGCGCGCGCGGCCGGCCCCGAGGGCGCGGCTTCCGCGCGCGCGGTCAAGCGCATCGACGACGTGCGTGTGCTGCGCGCTGCACAGTTCCCCGAGGATGCAGGGCCGATGGCGCACCCGATCCGCCCGGACAGCTACCAGGAAATCAACAACTTCTACACTGCCACGGTGTATGAGAAGGGCGCGGAAGTCATCCGCATGCTGCACACCCTGCTGGGGCCCGAGGGGTTCCGCAACGGCATGGATCTCTACTTCAGCTACTTCGACGGCCAGGCCGTGACCTGTGACGATTTCGTCGAGGTGATGTCGGAAGCCAACAACGGCTTCGACCTCGACCAGTTCATGCGCTGGTACGAGCAGGCCGGCACGCCGCGCGTGCGCGCGCACGGCGACTGGGATGCCGCCGCTGGCGCCTACACGCTGACGCTGGCCCAATCCACGCCGGCCACCCCCGGGCAACACGCCAAGCTGCCGCTGGTGATCCCGGTCGCGCTCGGCCTGATCGGACCGGACGGGCGGGACCGCCCGCTGCAGCTCGAGGGCGAGGCCCAGCCCGGCGCCACCACCCGCGTGCTGCGTCTGGACGAGGCCGAACAGCGCTTCCGCTTCGTCGGGCTGGAGGCCGAGCCGGTGCCCTCGCTGCTGCGCGGCTTCTCGGCGCCGGTGATTCTCGAGCTCGATGAGGACGACGCGCGTCTTGCGTTCCGCATTGCGCACGATGCCGACCCCTTCAACCGCTGGGATGCGGCGCAGCGCTACGCCGAGCGCGTCGCGCTGGCGCTCGCCGCCGAGCCCGCCGCCACGGTACCCGACGCCTTCGTCGCCGCCTTCCGCACGCTGCTCAACGACGCCGCGCTCGATCCCGCCTTCCGCGCCCAGGCCTTGGCGCTGCCGGGAGAGGCCTATCTGCTCGAGCGCATGTCGCCGGCCGACCCCGGCGCGCTGCGCGCGGCCCTGATCCGCCTGATGCGCACGCTCGGCGGCGCGCTCGCGGCCGACTGGCTGCTCCTGGTCGATACGATGCAGGTACCCGGCGAGTACCGCTACCACCCCGGCGACGCCGGTCGTCGCGCGCTCGCCAACCTGGCGCTGCGCTATCTCGCCGCCGCGGGCGATCGCGCAGGCCTGGAGCGCGCCGAGGCGCGCTTCGCCGCCGCCACCAACATGACCGAGCGCTTCGGCGCGCTCGCCGCGCTGGTGCAGAGCACGAGCCCGGCGCGCACCGCCGCGCTGCAGGCCTTCCACGAGCGCCACCGCGACGATGCGCTGGTGCTCGACAAGTGGTTCGCGCTGCAGGCCGGCGCCTGGCGCTGGGAGGATACGATGGCGCCGACGCTGGAGCGCGTGCGTGCGCTGCTCGGCGACCCGGCCTTCAGCCTGTCGAATCCGAACAAGGTGTACGCGCTGCTGGGCACCTTCTTCCGCGCCAACCCGGGCGAGTTCCACGCCGCCGACGGCAGCGGTCACGCGTTCTGGGCCGAGCAGGTGGTCGCGCTCGACGCCAGGAACCCGCAGGTGGCCGCGCGCATGGCGCGTGCGCTCGAGAACTGGCGTCACTTCACGCCCGCGCTGCAGGCCAGCATCCGCCCGCAGCTCGAACGCGTCCTCGCCGCCCCCGGCCTGTCCGCCGACGTTGCCGAGATCATCGGCAAGGCGGTGGGGGAGTGAGGCTCGGCCGGCAAGGAGCGCCGGCGCGCAGCGCCGCGTAGCAGCGGCGGCAGCCGCGCAGGCCGCCCCGCCTTCCGCCCGCTACCCGAAAACGACAACGCCGGACCCGACTCCCGTCGGTCCGGCGTTTCCAACTGCCCCGCGGCGATGTCGCCGCAGGCCGGGCTTATTCCGCGGCGAGGTCGCCGGCGATGTAGCTCTCGAGCTGCTTGATCGTCTTTTCCTGCTGGCTGACGATGGACTTGACCATGTCGCCGATGGTGACGATGCCGAGCAGCTTGCCGTTCTCGACCACCGGGATGTGGCGGAAGCGCTTCTCGGTCATGGTGGCCATCAGGTCGTCGGCGGTGCCCGAGAGGCCGACGGTGTAGGGCTTGTGGGTCATCAGGTCGCCGACCCTGACGTCGCGCGATACCAGGCCCTTGAGCACGACCTTGCGGGCATAGTCGCGCTCGGTGAAGATCCCCACCAGCTTGTCGTTCTCGGTGACCAGCACGCAGCCGATGTCGAACTGCGCCATTAGCGACAGCGCGTCGAAGACCGAGTCCGTCGGCCGTACTGCGTGGAAGACGCTGCCTTTCTGCTCGAGGATCTGCTTCACGGTCGTCATCATGGTCCTACTCCCCCTCTTTCGTTGTCGAGATGCGCGCCGCGATGCGCGGGCGACTTTTTTTGTCGAGTCTTCGTTTTGTAACCAGAAGCGCGTGCGGATGCAAGGCCGGGCGTACCCTGATCCGCGCCCGCCTCAGATCTCGAGGTTGTCGATCAGCCGGGTGCGGCCGAGCCGGGCGGCGGCCAGCACCACCAGCGGGTCGTCCATGTGCACCGGCGGCTGAAGGTCGGCGCGGCGGCGCACCGCGATGTAGTCGGGCTCCCAGCCGGCGGCGGCGAGTTCGGCCATGGCGTCGGTCTCGAGCTTGAGAAGGTCGTGGTCGCCGGCGCGCACCGCATCGCGGATGCGGCTGAGCAGGCGGTAGAGCAGGGGCGCGCGGGCGCGTTCGTCGGCGCTCAGGTAGCCGTTGCGCGAGGACAGCGCCAGTCCGTCTTCGGCGCGCACCGTCTCGCCCGGCAGCACCTCGACGGGCATCGCCATCTCGCGCACCATGTTCGACAGCACCATCAGCTGCTGGTAGTCCTTCTTGCCGAACAGCGCGATGTCGGGCTGCACGATGTTGAGCAGCTTCATGACCACCGTGGCCACGCCGCGGAAATGGCCGGGGCGGAACTCGCCCTCGAGGATCGACACCTGGGCCGGCGCCGGATCGACGTGGTAGCGCTGCGGCTGCGGATACATGACCGTCTCGTCTGGGGCGAACACGTGCGCCACGCCGGCTGCCTCCAGTTTCTCGCAGTCGGCAGCGAAGGTGCGCGGGTAGCGGTCGAAGTCCTCGCCGGCGCCGAACTGCAGGCGGTTGACGAAGATGCTGGCGATGACGCAATCGGCGTGCGCGCCGGCCTCGCGCATCAGCGTGATGTGGCCCTCGTGGAGATTGCCCATGGTGGGCACGAAGGCGACCTTGCCGGCGCGCGCGCGCGCGGCGCGCAGGCTGTCGATGGTGTCGTGGATCTGCATGGTGGCGGATGTCGTCCGGGAGAATACGGTCCGGGGGAAGGGGCCCCGGCCCCTGCGCGGTCGGGCAGGGGCGGCAGGGATCAGTAGCAGTGCTCGGGCGCGGGGAAGCTGCCGTCCTTGACCGCGGCGACGTAGCGCGCCACGGCGTCCTCGATGTTCGCGGCGCCGTCCATGAAGTTGCGCACGAAGCGGGCGGTCTTGCCGGGGAAGATGCCGAGCATGTCGTGCAGCACCAGTACCTGGCCGTCGCAGCCCGCGCCGGCGCCGATGCCGATGGTGGCCATGCTCTGCAGGCTGGCGGTGATCTCGGCAGCGAGGGCGGCGGGCACCATCTCCATGACCATCAGTGCGGCGCCGGCCTGCTCCAGCGCATGGGCGTCGGCCTTCAGCCGAGCGGCGCCTTCCTCGCTGCGGCCCTGCACGCGGTAGCCGCCGAGCTGATGCACCGCCTGCGGCGTGAGACCGATGTGCGCACACACTGGCACCCCGCGTTCGACGAGGAAACGCACGGTCTCGGCCATGAACTCGCCGCCCTCGACCTTGACCATCTGCGCGCCCGCCGCCATCAGGCGGGCGGCGTTGCGCATCGCCTGCTCCGGACTTTCGTGGTACGTGCCGAAGGGCATGTCGGTGATGACGAACGGGCGGGCGCCGGCGCGCGCCACGCATTCGGTGTGGTAGGCCATGTGCTCGAGCGTGACCGGCAGCGTCGACTTCTGCCCCTGCAGCACGTTGCCGAGCGAATCGCCGATGAGGATGGAATCGACGCCGGCGCGGCCGAGCAGCGCGGCGAAGCTGGCGTCGTAGGCCGTCAGCATGGCGATCCTGCGGCCCTCGGCGCGCATCTTGCCGAGCTCGAAGAGGGTGACGGGCTTCTGGTCCTGGAGATAGCTCATTCATCGCTCCTGAAGGGAGGGCGCAGTGTTCACCAAACTGGTGCATTGCACAAGTGCATTGCCGCGAATGCGCAACGGGTTTCGGCTAGGTCCTACCCCGCATAGGCGAAGAATTCGCGATAGCTGCGCATCTCGCGCAGGCGCTCAAGCAGCAGCTCGAAATCCTCGTCGCGGTCGACCGGATTGAGCTGCCTGGCATCGACGATGAAGAGCGGCGCGGCGTCGTACTGGTAGAAGTAGCGCGTGTAGCGTTCGGCGACCTGGTGCAGGTAGGACTCGGTGATGTGGCGCTCTGCCTCGAGGCCGCGCTTGCGGATGCGCTCCATCAGCGTGTCGGGCCGGGCCTGCAGGTAGATCACCAGGTCGGGCCGCGGCAAGCCGGCCGGATGCACGCCGTCGTGGATGCGGCGGTAGAGCGCGAGCTCGTCCTCGGACAGGTTCTGCTCGGCGAACAGGCGATCCTTGTCGAGCAGGAAATCGGACACCACCCGGCGGCCGTCGCCGATCGTGCCCAGCCCCGCGAGCTGGTCGATGCGCTGGAACAGGAAGGAGATCTGGGTCGCCATCGCCCAGCGCTCGGGCTGGTGGTAGAAGCGGCTCAGGAAGGGATTGAACTCGGCCTGCTCGAACAGGGTGTCGGCCTGCAGGCGCTCGGCCAGGCGTCTGGCGAGCGAGGTCTTGCCCGCGCCGATCGGGCCTTCCACGACGATGTAATGTGCCTTGTCCAGCATGCGTGGCCGCCCCCGGTTCGCTGCTCCGCGCTAGCTGCGGAAGATGAAATAGACCGCACCGAGCATACACAAGGCGGCCCACAGATAGTCAAGCTTGATCGGCTGCTTCATGTACAGTACGACAAAGGGCACGAACACCAGGAGGGTGATCACCTCCTGCATGATCTTGAGCTGGGCGAGGCTCAGCGCCGTCGCCCCGATCCGGTTCGCCGGGACCTGCAGCAGGTACTCGAACAGCGCGATGCCCCAGCTCACCAGGGCGGCCACGTACCAGGCCTTGCCCTGCATGTTCTTGAGGTGGCCGTACCACGCGAAGGTCATGAACACGTTGGAGGCGGTGAGCAGCAGCGCGGTCTGCAGCCAGACCGGGCTGGCGCCGAGCGTGGCGGTGGCGGACTGGAGCCAGGCGGGCATGGCGGTTCAGCCGCGGCGATCCGCCGGGGGGGCGGACGCGATGCGCTCGATGGCCTGGCCGGCGACCGTCGGCAGCAGCTCGGCCACCCTGCCGATCCCCGGGATCGGCACGTCGGGCGCGATCTCGGCCAGCGGCAGCAGCGTGAAGGCGCGCAGGTGCATGCGCGGATGCGGCACCTGCAGGCCGGGCTCGTCGATGACCTCCTCGCCGTACAACAGCAGATCGAGGTCCATCGTGCGCGGGGCCATGTGGAAGGCGCGGGTGCGCCCGCCCTCGTGCTCGATGGCGAGCAGCGCCTCGAGCAGGGCGCGAGCGCCGAGCGTGGTGTCGAGCGCGATCACCGCGTTGATGTAGTCGGGCTGTCCTTCGACCCCGATCGGTGCGGTCCGGTAGAGCGCGGACTGCGCTGTCACCCGGGTGCCGGGCAGGGCGTCGAGGCGCTCCAGCGCGAGCGCGAAGGCGGCGGCGGGGTCGCCGAGGTTGGCGCCGAAGGCGACGAAGGCGCGCACGGCGGCACTCCGGGAGGCGTTCATGGGGCGGGAGGCGGGGTGTCTCAGGCGTCGCCCGCGGCCGTGGCCGGCGCGTCGGCGGCCATCTCGCCCGCTGCGCCGGCAGGCTTGCGCTTGCGCCGGCGGCGCTTCTTGGCGGCCGGGGCGGCCTCGGCGGGGGCCTGGCGGATCAGTGCCTCGCGCTCGTCGTGGCCGGCGTGGGCGAAGCGGTCCCACCAGTCGACGATCTCCATCGGGATCTCGCCGGCCTGCGCGCGCAGGCGCAGGAAGTCCCAGCCGGCGCGGTAGCGCGGCTGCTCGATCACGCGGTAGGGGGTCTTGCCGGTACGCTTGTCGAAGCGCGGCTGCAGCGCCCAGATGTCCTTGATGTCGCCGGCGATGCGGCGCGTGATCGCGAGCTTGCCCGCCTGCGCGTCGAGCACCTCGTCCATGGCCTCGAACAGCGCCGGCTGGCTGTGCTCGCCGGCGGCCTTCTTCTGCTCCCAGGTCTTCAGCACCTCATGCCACAGCAGGGTCGAGAACAGGAAGCCGGGCGACACCGACTTGTCCTGGCGCACGCGCTCGTCGGTGTTCTCCAGCGCCAGGGTGACGAAGCGCTCGCCCATCGGCTGCTCGAGGATGACGTCGAGCAGCGGCAGCAGGCCGTGGTGCAGGCCTTCGCCACGCAGCTGCTGCAGGCACTTCAGCGAGTGACCGGAGAACAGCAGCTTGAGCATCTCGTCGAACAGCCGCGCCGCCGGCACGTTCTCGAGCAGCGGACCCATTTCGCGGATCGGCTGGCGCGCCGCCGGGTCGATGGTCAGTCCGAGCTTGGCCGCCAGCCGAACCGCGCGGAGCATGCGCACCGGGTCCTCGCGGTAGCGCGTGCGCGGATCGCCGATCATGCGCAGGGTCTTCTGCTGGATGTCGGCGACGCCGTGGTGGTAGTCGACGATGGTCTCGGTGCCGGGATCGTAGTACAGCGCATTGACCGTGAAGTCGCGCCGGGTCGCGTCCTCTTCCTGGTTGCCGAACACGTTGTCGCGCAGCACGCGGCCGTGCTCGTCGGTGTCGGCGCTCTCGGCATCCTGGCTGGCGCGGAAGGTCGAGACCTCGATGGTCTCCGGGCCGCTCATGACGTGCACGATCTTGAAGCGGCGGCCGATGATGCGCGAGCGGCGGAAGGCGGCGCGCACTTCCTCGGGCGTGGCGCTGGTGGCGACGTCGTAGTCCTTGGGCGGCTGCCCGATCAGCAGGTCGCGCACCGCGCCGCCGACGACGAAGGCCTTGAAGCCCTTCTCCTGCAGCACCGCGCACACCTTGCGCGCGGCCGGAGACAGTTGCTCACGGCGGATGCCGTGGCGTTCGACGGGGATGAGGGCGGGTTCGTGGCGTGCGGGGGTGGCCGGGCGCTTGAAGACCTTGCGCAGCAGCTTGCGGATCATCGGGAAAGGAGTCGTGCGTGCATAGGGGCGCAATGATAACCGATCGCTTCGCGCGCCCGGTCATCTGCCGTTGCAGGCAGCTCCGGGCACCGTGTGGTTCAGCGCAGCGAGATCACCGGCCAGCCCTTGCCCTGGGCGTGGGCGCGCAGGGTGTCGTCCGGATCGACTGCGACCGGGTCGGTGACGCGGCCCATCAGCGGCAGGTCATTGTGCGAATCGCTGTAGAACCAGCTGCGCTCGAAGCTGCCCAGGTGGAGGCCGAGCGACTCCAGCCAGTTGTCGACGCGCTCGATCTTGCCCGCCTTGAAGGCCGGCATGCCGCGCGGCTTGCCGGTGAACGCACCGCCCTCCTGCGCCGGGACGGTGGCGACCAGGTGGGGGATGCCGAATTCGCGCACGATCGGGCCGGTGACGAAGGCGTTGGTCGCCGTCACCACCGCGACCAGCGCGCCGCTGTCGAGGTGCTCGCGCACCAGCGCGCGCGACTTGGCGGTGATCATCGGCCGAACCGACAGGTCCATGAACTCTCGGTGCCAGGCGTCGAGCTGTGCGCGCGGATGGCGGGCCAGCGGCGCGAGCTGGAAGTCGAGGAATTCGAAGATGTCGAGCGTGCCGGCCTTGTACTGTTCGTAGAACGCGAGGTTCCTCGATTCCTGCACCTCGCGGTCGAGCACGCCCTTGCCGATGAGGAACTGCGCCCAGGCGAAGTCGGAGTCGCCGGCGAGCAGGGTGTTGTCGAGGTCGAAGAGGACGAGATTCACGATTGTTGCTCCGATGATCAGATTTCCAGGCCCTGCTGCATCATCTCGCGCAGCAGGGGCAGAGTGATGGGGCGCTTGCGTTCCAGCGAGGCGGCGTCGAGCGCGTCGAGCACGCCGCGCAGGCTGGACAGCTCGCGACGGCCGTGGCGCAGCAGGAAGTCGACGACCTCGTCGGCCAGGCGCAGGCCGCGGCGTTCGGCCAGGGTGGTGAGGATGGCCGCGCGCGAGGCGTCGTCCAGGGGCTGCACCTCGTAGATCAGGCTCTGGCCGATGCGGGTGCGCAGGTCCTCGCGCAGGCGCAGGGCGAGCGGCGCGGCCGGGCCGGACAGCAGCAGCGACTGGCCGTTGCTGCGGGCGCGATTGAAGGCGTTGAAGAGTGCGATCTGGGCCTCGGGCGCGAGCTGGTCGACGTCGTCGATCGCGAGCAGGGCGTCGGCGGTCTCGGGCAGGCTGTCGTCCACGTCGGCGGCGGCGAGCAGGTGCACCGGCCGGCCGGCCTCGCGCGCCATCGCGGCGGTCGCGCGCAGCAGGTGGCTGCGGCCGCTGCCGGCCCCGCCCCACAGGTAGATGTGGCGCGCCGGCAGTTGCGCCGCGGTCGCCGGGTCGGCCAGCAGCGACACGGTCGCCACCAGCTCCGCGTTGCTGCCGGCGACGAAGTTCTCCAGCGTGGGCGGGGCGTCGGGGCGGATGTCGAGGACGAGCTGCTTCATCGTGGCCCCGGGGTTTCGTCCAGTGCCGGGGGTTCCTTCCCCAGATAGACCGGGCTGGCGAGCCAGGCGCCCAGCACCTCGCGCAGGCCGACCAGCAGCGCCGCGCTCACCGGCAGGGCGACGAGCACGCCGACGAAGCCGAACAGCTGGCCGAAGGCCATCAGCGCGAAGATCACCGCGAGCGGATGCAGGCCGATGCGCTCGCCCACCAGGTAAGGGGTGAGGAGGAAGCTTTCCACCAGCTGCCCGAGGCCGTAGACGATCGCCACGCCCGCCAGCGGCGGCCAGCCCTGGCCCTGCAGCAGGGCGGCGAGGATGGCGAGGAGCAGGCCGCCGCCGAAGCCGACGTAGGGGATGAAGACCAGCAGGCCGGTCAGTACGCCCACCGGCAGCCAGAAGTTGAGCCCGGCGAACCACAGGCCCACGCTGTAGAACACCGCGAGCAGCAGCATCACCGACAGCTGTCCGCGCAGGAATTCGGACATCACCGAGTCGATGTCGTTGAGGATGCGCATCGTGCGCGCCAGCCAGGGGCGCGGCACGATGCGTTCGAGCGCGTCGAGGATGCGCGGCCATTCCTGCAGCAGGTAGAACATCACCAGCGGGATCAGGAACAGGTTGGCGACGAAGCCGAGCAGGGCCATGCCGCCGGCCTTGAGGTGGCCGAGCACGATCGGCACGATGTCCTGCGCGTTGGTCCAGTTGTCGGCGACGAGCTGGCGGAACTGCGCGGCGTCGAGCTGCAGGTCGATGCCCAGCCGCGTCATCAGCAGCGGCGACACCTGGGCGTTGAACATCTCGACCAGGTCCGGGAACCGCCGCACCAGCAGCACGCCCTCGCGATACACCATCGGCACCAGGATCAGCGCCAGCGCGACCAGCACCAGGCCGAGCGCGACGATCACCAGCAGTACCGCCAGCGCGCGCGGCACGCGCCGCGCCACCATCCAGTTGACCGCGGGATCGCAGATGTAGGCGAACACCGCGGCGATGACGAAGGGGGTGAGGATCGGCCCCAGCAGCCAGAACAGGCCGACGATCGCCAGGCCGGCCGCGGTCCAGGCGAAGGTTTGCAGGCGATCGGCGCGGGGAGCGTTCATTTAAAGTAAAATCGCGGACTTGGCGCGGGGCGAAGAGCCCGCGAAAACCCGTAAATGTAGCCACTTGGCGTTGCGGCCTCAAGACGAGACCGTCGCCATGCGGCACCAGGCCAGTTTTTCCCACTGCCTTTTCCGAGCCTGGCCCTTGCCCAGTCCTTGCCTTTCTCCGAGCCCAGAGGAACGATCTTGAGCGCACCCAACTCCTCCAACCAAGCCTCCCTCTCCTACCGCGACGCCGGTGTGGACATCGAAGCCGGCGACGCCCTGGTCGACCGCATCAAGCCCTTCGCCAAGCGCACCATGCGCCCCGAGGTGCTGGGCGGCATCGGCGGCTTCGGCGCGCTGTTCGAGCTGTCGAAGAAGTACAGGGAGCCGGTGCTGGTTTCCGGTACCGACGGCGTCGGCACCAAGCTCAAGCTCGCCTTCCAGCTCGACAAGCACGACACCGTCGGCCAGGACCTGGTGGCGATGAGCGTCAACGACATCCTGGTGCAGGGCGCCGAGCCGCTGTTCTTCCTCGACTACTTCGCCTGCGGCAAGCTCGACGTCGACACCGCCGCGGACGTGGTCAAGGGCATCGCCCAGGGCTGCGAGCTGGCCGGCTGCGCGCTGATCGGCGGGGAGACCGCCGAGATGCCGGGCATGTACCCGGCGGGCGAATACGACCTCGCCGGCTTCGCGGTCGGCGCGGTCGAGAAGGCCGACATCATCGACGGCAGCAGGATCGTGCCGGGCGACGTCGTGCTCGGCCTGGCCTCGAGCGGCGCGCACTCCAACGGCTACTCGCTGATCCGCAAGATCATCGAGGTCGCCAAGCCCGACCTCGACGCCGACTTCCACGGCCGCAAGCTGCGCGACGTGGTCATGGAGCCGACCCGCATCTACGTCAAGCCGCTGCTGGCGCTGATGCAGTCGCAGCCGGGCGCGGTGAAGGGCATGGCCCACATCACCGGCGGCGGCATCACCGAGAACGTGCCGCGCATCCTGCGCGACGAACTGACCGCCCGCATCGACGCCGCGAGCTGGACCCTGCCGCCCCTGTTCCAGTGGCTGCAGAAGGAAGGCAACGTCGACATGCAGGAGATGTACCGCGTGTTCAACTGCGGCATCGGCATGGCGGTGGTGGTGGCGGCGGCCGACGCCGACGCGGCCGAAGCGGCGCTGAAGGCGGCGGGCGAGACCGTGTATCGCATCGGCCGCATCGACGCGCGCAAGGACGGCGAGGCGCAGACCATCGTCGGCTGAAGCCGGCGCACGGCTTCGTCCCGCCGGCCGGGGCAGCCGGCCGACCCGCAGACCCGGCCGCGCGCCGGGTTTGTCGTTGATGGGAGCGCGCAGATGATCCATCGCCTCGCCGCAGATGCCGTGCTGCTGCTGCATCTGGGCTTCATCCTGTTCGTGCTGCTCGGCGGCCTGCTCGCCCTGCGCTGGCGCCGGGCGCCGGTGCTGCACCTGCCGGCGGCGGCCTGGGGCCTGTACGTCGAGCTCAGCGGCAGCCTGTGCCCCCTGACGCCGCTGGAGAACCGCCTGCGCATCGCCGCCGGGGAGGCGGGCTACGCCGGCGGCTTCATCGAGCATTACCTGCTGCCGCTGATCTATCCCGCCGGCCTGACGACGGAGATCCAGTACGTTCTCGCCGCCATCGTCCTCGGCGTGAATGCGCTCGCCTACGCCTGGGTGTGGTCGGCGCGCCGGCGGCGGTGAGCGGTGGCGGCTGCCGCGGACCGGCGCCTGTCCGGCCCGCCGGAATCGGGAGTAGCATGCAGGACAGATGCTCCACACCGTGATCCGGGCCGCGTTCCGACGAGGCCTGCAAGCGGGTGCGAGCTGAAGCTGGATAAACCCGGAAGAGGTCTGCGATGGCCGTCAATGCAATCCCCGTCGACCAACGGGTCATCGACATCGACTCGCGGCGCTTCGCCTCGATCGAGAAGGCGCTGGTGGAGCTCGTCACCAACGCCGACGACAGCTACACGCGCCTGGAGCAGGGCGGCGAACAGGTGTCCGGCGCCATCCTCGTGCGCTATGAGCGTCACCGGCGCGGCGCGCTGCTGACGGTGACGGACCAGGCCGAAGGCCTGGGCTTCGACAAGGCCTGCGCCATCCTCAGCTATGGCGGCGCCCACAGCCTGCTCGCGCAGGGCCGGGCAGGCGGGCGCGGCTACTTCGGTCGCGGTCTCAAGCAGGCGATCTTCGGCCTCGGCTACGGCTGGCTGGAGACGGTCCACGACGGACGGCTCTCGCGCATCGAGCTCTTCCGCGGCGAGGATGGCGCCTACCTCTACGACGATGGCGGCCACGACCGCGAGGCCACGGCCGCCGACCGCGAGCGCCTCGGCATTCCGCGCGACGGCACCCGGGTGGCGATCGTCATCGACAGCCCGCAGGCCAGCATCTCCCAGTTCGGCGCGCTGGTGCATGCGCTCGCCGACAACATCTACCTGCGCGACGTGCTGGACCGCCGTGCGCTCGAGGTGGTGCACCTGAAGGACGGTGCCGAGGTCGAGCGCAGCGGTCGGGTGCGCTTCGAGGAGCCGCCTGCGGTGGTGCTGCTCGGCCCCGAGGCGCCGGGCCAGTTCCAGTACGAGCACCGGAGCTGGCAATTCACGCTCACGCTCAAGCGCGCGCTGGACGCGGAGCTCGTGGCGCGCGGCGATGAGCGCACGAGCGGCCTGCTGGTACTGTCGGGCACCGCGGTGCTGGATTGCCAGTTCTTCGATTACGAGAACCAGGTCGGCACCGAGTACCTGTTCGGCACCGTGCGCTGCCCGGCGCTGGTCGAAAGGCTCGCGGCGGGCGAGGCGGTGATCAGCGACGAGCGCGCCGGACTCAACCCGAAGGCGCCGATCGTCGCCGCCTTCTACCGCGCGGTGAGCCGGATGATCGCGCCCCATGTGCAGACCGAGCAGGACAAGCTGCGCCACCTCGAGCGCGCCACCACCTCGGGGCGCACCGCGCACATGATCGAGCACCTGCTCGAGCGCATGAACCTGGCCGCGATCCACGACTTCGGCATCGTCCATCCGTCCGCGGCGGGAGCGCCCGCAGGGGCGGATGAAGCCGAGGCGCCGGCGCCGCTGCGGTTCTCCACGCCGTTCTACTACCGCAGGCCGGACCATCCCTTCCACGTCCGGCTGCTGGTCGACCCGCAGCAGCTCGATGCGGATGCGATGCTGAGCGTGGAGGCCACCGCGAGCGCGGGCCTGCTCATCGAACCGTCGCCGGCCCCGATCCCGGTCGCCAGTCTCGGCGGCGAGGGCGCCTTGAGCTGGACCGTGACCGGCCTGGGACCCGGCGAGCGTGGCGAACTGCTGGTGCGCGCGGGCGCCTACCTCGCGTGGTGCGAGATCGTCATCGCCGAGCACGCCTCCGGCCACGCCCACCATCCGACGGCGCATCCCCGCCATCCGGGCCGGCATCGTCCGCCCAAGGACCACGGCGAGGCGATGTTCACCGGCTATGCCTTCCGCTGGCTGGGCAGGGAGGCGGACCGCGCGGTGTATAGCCCCGATGAGCGCCGGATCCTGATCAACACTGCCGCCCCCACCGTGCAGCTCTACGTCGATGGCCGCGGCAATTTCCGCGATTCGGCCCGGCTGCTGCTGGCGGAACTGTTCCTCGACGTCATCGCCGACGAGCTGGCGCGCTACCGCATCGCGCGCGCCGGGCGGGCGGGGGACGTCGACGCCTTCCTCGCCGCCAAGCGCGAGATCGTCTGCCGCTACGGCAGCGATATCCACCTGTCGTTCATGGCGGGCTGAGCGCTGTGGAAGTGGCGCGGGGTGCAGGCGGCGGGCGGATGCGGACGGTCTGGGCGAGCGGCGTGGTCGCCGCGGCCCTTTTCATCGGGTTGAGCCTGTATCTGGCGCCGCTGCGGCCCGGCGCGATCGCACTGCAGTTCGCCTGGCAGCCGCAGACCTTCGGCGCCATCGTCCACCTGTGGCCGCCCGAGGATCTCGTCCGTTACCGCAACCACCTCGTGATCGACAGCGTGCTGCTGCTGGCCTACGCCACCTTCGGCTGGCTGCTCGCGACCCGCAGCGGCGTCTTCCTGTCGCTCGCCCCCGCCGCGCGGCTGTTCGCGCGCCTGTGCCTGCCGCTGGCCGCGCTGTTCGACGCGGCGGAGAACGCGTTCCACTGGTGGCTGACCGAGGTGCCGCGCTTCGACACGCCGAGCACCTATGTGCTGTCGACCACCTGTTCAACGCTGAAGTGGATCCTGCTGATCGGCTTCGGCGCGCTCGTGCTGTACGCGCTGGCGCGGGCGGAGGACTGAAGGGGCGGACCCGGCGGACGCAGGCGACGCGGGGCGCGGCCTCATTCGCCCGCCGCGCCGCAGGCCAGCAGGCGGTCCACCGCGGCGCGCATCCGCTTCCAGTGCGATCCTTCCCAGAACACCCGTCGGCAGCGGTCGCAGGTCGAGAAGCGGTCGTGCCGCGCACGCACGTCCGGTGGCAGGCGCTGCGCGATCTCGGCCTTGGCGATCGGGTGCAAGGGCGCATTGCATTGCAGGCACAGCGAGAACGGCCGCGCGCTGCGGGCGAGGTCGAGGCGCGCGAACAGCTCCGCCGCCTGGCGCTCGGGCTGCAGCGCATGGATGAAGCAGCCGTGGGTGAGCTCGCGGCGCTTCAGCAACTCGCGGTCGCGGGTCAGCACGATGCGGCCTTCGCGGCCGGCGATGGCGACGATCTCGGCATCATCGCAGTGGTTGTCGTAGAGCGTGTCGAAGCCGGTCAGGCGCAGCAGGCGCGCGAGGCCGCCGAGGTGGGCGTCGGCGATGAAGCGGGTGACGCGCAGCGGCGCGGCGCGCACGCGCAGCAGCGGCGTCACGTCGAAGGTCTCGAAGCGGGGATAGACCGACACCCGGTCGCCGTGGCGCAGCAGGCGCTCGAAGCCGACCGATTCGCCATTGACCAGCACCAGCTCGACCTCGGTATGCGGCACGCCCAGCGCCTCGATCATGTGCTTGACCGTGGCGGCGCGGGCGCAGCGGGCCTCGAACGCGTGCCGCCGGTGATCCGGCGCGAGGAAGTCGTTGAGTTCCTCGTAGAAGCGGAACGTGGCGACGACCGGCTCGGCGTCGGTTGGGGACGTGCCGCCGTGGCCGGGCTCGGGCGTCGCGTCGGGCGTCGAATCGTGAGTGGGGTCTGGAACGGGGTCTGGAACGGGGTCGGGAGCGGGGTCGGGAGCGGGGTCGGGAGCGGGGGCCGGGGAGGGCATGGACGTCACCTGTCGGGCAATCCGTGACGAATCAAGCATAGCGCGCGCAGCGGCGGGCGACGGCGGTGCGGCCTTGCTGATAGGCTCGAGACTCTGCTTTTCTGCGAGTGTGCGCATGACCTGGATGCCTGAAGAACGCGCGCTGCTGCTCCGGCTGGCCGAGTCGGGCGGGCTGCGTCGAGAGCAGCTCGCCGCCGCGAGCGCCCGTGCGCCGCTGCGGCCGGCGCCGGCCGAATGGGGGAGCGCGCTCGATCGGGTGTTCGCCCTCGGCGGGGCGCTGTTGCTGGCTGCGGCGGTGGTGTTCTTCATCGCCTACAACTGGGACGCGATGCACCGCTTCGCCCGTCTCGGACTGGCGATCGGGGTGCTGGCGGCGTTCTGTGGCGGTGCGCTCCTCGCCCGCCCGGCCGGTGTGGGCTGGCGCGCGGCGCTGTTCGGCGCCTGCGTCGCGACCGGGGCGGTCCTGGCCCTGGTCGGGCAGACGTACCAGACCGGCGCCGACGTATGGGAGCTGTTCGCCGCCTGGGCGGTGCTGATGCTGCCCTTCGCGTGGGTGTCGCGCTCGACCGCGAGCTGGATGTTGTGGCTGGGTGTCGCGAACCTCGCGCTGATGCGGGCACTGTCGCAATCGGCGTGGTGGGGCGTCATCGGCACGCTGTCCGATGGGGATGAGCTGCTCGCAATCGCGGCCTTCAACCTGGTGGTGCTGCTGATCCTCGAGGCCTTCGCCGGCGTCCTCGTCGCAGCGCCGCGGCGCTGGCTGCACCGGCTGGCGGCGCTGGGCGTGCTGGGGCCCTTGTGCGCCGGTGCGATGCTCGGCTGGTGGGAGACCGAGTTCCGGGTCGTGGCGGCCGCATTCTCGGTGGTGGCGGGCGTGGCTGCGGCGGTTTACCACCGCGTGCGGCGCGACCTGCCGATCCTCGCGCTCGCCGTCTACGGCGGCATTGCGGTGCTCACCGCCGGGCTCGTGAAACTGTTGCCGGTGGCGAGCTTCTTCGGCATGAATCTGGTGGGCCTCTTCATCATCGCCGCCTCGGCCGGCGCCGGCATGTGGCTGGCGGGCCTGCATCGCGAGGCGGCCGTCGGCGGAGCGGAGCGATGAGCGGGCGCGGGCGCCGCGCTTCGGGGACGATGCAGGCCGCCGACGCCCTGCTTGCGGACGGGTTTCTCGACCAGGCGCAACACGCGCGGGTCGTGGCCGATGCCCGCGCGCCCTGGTGGCTGATGCTGCTGCAGACGCTGGCGGCCTGGGTGGCGTCGCTGCTGATCCTGTCGTCCTTCATGCTGCCGCTGGCCGTGGTCGGTGACAGCGCGGTGGCGCGGGCGCTCGCGGGGGCGCTGTTGTGCGCCGCGGCGATTGCACTATTCCGCCGCGAGCGCCTGTTCACCGCGCAGATGGCGCTCGCGTTCTCGCTCGCGGGCCAGGCCCTGCTGGTGTCGGCGAGCGGGCCGGGCTGGGGTGCGTTCTTCGACGGCGGGCGGCACTGGGCGGCGATCGGCGCCGGGGTGGCGGCGGCGATGATGTGGCCGCCTTCGGCGTCCCTGCATCGCAGCCTGTGCGCGGTGCTGCTCGCCGCCCACGTCGGGGCGCTGATCGGCGACGGCCCCGGCATGGAGGCCTACGCGGCGTGCCTGACCGCGGGCGTCGCCGTGCTGTGGCTGGCGCGCCCGCGCTGGGCGGGGACGGCGCACGGTGGCCGGGTGGCGGCGCTCGCGCGTGGCGGCACGGTGGCCGCGCTGGCGCTGCCGGTGATCGTCGGCCTGTCGGGCGAGGACGCCGCGCGCTGGCTGCCCGGAGCTGGCGCTTCCTTCGCACGGTCGGTGGATGTGCTGTCGATCGGTGCGGGGCTGGTGTTCGTCGCCGTGGCCTGCGCGCTCGCCAGCGCCGCCGGGCGCCGCGTCGGCGTGAGCGCGCTGGCGGCGGCGCTGGTGCTCGCCATCGTGTCGCAACCTGCGCCGGGGCTGCTGGTCGCGGCCAGCCTGGCGCTGGCCTGCTTCCACGGCGGGCACCGCGGCCTGGCGGCGCTCGCGCTCGCTGCGGCGGTGGCCTACGTCGGCGAGTACTACTACCGGCTCGACACGACGCTGCTGCTGAAATCCGGCCTGATGGCGCTCGCCGGCGCCGTGCTCCTCGCGCTTCGGCACGCGCTGCGGGCGCCGCGCGGGAAGGCGCCGGCCGTCGATGCCGCACGCGGCGAGGCTTCGGCGAGGGCGCAATCCGGGCGCGGCGAGCGTCGTGTGGGCGGCGGGCTTCGCGTGGGCGTGGTGATGGCCCTGGCGCTGGTGGTCGGGGTCGGCGTACGGGCCGTCATCGAGCGCGAGCAGGTACTGGAGCGGGGGCGCGTCGTACTCTTCGAGCTCGCGCCGGTCGATCCGCGTTCGCTGATGCAGGGGGACTACATGGCCCTGCGCTTCGCGATCGATGATGTGCTGGCGCATCGGGAGCGCGCGCCCGCCGGGCGGCCGCCGCGCTTCGCCTACCTGGATGTCGACGCCGAGGGCCGTGCGCGGCTGGCGGGCGTCGGCGACGAACTGCCCGCGTCCGCCACGCAGGTGGCGGTGCGCATCCGCATGCGCGACGGCGCACCGAGCGTGGGACCGAACGCGTTCTTCTTCCAGGAGGGGCAGGCGGAGGTGTTCGCCGGTGCGCGCTGGGGCGAGTTGCGCGTGGCGGCCGACGGCACGGCGCTGCTCGCTGACCTGCGGGACGAAAATCTGCAGCGCCTGGGCGCGTCCCGGCGCTAGTGCGTGCTATGAAGGAGGAGTGGGGCGCGAGCGGTGAAGGGCCCGCGCCCCCGATCGCGCTGCGTCACGGCGCTGTGTCGGGTCCTCGCATTCCCCGCGCGGCGGCCCGATGGCGCCGAAGCCATCCGAACCTGCCTGAGGAGCACGACCATGAAGATCCGCCCTCTGCCGATGACCCTCGCCATCCTCGCGGTGACGGCTGCGGTTGCCCTGGCGCTGAGCGCCGCGCCGGTCGCTGCCGATGCCACTGCCCGACCCGTCCTGGGCGTGCAGCCCGATGCCTGCGTGTGCTCGCGCGGCGTGAATCTTGGCGGTGAGCGCAGCGTGGCCTCGATGCTGTACAACTGCCAGTGCGGCGCGATGCAGTGCGTCGTCCACGGCCAGTCCGGCCAGTTGCAGTGCCGGTGAGTGCGGGGGGCTAGGATGGATCCGGCCAGCGGGGCCGTTGCGCAGCGGAGGCGGGCATGAGTGCCGCCGGCTGCGAACCTGGCGCGGACGGTCCCTCCGACCGTGACCCCTTCGACCTAGGCCGTTTCGTCGAGGCGCAGCGTGGCGGCGTGCATGAGCAGGCCCTCGCCGAGCTGCGCGCGGGGCGCAAGCGCACCCACTGGATGTGGTTCGTGTTCCCCCAGCTGGCCGGCCTGGGGCTGAGCCCGACCGCGCTGCACTACGGCATCCGCAGCCTGGCCGAAGCGCAGGCCTACCTGCGCCATCCGGTGCTGGGCCCCCGGCTTCGCGAATGCGCGCGGGCGCTCCTCGAACTCGAGGGCGTATCGGCGGAGGCGATCTTCGGTTATCCGGACGTGCTCAAGCTGAAGTCCTCGATGACGCTGTTCGCCGCGGTGCCGGATGCCGGCCCGGAGTTCGCCGCGGTGCTCGCGCGCTACTACGGCGGCGCGCGGGACCCGCGCACGCTGGGCCTGCTCGACCCGGGCGCTTCCTGAGCGCCTTCATCCTTCCCCGCCACGACCACCACGAGGAAACGCAGCATGAAGCCCCGCATCAGCGTCATCACCCTCGGCGTCGACTCGCTCGAGCGTGCGCTCGCCTTCTATCGCGACGGGCTCGGCTGGTCGACCAAGGGCATCGTCGGCCACGAGTTCGAGCATGGGGCGGTGGTGTTCTTCGACCTGCAGCCCGGCCTCAAGCTCGCGCTGTTCGCGCGCACGAGCCTGGCCCACGACGCCGGGGTGGCGGTAGGGGCGGCGAGCGCCAGCGAATGCCTGATCAGCCACAACGTCGCGGCGCGGACCGAGGTGGACCAGGTGATGCTGCAGGCCCGGGCGGCTGGTGCGCGCATCCCGCAGCCCGCGCGCGATACCTTCTGGGGCGGCTACGCGGGCTACTTCCAGGACCCGGACGGGCATCTGTGGGAAGTGGCGTGGAACCCGAAGTGGCCGGTGCCTGAAGACTGACGCGACTGACGGGCCACGCCGCGCCGCGCGCACGTACGCGCTCCCGTCCCGGACGCATGCGAATGGCGATGGCAAGGAACCGGACAGCGGGTGCTTTTGTCCCTAAACTGCTGGCTGCCCCTCGGGCGGCCTCGCGTCCCCGCTGCACGCCCGCTCCGCCGGCCGTCTTCCATCGTCCTTGCGCTGATCGCCCATGCCTTCGAGTCGTCGTCCCATCGTTGTTCTCAGCCTCATCGGCCTCGCTGCGCTGGCCGGCTACGCCTGGCATCTGAATCGTGCGCCGGAGCCGTCGGCGGGCAGCACGGCCGCGGCGCCCGTCAAGGGGGCAGCAGGGGGCGGAGGCGGCGCGCAGGCGGCGCCGGTGGCGGTGGAAACCCATACCGTGGCGACGCGTGCGCTCGCCGACGATGTCAGCGCCGTCGGCTCGCTGGTATCCAACGAATCCGTGGTGCTGCGCCCGGAGGTCTCCGGCCGGATCGAGGCGATCCGCTTCCGCGACGGCGAGACGGTGCGCCGCGGCGCGGTGCTGGTCGAGCTCGATCCCGCGGTGGAGCGCGCCGAGCTTCAGCAGGCGCGCGCCAACCTGACCCTGGCCGAATCGAACTTCCGTCGCACGCAGGACCTGTTCGGGCGCAAGTTCGTCAGCCAGAGCAGCCTGGACGATGCGCGCGCCAAGCTCGAGGTGGCGCGCGCCGGCCTCGCGCTGGCGCAGGCGCGGCTCGCGCGCATGCAGATCCGCGCGCCCTTCGACGGCGTGGTCGGCATCCGCAGCGTCAGTCCCGGCGACTTCGTCCAGGACGGCGATGCGCTGATCAACCTCGAGGACATCGCTACCCTCAAGCTCGACTTCCGCCTGCCCGAGCTCTACCTCGACCGGGTGCGGCCAGGACAGGCGCTGGAGCTGTCGAGCGACGTGCTGCCGGGCGAGACCTACACCGCGACGGTGGAGGCGATCGATCCGCTGGTCGATGCCCAGGGGCGCGCGGTGCGCCTGCGCGCCAGCCTGGTCAATCCCGAGATGCGCCTGCGCCCCGGCGTGTTCGCCCGCGTGCGTCTGATCCTGGCCGAGCGCGGGGAGATTCCGGTGGTGCCCGAGGCCGCACTGGTACCAGCGCCGGGCAACGTGCAGTTCGTGTACCGGGTGGAGGACGGCAAGGTCCAGCGCGTGAACGTGACGACCGGCCAGCGCCGCGACGCGATGGTGGAGGTGGTCGACGGCCTGGCGCCGGGCGCAGTCGTGGTGACCGCCGGCCAGCTCAAGCTGCGTGATGGCGCGGCGGTGAAGGTGGCGGGCGTACCGGCCGGCGTGGCGCGGGCGGATTGAGCCATGGTCATCTCCGAGCTCTGCATCCGTCGCCCGGTGTTCGCCACCGTGCTGTCCCTGCTCGTGCTGCTGGTGGGCCTGATGTCGTACTCGCGGCTCACCGTGCGCGAGTACCCCAACATCGACGAGCCGGTGGTCACCGTCGACACGACCTACCGCGGCGCCAGCGCCGAGATCGTCGAATCGCAGGTCACCAAGCCGCTGGAGGATTCGCTCGCCGGCATCGAGGGCGTCGATGTGCTGTCCTCGATCAGCCGCCAGGAGCGCAGCCAGATCACCGTGCGCTTCCGCGTCGAACGCAGTGCGGACTCGGCTGCGGCCGACGTGCGCGACCGCGTGTCGCGGGTGCGCCAGCGCCTGCCGGACGACATCGACGAGCCGGTGATCGCCAAGGTCGAGGCCGACGCCAGCCCGATCATCTGGGTGGCGTTCTCGTCCGACCGTCATGCGCCGATGGAGATCAGCGACTTCGCCAACCGCGTCATCAAGCCGCGCATGCAGACCCTGCCCGGTACGGCCGATGCGCGCCTGTTCGGCGACCGGCGCTCCGCGATGCGGGTGTGGCTGGACCGCGATCGGCTGGCCGCCTTCGGGCTCACCGTGCAGGACGTCGAGGACGCCATCCGGCGCCAGAACGTGGAGCTGCCCGCCGGCCGCATCGAGAGCCGCGAGCGCGAGTTCGCCGTGGTCGCGCAGACCGATCTCACCCAGCCCGAGCAGTTCGGCGCCATCGTGCTGCGCCAGGGCGACACTGCCGATGCCTATCCGGTGCGCATCCGCGACGTCGGCCGGGTGGAGGTGGCGCCCGAGAGCGAGCGCACCTCGGTGCGCTTCATGGGCCAGCCGGCGGTGTCGATCGGCCTCATCAAGCAGTCGGTGGCGAACCCGCTCGACCTCAAGCGCGGCCTCGACGAGATGCTGCCGCGGCTGCAGGCCGAGCTGCCCGAAGGCATGACGATGACGATCGCCAACGACACCACGGTGTTCATCGAGCGCTCCATCGAGGCGGTGTTCTCGACCATCTGGGAGGCCGTGCTGCTGGTGGCCGCGGTGTGCCTGTTCTTCCTGCGCAACTGGGGGGCGATGCTGGTGCCGCTGGTGACCATCCCGGTGTCGCTGGTGGGGGCGTTCACGCTGATGCTGGTGTTCGGTTTCTCGATCAACACGCTCACGCTGCTCGCGCTGGTGCTGGCGATCGGCCTGGTGGTGGACGACGCCATCGTGGTGCTGGAAAACATCTACCGCCACATCGAGGACGGCATGGCGCCGCTCGCGGCCGCGTTCAGGGGCGCCAAGGAGATCGGCTTCGCGGTGGTGGCGATGACGATCACGCTGGCCGCCGTGTATGCGCCGGTGGCCTTCATGACCGGGCGCACCGGGAAGCTGTTCACCGAGTTCGCGCTCACGCTCGCCGGCGCGGTGATCGTGTCCGGCTTCGTCGCACTGACGCTGTCGCCGATGATGTGCTCCAAGCTGCTGCGCCACGAGCCGAAGCACGGCCCGATCTACAACGGCATCGAACGCTTCCTGTCCTGGCTCACCGCGGGCTACCGCGGCGTGCTGCAGGCGGCGCTGGGCGCGCGCTGGCTGGTGATGCTGGTGTTCGCGGTGGTGGCGGGGAGCTCGGTGTGGCTGATGGGGCAATTGAAGACCGAACTCGCGCCGCTCGAGGACCGCGGTCGCGTGGTGGGCATGTTCACCGGGCCGGAGGGTGCCACGCTCGACTACATGGCGCGCTACGCGGCGGAGATCGAGCGCATCTACGCCGCGCTGCCCGAGGTCGATCGCTACCTGGTGATCGCCGGCAACCCGACGGTGTCGCAGGGCATCTCCTTCGTCGGCTTCGGCGACTGGGCGGAGCGCGAGCGCAAGGCCGGCGAGATCGCAGCCGAGCTGCAGCCCAAGCTGCGCGCGGTGCCGGGCGTGAATGCCTTTCCGATCATGCCGGCCTCGCTCGGGCAGAGCGTGCGCTCGCGGCCGGTGAGCTTCGTGGTGTCGACCTCCGAGAGCTACGACGAGCTCGCGCGCGTGGCGGACCGCTTCCTCGATGAGATGCGCGACAACCCCGGCTTCGTCTCGCCCGACACCGATCTCAAGCTGACCATGCCGGAACTGGCAGTGGAGGTCGATCGCGACCGTGCGGCCGACCTCGGCGTCGCGGTCGATGTGATCGGCCGCACGCTGGAGAGCATGCTCGGCGGCCGCCAGGTCACCCGCTACAAGCAGGACGCCGAGCAGTACGACGTGATCGTGCAGGTCGGCGCCGACGAGCGCCGCGACCCGCACGACATCCGCGACATCTACGTGCGCGCGCGCAACGGCGACATGGTCCCGCTGACCAGCGTGGTCAAGGTCAGCGAGCGGGTGGCGCCGCGCGAGCTCAACCACTTCGGCCAGCGCCGTTCGGTGACGATCTCCGCCAACTTGGCGCCGGACTACGCGCTCGGCGAGGCCCTGCAGTGGATGGACGACACCGCGGCCCGCATCCTGCCGCCGGGCTACAGCACCGACTACGACGGCCAGTCGCGCGAGTTCAAGACCAGCTCGCAGAGCCTGACGCTGGTGTTCCTGCTCGCGCTCGCGTTCATCTACCTGGTGCTGGCGGCGCAATTCGAGAGCTTCCGCGACCCCTTCATCATCATGCTGACGGTGCCGCTGTCGATGACCGGTGCGCTGGGCGCGCTGTGGCTGGCTGGCGGCACGCTCAACGTGTACAGCCAGATCGGCCTCGTCACGCTGGTGGGCCTGATCACCAAGCACGGCATCCTGATCGTGGAGTTCGCCAACCAGCTGCGCGAACAGGGGCGCGATCTGGTGGAGGCGGTGGTGGAGGCGGCGGTGCTGCGCCTGCGCCCGATCCTGATGACCACCGGGGCGATGGTGCTGGGCTCGGTGCCGCTCGCGCTGGCCACCGGGGCCGGCGCGGAGAGCCGCCAGCAGATCGGCTGGGTGATCGTCGGGGGCTTGCTGATCGGCACCTTCTTCACGCTGTTCGTGGTGCCGACGGTGTATACCCTGCTCGCGCGCAGGACGCGCACCGCGGAAATGCCGGAGGCGCAGCAGGCAGCGGCTTGATCACGTCCTTGCGGCACAAAAGACTCGCGGCTTCCGCCGCTCCCACGGGGCGCCGAGGCGATCGGCACCCGTGGGAGCGGCGGAAGCCGCGATCATCTGCGCGACGGCTTTCGCCGCCCGTCGTCGCTCAGCTTTCGGTCTCGAGCTTCTTCAGGTAGGCGTAGATCTGGTCCTTGACCGCCAGCTTCTCCTTCTTCATCACCTCGATCTCGAAACCGGTGCCCGGGACCACGTGGGTCTCGATGTTGTGGATCTTCTGGTCGAGTTCGTTGTGCTTGTCGAAGAGCTGGGTGAAGTGGCGGTCGGAGTGCTTGAGACGGGTGATCAGGTCGCGGTATTCGGGAAACATGGCGGAGCTCCTGGAGTCAGGGTTGTGGAAAGCCTGGAAGGGTCGGATGCTCGTTTCAAGGCCAGTCTACTCCCCCGTCCGGTGCGCGGCCAGCGCTGCGGGCAGCCCCGAAGGGGCCATCGCAGCCCGTTGCGGGCGGTTCCGGGCACAGCGGGAAATCGCCCGATTGCGCCCCCAAGCTCGGCTGCTCGCGACCGCATTCCCGATCAGCCGAAGAGGTAGGGGAAGAGCCGCGCGCGCTCCTCGGCGGTCAGCGCCTTCATGCGCGCGATGTTGCGCTCGGGGATGCCATCGACGTCGGGATGGTGCTCGATCGCCTTCTCCAGGCTCTCCTCGCGGATGATGTGCAGCAGCGGCCAGGGCGAGCGGTTGGTGAGGTTGCCGGGATCGTCCGCCTCGGTGTCGGCGAACTGGTACTGCGGGTGGAAGCTCGCCACCTGCAGCTCGCCTTCCCAGCCGAACTGCTCCACCCACAGGTCCACCGCGTCGAGGAAGTCGTTGTAGTCGGCGAAGTCCTCGAGCATGTCGGGGATGGCGAGCAGCGTGGTTTCCAGCTCGGCCACCGGGGTGTCGGCCAGGCGCTCGAGCTCGGCCTGCAGGTCGTCGAGCAGGGCTTCGGGGGTGGTGGCGTGGCTGACCGCGATGCGCACGCGCTTCTCGCGCCGCGGGCGGGCGGCGAAGGGACAGAGGTCGAGGCCGATGACGACCTCGTCGAGCCATTGCTCGACGTCGGCGATGATCTGTTCATCCATGGGTGGGCTCCTGAGGAAGGGGAATGGCGGCCGCGCGCGCGGCGCGGGCGGCGTAGTGAATGAGCGCGGGCGGGTGGCGCACGACCTCAGCCCAGCGCATGCAGCTGGCGCAGCGCGGCGCGCAGCACCGCATCGGGCAGGTCGGGGCGCAGGCAGTCGAGCTCGACGAAGCCCGGCCAGGTCTCGCGGAACTGGCGCTGCCAGGTGAGCTGGCGCTTGGCGAGCTGGCGGGTGGCGGCGATGCCCTTGAAGCGCAGTTCGTCGTAGCCGATCTCGCCGTCGAGGTATTCCCAGGCCTGGCGGTAGCCGACGCAGCGCATCGAGGGCATCGCCGGATCGAGCCGGTAGCGCGCGCGCAGGCGGCGCACCTCGTCGACGAAGCCGGCGTGCAGCATGGCGTCGAAGCGCTCCGCGATGCGCGCATGCAGCACGCTGCGATCCGAGGGCGCGAGCGCGATCGGCAGCAGGCGGCAGGGCAGGGGGGCGTCTTCCTTCCGCGCATAGCTCTCGGCGAGCGGACGGCCGGTGAGGCGCACGATCTCGAGCGCGCGCTGGATGCGCTGCGCGTCGCCCGGCTCCAGCCGTGCGGCGGCCTCGGGGTCGAGGCGGGCGAGCTCGGCGTGCAGCCCCGGCCAGCCGCGCACCGCAGCCTCCTCGTCGATGGCGCGGCGCAGTTCGGGATCGGCCGCCGGCAGATCGGACAGGCCGTCGCGCAGGGCCTTGAAGTACAGCATCGTGCCGCCGGCGAGCAGCGGGACGTTGCCGCGCCCGACGATCTCGCCCATCAGCCGGACGGCGTCGGCGCGGAAACGCGCGGCGGAGTAGCTGTCCTCGGGCGAGACGATGTCGATCAGATGGTGCGGGCACAGCGCCCGCTCCGCGGCCGTCGGCTTGGCGGTACCGATGTCCATGTCGCGATACACCAGCGCCGAGTCGACGCTGATGATCTCGATCGGCAGGGCCTGCGCCAGCGCCAGCGCGCTCGCGGTCTTGCCGCTGGCGGTGGGGCCCAGCAGGAGCAGGGCGGGGGGGGGGCTAGGGGTCGTGGGCGTCAAGCGGTCGGGGGGAGGAGGGCGCGCAGCCGGTTACGGTCGGACCGGGGCGACCGACTGCGTGATAGTAGGGAGGTGGATTATCCCTCAGGTCGCCCGACTGGAGGAAAGCCTAGGCGATCAAGAAAGCAAGAAGGCGATGCCCGCCGCGGGACATCGCCTCCGGATCTGCTTCAACGCAGGGCGCGCAGTTGCTCGAGCGTGGGGTGGGTGAGCATCGTGGTTTCTCCGGCGCGGGTGGTTAATGGGGTGGGTCGAGCCGTTACGGCGTAACGGCGCTGCGGGGTCAGTGGTAGTAGTGCGCGCCGCGCAGGTTGGCGTGCGCATCGGGCAGGGCGAGTTCGGCCTGTTGCGGCGCACTCGCCGGCAGCGGTGCGCGATCGAG
>JARRBR010000021.1 GCA_029982755.1 Rhodocyclaceae bacterium
CCTTCTCGAGAAGTGCGGCGGCGGTCTTGGCAATCGGCCCGGAACGTATCGAGGTTTTCAGATCCCGGTTGAGGTACTCGTCGGGGTTGAGTTCCGGCGGGTACGGCGGCAGGTAAAACAGCTCGATCTTCTCGGTGTTTTCCGCAGCCCACTCGCGGACACGGTTGGCACGGTGCACGCGCAGGTTGTCGACGATCAGGAACACCTTACGCTCCGCGTCCTGAATCAGGTCCTTCAAGAACACGATGAAGCACTCGGCATCGATGGCGCCCTCGAAGAACGAGAAGCACACCAAGCCCTGGTTGGTGATCGCCGAGATCATCGACGTCGATCCATGGCGACCGGCCGGCAGTCGAAGCTCAGGCGTCAGCCCCGCCATCGAGTAGCCGCGCACCCAGTGAGAGTCCTGGCGAGTGGCAGTCTCCTCACCCCAGTAGATCTCGGCAACCTCAGTCTTGGCCCGCGCAACGATCTTAGGGTACGCGTCCTCGAGCCACGCCTTGAGCCGGGCCGGATCCTGCTCGAGTGCGCGCTTGACCGGTCGCTGCGGCGTGAAACCCCACCGCCGAAGGCACTCACCGACGGTGCGAATGGGCATGTCGATGCCAAAGAGCTGCTTGATGGCGAGCATGACCGCGCGCCGATTCCACAGTGCGAACTCGAGCTGCAGGTGGGCGGGGTTCGAGCCGATGATCTTCAAACGCAGCTGCCCCTCTTGAACCAGCGTCAATGTTCGTCCCGAGCCATGGCGCCGACCACGTTACCCGCCCTTGATGGCGGTATCGAAGTCGTCGGCCTGGGCGCGCCGCGCCCATTTCAAAACGGTACCGACATGAACCCCACACACTTCAGCGATGTGCGCCCATGTGTAGCCTTGCTTGCGCAGCACAAATGCTTGGCGACGAATGTGTTCCAGGGCTTCGGGCGGGAGTTTCCGAGCATCGATCTTCTCTAAGCCCGAATCTTATCAAAACCTATTTAATTGCCGGGTTAATAAGAGCAGACCAAGGAGGAAGACCAATTTTCCAAATGCACAATCACTGGCTTAAAAACTCCGCTTTCAGACTCGTGGCCACTGCTGCAGTCATACTAGCACTTGAAATAATCATAAGTCTTTTCGAGACCACAGAACTTTTGCACGGCAACTCGACCGTAATCGCTGCGATAAGCATTCAAGCAACACTTTTCATTATCGCCGCAAAGCATTGCATAAATCGAAAAGAACTCCTTTACTCTCCGTTTTTCCTTTTTTACTTCACGGCAACTTTTTTTGCAATATGCAGCGAGATAACTTTCCTACTACGCGACTACCTTGACATCTCATGGGGCGGGGAACCAGAAAGGATTGCGGCATTTTATCGACGCACTTGCATCACCCTTTATCTTCTCTTTCTGTGCTTTTCACAAAAACAACGAAATAAATCGATTAGCTTATTATTTTTAAACATAAGGGAACCGTCGCCACACCTTGCTTTTCTTATTTTAATAGGATACATCGGAATCTTTCTATCTACAGATCACTTCACGCAGATTTCAATTCTAAGCGAAAACCCAGACGCAACAAGATATGCGAACAGAAACGCGTCAAACATTGCCTTGGGAAGCCTGCTTTTAATTTCGAGCACAACCGGCACTTTCATCCTAGCCTCACTACGAAGCTGTCAGAAAATCAGCACAATCCTTTTCCTTTTTCTGCTTTCAATCCTTTATATTCCATTGTTATTTAGCGCAAGCCGTCTTTTGATATTATTGCCGCTCATCTACATTTTTATTGTAAAAATTAATAATATAAAACACCTTTCAGGTAAAGACATTTTAAATTCTACTGTTTTTATAATACTAATCCTAGCTTGTGCAATTGCCTTTGGCGCATACCGCTCCCAGGGAGGCTTGGACGGCTCTGGAACAGTCGCCACATTCCTTGTATCTGACATATTCCCTGAATTCTCAGGAACAGTCCTTACGCAGAATTTTGTAGGGAACACTGAATTCTTAGCTCCGATGAGCACGATTCTTGCCGGACTCCTTCCGAGTCGCGCTTTTGAGGCTCTCGGATTGAGCAAGTTTGATTACTTCCAACCACCGGGACAGGTAATTGGAGAGCTGTGGAACTCTCAATACACAATTAGATTATCTCTGATTGGAGAGCTATATTATTCAAACTTAATTCAGCTTGGATTCTTTATTGCTTTTCTTGCTTTTCTTATGATTTTTCTGGACAAGAAGATATACAACTCCTCAACTCGCTACCGCTTTATTTATTTGATCTCGAGTGTGCTCGCATCATTAAGCATCCCATACGGGGCGTTATTCCTTGTCATCACAGTTCAGTTCCTTATTTTTTCCGCTCTTTTCTTTTACACTCTTGGCATTCTTCGCACCTTTTGCATTCGATTGAAACGGCGAACAAGCAAGGGCACCTCTTGATCAAATTTAGCTTTTAAGTGCACCACTCCCACGCCAGCTGGCACTAATTTATAGAATCAAGAGCTTTCGCACCCGGCATTCACCTTTCGACCCCATGGAATACGGCAGCGGAACACAAAACTACTCGCACAATTCCGCGATGGGCTTCCCCTTTTTAAAGAATAAAAAACTTTTTCGCAAGAATCTGAGTCGCAGCGTGCTGATACAATTTAACGCGCCATCTAGAACGCCTTTCTATTATGCCTAATTTACTAAGCATCAATAACTATCATTATCGACGAGGTGGATCTGACGCAGTTTACCTCGAGCACGCAGCTCTTCTTGAGAGTATTGGATGGCGAAACGCTTTTTTCTCTATGCATCATCCGAGGAACTTCGAAACTCCGTGGTCAAAGTATTTTATTGATGAGTTAGAGTTTGGACACTCTTACTCCTTATCGCAAAAACTTCTTATGGCTTCCAAGGTAGTTTACTCGCTCGAAGCTCAGAGGAAACTCAAACGCCTTTTGCAGGATTTCCCCGCTGACGTCGCGCACCTGCACTGCATCTATCATCACCTATCCCCATCTATACTTACCACGCTTCGCGACGCTGGCGTGCCTGTCGTGATGACTGCGCATGACCTCAAGATAGCCTGCCCAGCCTACAAGATGCTAAACAGCGATGGCATTTGCGAACGCTGCAGAGACGGCAGCCTCTTTAACGTTGTCAAACAGCGTTGCATACGGAACTCCCTCGCCGCGAGCGCAGTCGTTTGGGCAGAAAGCACTTTGCATCGTTGGCTAAACACATACCAGAGCAAAACAAGTAGGATTGTTGTCCCCAGTCAATTTTATGTGAATAAGTTTATTGAGTGGGGGTGGCCAAAGGAAAAACTCACATACATCCCGAATTACATTGACAGCTTTCAGTACATTCCGGAATACAACTCCGGTGATTACTTTTTGTACTTTGGCCGGCTCGCTCCTGAAAAGGGCGTAGCAACGCTGATGCGCGCGGCCAAGGCCTCCAATGTCAAACTTAAGATCGTTGGCATCGGTCCACTGGAGGCTGACCTAAAGGCCTTACAGGAAAACCTTCAAGGCGATATCCATTTTTTGGGCTACCGCTCCGGCTCTGAGCTTCAATCTCTTATTCGTGGAGCAAGGGCTACAGTTCTACCGTCTGAGTGGTACGAGAACGCACCGATGAGCATCCTTGAAAGCTATGCATTGGGCACGCCAGTAATAGGGGCTCAGATCGGAGGCATTCCTGAAATGATAATCGAAGGTGAGACAGGCTGGACTTTCAAGAGCGGCGATGTGGATGAGCTAACTGGTCTGATTTCTAGAGTGGCGAAGTATCCGAGCTCCCATTTAGAGGAGACTGGACGTGCGGCACGAGGGTACGTGCAGGATAAGTTCAGCCGCAGTGGCTACGTTGAATCAACATTGGCACTGTATGCAGAACTCGGCGTGAGAGTGTGAGAATGCAGAAGACTCTACGGATCCTCGGCACACGAGGGGTACCGGCTGGGCATGGTGGATTTGAGACATTTGCCGAGCGCTTGTCCTTACACCTGGTATCGCGGGGATGGCAGGTCGTCGTCTACTGTCAGGAAGACGGATGCGGGCCCACGCTCGAAGATGACTGGAATGGAGTGCTTCGAGCTCGCATTCCGGTAAGGCAGAATGGCCCTAAAGGCACGATTATTTTTGACGCTCGAGCCATTCTGCACGCGGCAGGACATCAAGACCTAGTGCTGACGCTAGGCTATAACACCGCCGTATTCTGTACTCTATTACGGCTAAAGGGCGTAACCAATATAATTAACATGGACGGGATAGAATGGTCGCGGATGAAATGGGGTCCAATGGCCCGAGCCTGGCTCTGGTTAAACGATTGGGCTGGCAGTTGGCTTGGCAACCATCTGGTGGCGGATCATCCGCGCATTAAAGATCACCTCGCAAGTCGGGTGCCGGAAGAGAAGATCACGATGATTCCGTATGGAGGCGATGAAGTTCTCAGTGCGGATGCTGGACTGCTTGTAGCGTATGACTTCGAGCCGAGTAAGTTCTCCGTGATCATCGCCCGCCCCGAGCCTGAAAACTCCTTCCTCGAGATGGTTCGCGCATTCAGTTCAAAGGTGCGCGGCCACAAATTGGTGGTGCTGGGCAATTTCACCCCTGAGCGCAACGCCTTCCACAGACAGGTGATGAACGCAGCGAGCGCAGAAGTAGTTTTTCCCGGCGCGATCTATGCAGCTCCCGTGGTGCAGGCCTTGCGCTTCTTCAGTCGTTTCTACTTGCATGGTCACCGGGTAGGTGGCACGAACCCCTCCCTCGTTGAGGCCTTGGGTGCAGGCTGTGCCGTGATTGCGCACGACAACCACTTCAACCGCTGGGTGGCGGGGCCTGAAGCAGCCTATTTCAAGGACGAAGCCGAGTGCGCAGCCTTGTTCGATCGCCTACTTGCAGACGACGCAGCCGTACAGCGTATGAAGGCTGCCAGCCGCGCACGCTTCTACGAGCGCTTTACCTGGGAGCAGGTGTTGAGTGAGTACGAAGAGTTGCTCACACGCTGGTATCCAAAGAGCTGAACAGGCTTTCCCATGACTCATCGCATCCTCGTTACCGGCGGGGCCGGCTTTATCGGCTCGGCCGTGGTTCGGCACTTGATCGACAACACAGCACATCACGTCGCCAACGTCGACAAGCTCACTTATGCCGGCAATCTCGAATCGCTTACCTCAATCGCGAACTCGTCGCGCTACCGGTTTTATCAGGTGGATATCTGCAACGCTGGAGCCTTGGACGAGGTCTTCGCAAAGTTTCGGCCTACCGTCGTGATGCACCTCGCCGCCGAGTCGCACGTGGACCGCTCGATCGACGGCCCGGCCGAGTTCGTCCAGACCAACATGGTCGGCACCTACACGCTGCTCGAGGCCGCGCGGCGGTACTGGAATGGCCTCGTCGATGAGGCAAAGGCCGCGTTCCGCTTCCACCACATCTCCACCGACGAGGTGTATGGCGATCTCGAGGGCACGGACAATTTGTTCACCGAAACCACGCCTTACGCGCCCAGCTCGCCCTACTCCGCCTCCAAGGCCAGCTCCGATCATCTGGTGCGGGCGTGGCAGCGGACCTACGGCCTGCCAACGCTGGTGACCAACTGTTCAAACAACTACGGGCCCTACCATTTCCCGGAGAAGCTCATCCCGCACATGATCCTCAACGCCTTGGCGGGCAAGCCGCTGCCGGTGTATGGCGACGGATCGCAGATTCGGGACTGGCTCTATGTGGAGGACCACGCGCGGGCGCTGGTCGAGGTGGTGACGCGGGGGAAGGTTGGGGAGACTTACAACATCGGGGGGCACAACGAGAAGCGGAATCTCGAGGTGGTGGAGACGATTTGTGATTTGCTGGATGAGATGGTGCCCTTGGCTGGTGTTGATCGCGGCTTGCGCCGCTCCTACAGGGAGTTGATTACGTTTGTGAAGGATCGGCCGGGGCATGATCGGCGGTATGCGATCGACGCGTCGAAGATCGAACGCGAGCTGGGGTGGAAGCCGCAAGAAACCTTCGAGAGCGGCATTCGCAAGACGGTGCGGTGGTATCTGGACAATCGTCAGTGGTGGGAGCGCGTGCTGGACGGCAGCTACCAGTTGGCCCGTTTGGGAGAGAAGGCATGAAAGGCATCATCCTCGCCGGCGGTTCCGGCACCCGGCTGCATCCGATCACCCGCGGCGTATCCAAGCAGCTGCTGCCGATCTACGACAAGCCGATGATCTACTACCCGCTGTCGGTGCTGATGCTCGCGGGTATTCGCGAGATTCTGGTGATCTCGACGCCCGACGATCTGCCAAACTTCCGCAAGCTGCTGGGCGACGGGTCGGACTTCGGCATCGCGCTGAGCTACGCCGAGCAGCCCTCGCCCGATGGCCTGGCGCAGGCCTTCCTGATCGGTGAGGAGTTCATCGGCGACAGCAGCGTGTGCCTGATCCTGGGTGACAACATCTTCTACGGCTACGGCTTCAGCGCCATGCTGCGCGAGGCCGCTTCGCGCGAGCGCGGGGCAACGGTGTTCGGCTATCACGTGTCCGACCCCGAGCGCTTTGGCGTGGTGGCGTTCGATGCAGACGGCAAGGCGGTCTCGATCGAGGAGAAGCCCACGGCGCCGAAGTCAAGCTATGCGGTAACCGGGCTGTACTTCTACGACAACTCGGTGGTGGAGATCGCCAAACAGGTGAAGCCCTCGCCGCGCGGCGAGCTGGAGATTACCGACGTCAATAACGCCTACCTGCAGCGTGGTGACCTGCACGTGAGCCTGCTCGGGCGCGGCTTTGCCTGGCTGGACACCGGCACGCACGATTCCCTGATGGAGGCGAGCCACTTCGTGCAGACCATCGAGGCTCGCCAGGGTCTGAAAGTGGCCTGCCTGGAAGAGATCGCCTACCACCAGGGCTGGCTGAGCCGCGAGCAGTTGTCGCAACAGGCGGATGCCCTGAGCAAAACGGGTTATGGGCAGTATCTGCAGCGTCTGGTGACGCAGGAGGCAGTGAAATGAAGGTCATCGAGACGGCCCTGCCCGGGGTGTTGATCATCGAGCCGAAGGTATTCGGCGACCATCGCGGCTTCTTCCTGGAAACCTTTCAGGTCGATCGCTACCGCGAGGCGGGCATCACCCTGCCCTTCGTGCAGGACAACCACTCCCGCTCGCAGCGCGGCGTACTGCGCGGGCTACATTTCCAGAAGACCCGCCCGCAGGGCAAGCTGGTGAGCGTGAGCCGGGGGGCGGTGTATGACGTGGCGGTGGACATCGACCCGGCTTCGACCACCTACGGCAGGTTCGTCGGGGTGGAACTCAACGACGAGAATCACCGGCAACTATGGATTCCGCCGGGCTACGCGCATGGGTTCTGCGTGATGAGTGATGTCGCGGATTTTCAGTACAAGTGCACGGATTTCTACTTTCCGGAGGATGAGGGCGGGCTGATCTGGAATGATCCGGATGTGGGGATTCCGTGGCCAATTGCAGAGCCACAGTTGTCCGGGAAGGATTTGAAGAATCCGAGGTTGCGGGAGTTGCAGGCAGGCTGAGCGTCCCGTATCTAGAAGGATTCAGCGGCAACGGAGAAACGTAATGACATTGCCCCTACGCCTTCCTATACTGGCAGCTCGACTAGAAAGGAACGACGATCATGTCTGCGGTCAATTCCGTCGCAAAACGCGACACCCTGAATCTGCGCATCAGACCCGAAGTGCGCAGCTTGATAGACCGTGCCGCCAAGGCACGGGGCAAGAACCGTACAGACTTCATCCTCGATGCAGCACGCAATGCAGCCGAAGAGGCCTTGCTGGATCAGGCTTTGTTCGTGGTCAGCGAGGAGGCCTATACCGAGTTTGTCGAGCGTCTGGACCGATCCCCAGCCCCCAATCCTCGGTTGAAGAAGACGATGCAGACGCCGGCACCATGGGACGAGCGTTGAGTCTGAGCGCGCCCGAACCCCTCGCGGCACATCACGACACCAGCGCGTTTGCCTGCGGTGTCGAGAGTCTCGATCACTGGCTCAAGCAGCGCGCCCTCAAGAACCAGGCAACGGGTGCGTCACGCACCTTTGTTGTTTGCGAGGGCAAGCGCGTGCTTGCCTACTACGCGCTGGCGTCCAGTGCAGTGGCAACTGAAGTCGCTACAGGTCGTTTGCGGCGCAACATGCCCGACCCTATTCCAGTCGTGGTGCTGGGGCGCCTTGCCATCGACCAATCGTTACAAGGTCGCGGCGTCGGCCGCGCCTTGGTGCGCGATGCGTGTTTGCGCGTGATCGCTGCTGCCGACGCCATTGGGATTCGAGGAATGATCGTTCATGCACTATCGAACAGCGCTCGGGGATTTTACGAGCGATCTGGGTTAGACCCCTCTCCCCTCGATCCCATGACGTTGATGGCCACCATTGCCGATCTGCGCGCGGGACTTTAGGGTGAGTTGCTCATTCTTTTTAAAGGGAAAAACATGCCGACCTATGTCGAATTGATGGCGCAGATCGAAGCGCTGCAGAAACAGGCCGAAGAAGTACGCCAAGCGGAGATCGCGGGGGTAATCGCCGAGATCCGGCAGAAAATTCAGGACTACGACCTGACGGCGGTCGACCTCGGCTTTGCGATTGCTGCACCGGTGAAGACCGAGTCCGTCGGCCGCGGCGACAAGCGCGCGGCGGTCAAGCCGAAGTATCGCGATCCGGCATCGGGCAAGACCTGGACCGGGCGCGGGGTGATGCCCAAGTGGATGAAGACGGCCGTGGAGGCCGGGCGCAGCCGTGATGAATTTCTGATCCCCGAGAACTGATTTCCCTTGGTCGCCCGCTACAACAGGCGGACGACCACTCTTCAAACCGATGCCCCAATCCCTGAACTACTCCCCCACCTTCGCCGAACGCTACCCGGTGGCATTCGTAGCGGCACTGGTCGATGCTGGCCTTGCCATCCTGGCCGCGTACCTTGCGTTTTTCCTGCGCTTCGACACCTACGACCTGACCTCACCCTATCTGTTGGCCGCCATTGCTTGGGCCGCGCTGGTGGTGGCAGTTTCGTATGTAATGGGCACTTATGGATCGTGGCGCGGCCAGTCGTTTCTGCGCCAGGTCATGCGGGTCGTGGGCGGATGGTTGCTCGCCGCCGCCGTGCTGGCAATGCTCGGTTTTCTGCTGAAGACTTCAGCGAGCTATTCGCGGCTATGGTTCGCCTACACGATGGCGATCAGCGCGGGCCTGGGTATTGGCCTGCGCCTGCTCGGGTTCCTCGCGCTACGCCGCGCCCGCCGCTCGGGTCGGAACCTCAAGCAGGTGGTGGTGGTGGGTCCCACCGATGGACAGGGGGCCAAGCTGCCATCCGCGATTGCGCTGCGCGAACAGGGCTATGCGGTGGCGGGGGTCGTCTCCTGTAGCGAATCCGCCGATTGGTTCAGCATACTGCCCGAGCAGGTGGACGCAGCCGGTGCTCACGAAGTTTGGCTGATGCTGCCGCTGAACGAAGGCGCGCAGATCCAGTCTGCCGTGTATGCGCTGCGGCACCATGTGGTTTCGATCCGCTTCATGCCACAACTGAACGACCTGCCCTTGCTGAACCATCAGGTGAGCCGAGTTGCGGGGTTCTACTCGATCGACCTCAGCGTCACGCCGATGGACGGCATGGCGCGGATCGTGAAGCGCACGGAAGATCTGGTGGTTGGCAGCGCGATCCTCCTGATGATCCTGCCCGTTTGCATCGTGATCGCGCTGGCGATCAAGCTGACTTCGCCAGGACCGGTACTCTTCAAGCAGTACCGCACGGGCATCAACGGACAGCGCTTCAAGGTTTACAAGTTCCGCTCGATGGTGGTGCATCAGGAATCGGCCGGACATGTAACGCAAGCGAAGAAGGGCGACGCACGCGTCACCCCCATCGGTGCCTTCCTGCGGCGCACCAGCCTGGATGAGCTGCCGCAGTTCTTCAACGTCCTGCAAGGCCGCATGTCCATCGTCGGCCCCCGCCCCCATGCGCTGGCACACAACGAGTATTACAAGGACTTGGTCGAGTCCTACATGCAGCGCCACCAGGTCAAGCCCGGCATCACCGGCTGGGCACAAGTGAACGGCCTGCGCGGCGAGACCGATACGCTCGAAAAGATGAAGGCCCGCGTGGAGCACGACCTCTGGTACATCGACAACTGGTCGCTGTGGCTGGACCTGAAGATCATCTTCCTGACGGTGTTCAAGGGGTTCGTGAATCCGAATGCGTATTGAGGGGTGCAGACGGGGCTGAAGCGCTGGGTGCCGGAGGATGAGCCGGCACGGCATTGATGTAGAAGCCTTGCTATTTATCGCTTATCGATATACATTCTCACATGTCAATCCTGAGCTTCCGCTGTCCTCTTACCGCAGCATTGTTTGCGCGCGAGCGGGTTGTACGCTTCGTGAACATTGAGGCGAGCGCTCGCCGAAAGCTGGTATTGCTGGACGCGGCAAAGGATCTCAAGGATCTACGCATTCCGCCAGGAAACCGGCTTGAGGCTTTGTCGGGTGATCGCTCGGGGCAGCACAGCATTCGCATCAACGACCAGTGGCGCGTGTGTTTCCGCTGGACGACCGATGGGGCTGAGGACGTCGAGATTGTCGATTACCACTAAAAGGAGGCCGCGATGAGCGAAAAGCTTGCTCCCATTCACCCAGGCGAAGTTCTGCGCGAGGAGTTCATGGCGCCACTCGGGCTCTCCAGCAATGCGCTTGCGCGCGCGCTGGGCGTGACGGCGGCGCGGATCAACGAGATCGTTCGCGAAGAGCGCGGCATTACGGCCGACACAGCGCTGCGCTTGGCCCGCTACTTCGGCACGTCGGAAGACCTTTGGCTGAACCTGCAGCGGCGCTACGACGTCGAGCGCGCACGCGATGCGCTGGGTGCTTCGCTGGAAGCGATCGTGCCGATGCGGGAGGCGGCATAAGGGGTGCTGCCACGTGGGGCCGTGGCCGGACGAGGCGGTGCGGATGGTGCTGAAGAGGTGGGTGCCGGAGTATGAGCCGGCGCGGCACTAGGTTACCTCCCCCAGCAGCGGGATATACTTGTGCCGTATCCCACTTGCCCAAGGAGCCCCTCATGACCACGAGCACCGTCTTTACCAACAACCGCAGCCAGGCCGTGCGCCTGCCGGCCGACGTGCGCCTGCCCCCCGATGTGAAGCGAGTGGATATCCGCGCGCGTGGGGTGGAGCGAATCATCGCGCCGGTGGGCCATACCTGGGACTCGTTCTTCATCGACGGCCCACAGGTCGCCGACGACTTCATGGAAACCCGCGCCAGTCAGGAACAGCAGGAACGCGAGGCACTTTGATGCTGCGCTACCTGCTCGATACCAACATCGTGATCTACGTGATCAAGCGCCGGCCGCTGTCGGCGCTGGCCTTGTTCAACGAAAACGCCGGCCATATGGCGATCTCGTCGATCACCCTCGCGGAGTTGATGCACGGCGCTGAAAAGAGCAACGCGCCGACGCGCTCGCTGGCCGCGGTCGAGGATTTCTGCAGCCGCCTTGAAGTGCTGCCTTACGGGCCCAAGGCCGCGATGCACTATGGAAACATCCGCGCCCATCTCGAATCGCGCGGCCAGACGATCGGCGTCAATGACCTGCACATCGCCGCTCACGCACGCAGCGAGGGGCTGACGCTGGTGTCGAACAACCTGCGCGAGTTCGAGCGCGTGGAGGCGCTGCAACTGGCGAACTGGGCGATTTGAGTGTGCGGACACCGAGCAAAGGACAAATGAGCCGTCGCGGCATTGAATCGAATCGCGCGCAGGAGCCGGGATACACTTCGTGCGCGCAGCAATTGCAGCGACCAAATGCTGATTGAGGAGACAGGGTGCCGACGATCTTGCGGGTCGAGGGTTATCGACTGTAGGTGTTGAAAGGAGCGTGGGATGCATTCTTTGGCTCATGACACCGACGTTCGGGTGATGAACGTGAGGGTGGATGAAACTCGGCTGGAGGTCGACCTCATGGACGGTCGCACGATCGCGGTACCGCTGGCGTGGTACCCACGGCTTGCTAACGCAACGGCCGACCAGCGCAGCCACTGGGAATTGGCCGGAGGCGGGTACGGCATCCACTGGCCGATGATCGATGAGGATTTGAGCACGGAAGGCTTGCTCCGCGGCGCACGGGCACCGCAGTAGTTGTGGCGATCTCTACCAGGCCAGTAGGCTATGTTTTGGAAACCAACGCGGTCAGCACCAGAAAAGGGAAAGCCAATGCACCGCTCCATACAGGACCTCGGCATCGACCGCCTCAGCGTCCCAGAAAGGATCGCGCTTGCGCAGGAGATCTGGGACTCTGTCGCGGAGTCGGTTCAGCAAACACCACCAGGCGACGCAGCAGTTGCCGAGCTTGAGCGTCGCCGCGCGGAGGACGACCTCGAGCCCGAAACCGCAATCGACTGGCAGGAGATCCGATCGGCTGCGCGCCGCAGGTGGGCGGCCGACTGAAGATCGCGACGCTCGCAAGGCTGCGCTGAAACGCTTTCCCTACTGCATCTATTTCAGATTGCGCGGCGACACCGTTGTAGTGCCCGCGGTGTTCCACACTTCACGCAACCCGGAGACTTGGAAGCGGCGCAACTGACCGATCGAGAAATCGGGGTCTGACCCCGATTTCTCGGATGGGGCTGAAACGGTGGGTGCCGGAGTATGAGCCGGCAAGGCATTGAAACAGCTGCGGCCTTGGCCGTCACTGGGTGCGCTGGACTAGACTGAAAAAAGCTTTTAATCGGAGGGGTACGGAATGAAGCCATCTGCCTCACTCGAAGCAAATCGCGAGCTGATTCGACGAATTGTCGCCCTCCATCGCGGCAGCAATCCCCGCGTGTTCGGCTCGGTGGTCCGTGGTGACGACACCGATGGCAGCGACCTTGATCTTCTGGTCGACCCTCAACCCGACACCTCCCTGCTGGATCTTGCGCAGATTCAGGTAGAACTTGAAGGGCGACTCGGTGTTCCGATCGATGTCCTGACGCCCGGCGCGCTGCCGACGAAGTTCCGTGATCAGGTTCTGCGGGAAGCGCGGCCCGTATGAACAAGAAGGCGCTCCGCGTTCCGGACTACCTTCATCACATTCTCGATGCGATCGAACGAATCGAGCGTTACACCGCAGCCAAGTCGCTCGGCGACTTCAAGCGTGACGAGCAGTGTCAGGACGCAGTGATTCGCAACATCGAAATCATCGGGGAGGCCGCGCGGAATGTTCAGCAGCATTCACCGGACTTCGTGGAACGGCACCGCGAGATACCTTGGGCTGCACTGTACGCAATGCGCAACCGTACCCCTTGGGGTCAGGTCTTGAATTTGCTCACCGCGCCAGCGTCAGGCCAAGCCTTTCCAGCGGTAAGCGCAGCCCGAACCTCAGCTCGCGACATCCTGTTCGTCCCCCATCGCCTGCAGCCGCGCATACACGCCCCCACGCGCCACCAGCTCCGCATGCGTCCCGCGCTCGACGATGCGCCCCGCCTCCATCACCAGGATCTGATCCGCCTTCTCGATCGTCGATAGGCGGTGGGCGATGACGATCGTCGTGCGCCCTGCCATCAGCCGCTCGATCGCCGCCTGGATCAGCCGCTCCGACTCGGTATCCAGCGCCGAGGTGGCCTCGTCCAGGATCAGGATCGGCGCGTTCTTCAGCAGCGCGCGCGCGATCGCCAGGCGCTGGCGCTGGCCGCCGGAGAGCAGCACGCCGTTCTCGCCGATCTCGGTATCGAAGCCCTGCGGCAGACGGTCGATGAACTCGCGCGCATTGGCCGCTTCGGCGGCGGCGATGATCTCTTCGCGGCTGGCGCCGGCGAGCTCGCCGTAGGCGATGTTCTCGGCCACCGTGCCGTTGAACAGCGTGACCTGCTGGGTGACGAGCGCGATGTGGTGGCGCAGGTTGGCCAGCGTGTAGTCCTCGACCGCCACGCCGTCGACCAGCAGCCGGCCCTCGTCGTGCTGGTAGAAGCGCGGGATCAGGTTGGCGAGTGTGGACTTGCCGCTGCCCGACTTGCCGACCAGCGCGATCATCTGCCCGGGCTCGGCCTTGAAGTCGATGCCCTGCAGCGCGCGTCCTTCCGCGCCGGGATAGGTGAATCCCAGCCCCTGCGCCTCGACGCGGCCGGCGACGCGTTCGCGCTCGACCGTGCCGGTGTCGGGCTCGGGCGCCTCGTCGAGCTGTTCGAAGATGCTGTCGGCCGCGGCCACGCCGCGCTGGATGCGCGCGCTGACCCCGCCGAGGAGCTGGATCGCGCGCGGCAGCAGGCCGGCGGCGGTGATGTAGGCGACCACGTCGCCGGCCGAGGCGTCGCCGCGCACCTTGAGCACGGTGAACAGCAGCAGACCCATCGACGAGTAGACGATGAGATGCATCAGCGCGGAGAAGGTCTCCTGCGTGCGCACCATCTTGAGCTGACGCTTGGTGTTGTCGGTGCTCGCCTTGACGAAGCGTGCGGATTCGTAGGCCTCGCCACCGAAGCTGCGCACCACGCGGTAGCCCTGGATGGTCTCGGAGGCGACGTGGGTGACCTCGCCCATCGAGGTCTGGATGTTCTTCGACAGGCGGCGGAACTTGCGGCTGGCGTTGGACACCAGCCAGGCGATCGCGGGCAGCACGACGAGCAGGGTCAGCGTCAGGCGCCAGTTCATCCACAGCAGGTAGCCGAGCAGCGCGACGACGGTGAGGCCTTCGCGGAACAGGATCTTGACCGCGTCGGTGGCCGCGTCGGTCACCATCGACACGTTGTAGGTGAGCTTGGAGACCAGGTGGCCGGAGTTGTTGGCGTCGTAGAAGCGGTTGGGCAGCACCAGGAAGCTGCCGAAGAGCTGGGTGCGCAGGTCGTGGATGAGGCCGAGCGAGACGCGCGAGATGCCGTAGTTGCCGAGGAAGGTGCCGAGGCCCTCGACCAGCGCGATGACGACGATCATGACCGGGATGGCGAAGATCAGGTCGAGCGCGTCCAGCCAGGGCAGGCCGGTGGCGATCGGCGCGTCGGGCGCGGCGAGGCCGTCGATGAAGTACTTGAGCACGCTCGCGAGCCCGGCCTTGCAGGCGCCGGCGATGGCGAAGCCGAGGATGCTGAGCGCGAAGTAGCCGAGGAAGGGCCGGGTGTAGCCGAGCAGGCGGAGGTACACCTTCATGCTGCTGGCGGTGGGCTTCTCCGCGAGCGTCGGCGCGCTCATCAGTGCGCCTCGTCCCAGTTGTCGCCGGCGCCGACTTCGACCAGCAGCGGCACCTTCAGCTGCGCCACGCCACCCATCAGCTTCGGCAGCTCGGCGCGGATGGTGTCGAGCTCGGCCTTAGGCACTTCAAGCACCAGTTCGTCGTGCACCTGCAGCACCAGCTTCGACTTCAGGCCCGACGCGGCCAGCCAGGCGTCGGTGGCGATCATCGCCTTCTTGATCAGGTCGGCGGCCGTGCCCTGCATCGGCGCGTTGATCGCCGCGCGCTCGGCGCCGGCGCGGCGGCCGGCCTGGCTGGCGCGGATGTCGGGCAGGTACAGCCTTCGTCCGAAGACGGTCTCGACGAAGCCCTGTTCGCGCGCCTCGGCGCGGGTGCGGTCCATGTACTCGGCCACGCCCGGGTAGCGCGCAAAGTAGCGGTCGATCCAGCTCTGCGCGGCGGCGCGCTCGATGCCCAGGTTCTTGGCCAGGCCGTGCGCGCTCATGCCGTAGATGAGGCCGAAGTTGATCACCTTGGCGTAGCGGCGCTGCTCGCTGGTGACCTCGGCCGGCGCCACGCCGAAGACCTCGCCGGCGGTGGCGCGATGCACGTCCTCGCCGTGCGCGAAGGCTTCGAGCAGGCGAGCATCGCCCGACAGGTGGGCCATGATGCGCAGCTCGATCTGCGAGTAGTCGGCAGAGACGATCAGGTGATCCTTGGGCGCGATGAAGGCGGCGCGGATGCGGCGGCCCTCCGGCGTGCGGATCGGGATGTTCTGCAGGTTGGGCTCGGAGCTCGACAGCCGGCCGGTGACCGCGGTGGCCTGCGAGAAGCTGGTGTGCACGCGGCCGGTCTTCGGGTTGACCATGCGCGGCAGCTTGTCGGCGTAGGTGCTCTTCAACTTGGCGAGGCCGCGGTGCTCGAGCAGCAGCTTGGGCAGCGGGTAGTCCTCGGCGAGCTTCTCCAGCACCTCCTCGTCGGTGGAGGGCTGGCCGGTGGCGGTCTTCTTGACCACCGGCAGGCCGAGTTTGCCGAACAGGATCTCGCCGAGCTGCTTGGGCGAGCCGAGGTTGAAGGGCTGGCCGGCGAGCTCGTGGGCTTCACGTTCCAGTTCGTGCAGGCGGCGGCCGAGCTCCTCGGAGTGCTGGCTGAGCAGGAAGGGGTCGATCAGCACCCCGGTGCGCTCCATGCGCTGCAGCACGCCGAGCACCGGCATCTCGATGTCGCGGTAGAGCGCCTCGAGTTGCGGCAGCGCCTGGAGTTGCGGGAACAGGTGGCGATGCAGGCGCAGGGTGACGTCGGCGTCCTCGGCGGCATATTCGGTGGCGCGGTCGATGGCGACCTCGTCGAAGCCGATCTGCTTGGCGCCCTTGCCGCACACGTCGGTGTAGGAAATGGTCGTCAGCCCCAGATGGCGCCTGGCGAGCGAATCCATGTCATGCGGCTTGTCGCTCTCGAGCACGTAGGACTCGAGCAGGGTGTCGTGCGCGATGCCGCGCAGCGTGATGCCGTGGTTGGCGAGCACGTGGGCGTCGTACTTGAGGTTCTGGCCGAGCTTGGCGTGCTTGTCCGACTCGAGCCAGGGGCGCAGCCTGTCCAGCACCTCGGTCAAGGGCAGCTGCGCCGGCGCGTCAGCATTTCGGTGCGCCAGCGGCAGGTAAGCCGCCTCGCCCGGCTCGACCGCGAACGACATCCCGACCAGCTTCGCCGCCATCGGGTCGAGGCTGGTGGTTTCGGTGTCGAAGGCGGTGAGTTCGGCGGCGGAGATTCTCGCCAGCCACGTGTCGAACGCCGCCCAGTCGAGTATGGCGACATAGCCCTTGCGGTGCGCACCCGGCGGGTCGTCGGAGATGCGCGCCCCCGAGTTCGCGACTTCCGCCGCTCCCACAGAAGCATCGGAAATTGGGGTCTGCACCCTATTTCCTCCCGCGTCGGCGTCACCCCGCCCCGTTGTGGGAGCGGCGGAAGCCGCGAACCGGCGTGCCTCGGTCGCGGCCTTCGAGGCCGCCACGCTCTCCGCGCCGCCATCCAGGTCCTTCAGCCAGCCGCGGAACTCGAAGCGCTCGTACAGTGCCCGCAGCGCCCCCTTGTCGTCCTCGCGCGCCGGCAGTTCCTCGAGCGTCACCGGCAGCGCGACGTCGGTCGCCACCGTCACCAGCCGCTTACCGAGCGGCAGGAAGTCCAGGTGCTTGCGCAGGTTCTCGCCCACCTTGCCGCCGACCTTTTCGGCGTTGGCGACCAGGTTGTCGAGGGTGCCGTACTCGGTCAGCCACTTCACCGCGGTCTTGGGCCCGCACTTCTCCACCCCGGGCACGTTGTCCACGGTGTCGCCCACGAGCGCCAGGTAATCGACGATGCGCTCGGGCGGCACGCCGAACTTGGCCTCGACGCCGGCCGCATCGAGCACCTCCTCGCTCATCGTGTTGACCCAGCGCACGCCGGGGCGCACGAGCTGCGTGAGGTCCTTGTCGCCGGTCGAGATCACCACCTCCCAGCCGCGCTCGAGCGCCTGGCGGGTGAGCGTGCCGATCACGTCGTCCGCCTCCACGCCTTCCACCGCCAGCAGCGGCCAGCCCTCGGCCACCACCGCCTCGTGCAGCGGCTCGATCTGCGCGCGCAGGTCGTCGGGCATGGGTGGGCGGTGCGACTTGTATTCGGGATACCAGTCGTCGCGGAAGGTCTTGCCCTTGGCGTCGAAGACGCAGGCGCGAAATTCTGCCTTGTAGTCGCTTTCCAGCCGCCTTAGCATCGACAGCACCCCCCGGATCGCGCCCGTCGGCTCGCCCTGCGAATTGCGCAGGTCGGGCAGCGCATGGAAGGCGCGATAGAGATAGCTGGAGCCGTCGACGAGCAGCAGGGTGGGCATCTTGTGGAACATCCTTGCGGGAAACCGGGCGGGCCGCGCCGCACTCGAAACATCGTGGGCCCCATCCCTGAACACGAGAACAACATGACCGCGAAAGAAAAACTCCCCCGCAGCGTGCCCGACAGCACCACGCCGCGCTACAACGCGCGCGAGTCCTGGCGAATCTTCGGGATTATGGCAGAGTTCGTGGAGGCGACCGAACGCCTGTCCGCGATCCGCCCGGCGGTGTCGATCTTCGGCAGCGCGCGCATTCCGCCCGACCACATGTACTACATGCTCGCCGAAAGGATCGCCCGCCTGCTGTCGGATTCGGGCTTCGCGGTGATCTCGGGCGGCGGCCCAGGCATCATGGAGGCGGCCAACAAGGGCGCCTTCTTCGGCAAGAGCCCGTCAGTGGGGCTCAACATCCAGCTGCCGCTGGAGCAGGCGGCCAACCCCTACCAGGACATCTCGCAGACCTTCCAGCATTTCTTCGCGCGCAAGTTCATGTTCGTGAAGTTCGCCACCGCCTACGTGGTGATGCCGGGCGGCTTCGGCACGCTCGACGAGCTGCTCGAGGCGATGACGCTGGTGCAGACGAAGAAGAGCCGCAGGATCCCGATCATCCTGGTGCACCGCCCGTTCTGGCAGGGCCTGCTCGACTGGCTGCGCGACCGCCTGGTCGCCGAGGGCATGATCAGCCGCGAGGACCTCGACCTGGTGCAGGTCATCGACAAGCCCGAGGAGGTGGTCGAGGCCATCTTCAAGCACTACGAGCGCCGCGGCTTCCAGCCCCTGCCGGCCGAGCGCGAGATGATGCTGAACCTGTGAACGAAGGGGCCGGCCCCACCCCCGGGCGTAGCGCGCGCATTGCAGCTAGAATTGAGGCCTGATCAGGAGAACATCATGCGCCGCACCCTCATCGCCCTGTTGCTGGCCGCCGCCGCGCCGGCCTTCGCCCAGCAGCCCGCCGGTCTCGAACCGATCCCCGAGCCGCCGCCGATGCCGGCCGAGGGCAGCGCGGTCGACGAGCCGGAGGTCACCATCGTCAAGCGCGGCGAGGACACCGTGACCGAGTACCGCATCCGCGGCAAGCTCTACATGGTCAAGGTCACGCCGCCGCACGGCGTGCCCTACTACCTGATCGACAAGGAAGGCAACGGCCAGATGGTGCGCGACGACGCGGCGCCCAACCTCGCCGTGCCGATGTGGGTGATCACGTCCTGGTGAGCACGCCTCCCCTTTGCCGCAGCTTCGCCCCGGCGTGCGCGGCCGACGCGCGCGTGCTGGTGCTCGGCAGCATGCCGGGCGCCGCATCGCTGGCGGCCAACGAGTACTACGCCCATCCGCGCAACGCCTTCTGGCCGATCATGGGCGCGCTGTTCGGCGCCGGCCCGGAGCTGCCCTACGCGGAACGCCTGCAGTGCCTGACTGCCGCCGGCGTCGCGCTGTGGGACGTGATCGCCGCCTGCGAACGCCCGGGCAGCCTGGACAGCGCGATCGCCCCCGCGAGCATCCAGGCCAACGATTTCGCACGGCTGTTCCGCGACTGCCCGCACATCGGCCACGTGTTCTTCAACGGCAGCGCCGCCGAGACCGCCTTCCGCCGCCACGTGCACGGACGCATCGCGCTGCCGGCGCTGCACTTCACCCGCCTGCCCTCGACCAGCCCGGCGCACGCCGCGCGCGGCTTCGCGGCCAAGCTCGCCGCCTGGCAGGCGGTCAAGGCCGCCGCCAGCCACCACACCCCGGCCGCCCAGGCCGCCTGATCCGCTTCAACCGCCCCGCCCCGGAGCCCGCATGTCCGTCTTCACCCCCGTCCCCGAATCCGTGCTGGCCGAATGGCTGAAGGACTATGCCGTCGGCCGCCTGGTCGAGCTCAAGGGCATTTCCGCCGGGGTGCAGAACAGCAACTTCTTCGTCACCACCACGCTCGGGCGCTACGTGCTGACCCTGTTCGAGGACATGTCGCGCGCCGAGCTGCCCTACTACCTGCACCTGATGGCGCACCTGGCGCGCCACGGCCTGCCGGTGCCGGGCCCGATCGCCAACCGCGACAACGAGTACCTCGGCACCCTGCAGGAGCGCCCGGCGGCGCTGGTCGTGCGCCTGTCCGGCAGCTCGGAGATGAACCCCGGCCTGCCGCACTGCGAGAAGGTCGGCGCCATGCTCGCCGGCCTGCACCTGGCCGGCCAGTCCTACGGCCGCCGCCAGGAGAACCCGCGCGGTGCGCGCTGGCGCGCCGCCACCGCCGAGGTCGTGCGCCCCTTCCTGCCTGCCGACGAGCAAGCCCTGCTCGACGCCGAGATCGCCAGCCAGGCGACGATCGACCCCGACGCCCTGCCCTGCGGCGCGATCCACGCCGACCTCTTCCGCGACAACGTACTGTGGGACACCGAGGCCGACGGCAGCGTGCGCATCGGCGGCGTGATCGACTTCTACTTCGCCGGCTACGACGCCCTGCTGTTCGACGTCGCGGTCACCGTCAATGACTGGTGCTCCTCCCCCGACGGCGGCCTGGACGCGGCGCGCAGCGCGGCACTGCTCGCCGCCTACCACGCCGAGCGCCCCTTCACCGACGCCGAGCGCGCCGCCTGGCCGGCCATGCTGCGCGCCGCCGCGCTGCGCTTCTGGCTGTCGCGCGCCGCCGACTTCCACCTGCCGCGCGCCGGCGAGATGGTGCTGGTGAAGGATCCGGACGAATACCGCGACATCCTGCGCCTGCGCAGCGCCGGCGTGCCGCCGCTGCCGCGCTGAACGCACCGAAGCGCCGTCGCACACGAACCGATCGAATCCGCCCGCCATGAACCACGCCCCGCGCCCGCCCCATCCGCCCCCGCCCGCCCCCGGCGACGTCGCTCCCGGCCACGCCCTGAACTGGCTGGCCGAGGGCTGGCGCCTGTTCATGAAGGCGCCGGCGCAGTGGGTCATCCAGTCCCTGATCTTCTTCGTGATCATCGCCGCGCTCGGCATGCTGCCCTTCCTCGGCTGGGCGGCGGCGCCGGTGGCGCTGCCGGTGCTGGTGGCCGGCATGCTGTCGGGCGCGCAGGCCGTGGACCGCGGCGAGGCGCTGCGCATCGACGCACTGTTCGACGGCATCCGCCGCCACGCGGGCAACCTGCTGCTGGTCGGCGCCTTCCACCTGCTCGGCCTGCTGCTGGCGGCGATGGTGGCCGCGGCGATCGGCGGCAGCGCCGCGCTCACCGGCATGGCCGTCGGCGCCCTGGCCGGCATGGGCATGACCGCGGGCGGCATGATGCTGGGCGTGGTCGCGTTCACCGTGCTGTGGGCGCTGCTGATGATGGCGCTGTGGTTCGCCCCGGCGCTGGTGATGCTGCACGAGGTCGCGCCGCTCGACGCGATGAAGCTGTCGGCGCGCGCCTGCGTCCACAACCTGCTCGCCTTCATCGTGCTCGCCGCCCTGCTCTACGTCGGCGTGTGGGTGGCGATGATCCCCGCCGGGCTGGGCATGCTGGTGCTGATCCCGGTGATCGCCGGCGCGCTCTACGCCGCATGGAAGGAGACCTTCTCGCCGCTGCTGCCGGCGCCGCCCGCCGCCGCGGATGCCGCAGAGGCCTCGGCGCAGCCCGCGACCGCCGCCCTGCCCCCGCCTGCGGGTACGGCCGACGAGCCCGACGACGGCAACGACGCCGCACCGCCCGCATCCGGCCCCGCGCCTGCGGACGAACCGCCCAAACCCTGATCCGACCCGACGAATGCAAGCACAACAACTCCCGATGGCGCGCGGCTGGGCCTGGCTGCGCGAAGGCCTGCAGCTGTGGCGCCGCAACCCGGCGCTGATCACCTTCGCCACCTTCGGCTACCTGCTGTCCATTGTCGTGATCAGCCTGGTGCCGCTGCTCGGCCAGCTCGCCGCCTCGCTGCTGATGCCGGCGCTGTCGGTGGGCGTGCTCAACGCCTGCCGCGCCACCGACGCCGGGCGCAAGGTCGGGCCGGACGTGCTGTTCTCCGGCTTCAAGACCAACCTGCAGGCCCTGGTCACGGTCGGCGGCCTCTATCTGGCCGCGACGCTCGTCGTGCTGCTGCTCGTCTCGCTGGTCGACGACGGCAGCCTGGCCGTGGTGATGCGCGGCGAGGAGATCGAGCCGCAGATCGGCGGCGACTCCACGCTCGGCTTCACGCTGATGGTCGGCCTGCTGCTGTCCACCCCGGTGATGATGGCCTACTGGTTCGCGCCCGCACTGGCCGCGTGGTGGAAGGTGCCCGCGCCCAAGGCGATGTTCTTCAGCTTCTACGCCTGCCTGCGCAACTGGCGCCCCTTCCTCGCCTACGCAATCGGGCTGGCGATCTTCGGCGCCATTCTGCCCGGCATCCTGATCGGCGTGCTCGGCCTGCTCTCGCCCACGCTCGGCAGCCTGGCCTCGTTACCGATCCCGCTGATCATCCTGCCGGTGATCTTCGCCAGCTTCTACACCACCACCCGCGACGTCTTCGGCCTGCCGGACGGCCAGCCGCCGCGCACGCCCGACGCCGCGGCGGACGAGCGCGATGGCGGCTGAGCACCCGGCGCCGGCCGCCGACGGCCTGCCGCTCGGCGTGCTCGGCGGCACCTTCGACCCCATCCACCTCGGCCATCTGCGCCTGGCCGAGGAAGCGCGCGAAGCGCTCGGGCTCGGCGGCCTGCGCCTGATCCCCGCCGGCCGGCCGCCGCATCGCGGCGAGCCCGGCAGCACCGCCGAGGACCGCCTGGCCATGGCCCGACGCGCGATCGCCGGCAACCCCGCGCTGCAGATCGACGACGGCGAGGTGCGGGCGCAGCAGAAGAGCTACACCGTGCTCACCCTGGAGCGCCTGCGCGCCGAAGTCGGGCCGCGGCGCCCGCTGGTGCTGATCCTCGGCGCAGACGCCTTCGAGGGCCTGCCGACCTGGCACCGGTGGACCGAGCTCTTCGCCCTCGCCCACATCGCGGTCGCCAACCGCCCCGGCTACGCGCCCCACGGCCGGCGCTGGCCGGCGACGCTGTCGCCCGAGCTCGACGCCGCCTGCCGCGACCGCCACACCGCGGACCCCGCCGAGCTGCGCGCCGCGCCCGCCGGCCGCGTGATCCCCTTCGACATGACGCCGCTGGCGATCTCGGCCTCGCTGATCCGCGATCTGGTGCGCAACGGGCACAGCGCGCGCTATTTGCTGCCCGATTCCGTTCTCGAATATATTGCCGCGCACCATCTGTACCGGAAATAGCAGGGAAAACACGGGACAGCCCCCGATTTCCCCGACTTCCTCGGCCCGCTCCCACCACCGCCTCATCCGCTTCACCCCAAGGACCCGAATGGACACCCCCTCCCTCGAAAAGATCGTCATCGCCGCGCTGGAAGACATCAAGGCGCGCGACATCGAAGTCATCGACACCTCGAAGCACACCCCGCTTTTCGACCGCATCGTGATCGCCAGCGCCGAGTCCGGCCGGCAGACGCGCGCGCTGGCGCAGAACGTGCACGACAAGGTCAAGGAAGCCGGCGGCGAGATCATCGGCACCGAAGGCGAGGAGACCGGCGAATGGGTGCTTGTCGACCTCGGCAACATCGTCGTCCATGTCATGCAGCCCGCGGTGCGCGCGCACTACAAGCTTGAGGAGCTGTGGAGCACGCCGCCGGCCAGCCGCCGCAGCGCCGCGCACTGACATGAAGCTCTTCGTCGTCGCCGTCGGCCACCGCATGCCGGGCTGGGTCGAGGCCGGCTTCGACGAATTCGCCCGCCGCATGCCGCGCGAGCTGCCGCTGCAGCTGGTGGAGATCAAGGCCGAGCCGCGCACCAGCGGCAAGACGGTGGAGGCGATGATGGCGGCCGAGGCCGCACGCATCGAAGCCGCCCTGCCGCCGCGCTGCCGGCGGGTGATCCTCGACGAGCGCGGCGCCGACCTCACGACGATGGCGCTCGCCCGCCGGCTCGAGGCCTGGCAGGGCGAAGGCCAGGACGTCGCGCTGATCGTCGGCGGCCCGGACGGCCTGGCGCCGGCGTTCAAGGCCTCGGCACACGAGGCGATCCGCCTCTCCAGCCTGACCCTGCCCCACGCCCTGGTGCGCCCGCTGCTGGCCGAGGCGCTGTACCGCGCCTGGTCGGTGCTGCGCAACCACCCCTACCATCGCGAATAGCCGCGCGCGAAACCCATTAGAATCCGGTGTCATCCATCGCCGCATGGCCTCCCGTGCATGCCGCGCCTTGCCGAAATCCGTCCATGACCGTCACCCCACGCATCTACCTCGCCTCGAAGAGCCCGCGCCGCCGCGACCTGCTGCGCCAGATCGGCGTCAATTTCGACGTGATCACCTTCCGTGCCGGCGCGCGTGGCAGCGATGCCGACGTCGATGAAACGCCGATCGCCGGCGAGGCGGTGGATCACTACGTGGAGCGCCTCGCGCTCGCCAAGGCCGAGGCCGGCGTGCGCCGGGTGCAGTGGCGCCGGCTGCTGGCGCGGCCGGTGCTGGCCGCCGACACCACGCTGGAGCTCGACGGCGAGATCATCGGCAAGCCGCACGATGCCGCCGATGCGCACGCCATCCTCGGCCGCCTGTCCGGCCGCCGGCACCGCGTGCTGACTGCGGTCGCGATCAGCGACGGCGAGCGCACGCGCAGCCGGCTGTCGGTCAGCGAGGTGCGCTTCCGCACCCTTTCAGAGCATGAGATCCGCCGCTACGTCGCCACCGGCGAGCCGATGGACAAGGCCGGCGCGTACGGCATCCAGGGCCACGCGGCCGTCTTCATCGAGGAGATCCGCGGCAGCTATTCGGGGATCATGGGCCTGCCGCTGTTCGAGACCGCGGCCCTGCTCGAAGTCTTCGGTTACCCGGTATGAGCGTGTCCCAGCCATGAGCATCGAATTCCTCATCAACTTCACCCCGCAGGAAACCCGCGTCGCGCTCGTCGAGCAGGGCGTGGTGCAGGAGCTGCACGTCGAGCGCACCGCCAGCCGCGGCATCGTCGGCAACATCTACCTCGGCAAGGTGGTGCGCGTGCTGCCCGGCATGCAGTCGGCCTTCGTCGACATCGGCCTGGAGCGCACCGCTTTCCTGCACGTCGCCGACATCTGGAGCGACCGCCAGGCCGGCGAGAGCGCGCGGCCGATCGAGAAGATCCTCGCCGAGGGCCAGAGCCTGATGGTGCAGGTGCTGAAGGACCCGATCGGCACCAAGGGCGCGCGCCTGTCGACGCAGATCAGCCTCGCCGGCCGGCTGCTCGTGTATCTGCCCCAGGAAAAGCACATCGGCATCTCGCAGCGCATCGAGGACGAGGCCGAGCGCGAGGCCCTGCGCAGCCGGCTCACCGCGCTGGTGCCGGAGGACGAGCCGGGCGGCTTCATCGTGCGTACGATGGCCGAATCCGCCTCGGACGCGGAGCTCGCCGCCGACATCGCCTACCTGCGCAAGCTGTGGGGCGAGATCTCCGGGTCGACGGTGGGGCTCTTCCCGCCCAAGGTGCTGCACGAGGACCTGGGCCTGGGCCAGCGCACGCTGCGCGACCTGGTCACCGACGAGACCGCGCGCATCCGCGTCGACTCGCGGGAGAACTTCCAGAAGCTCACCGCCTTCGCGCAGGAATACACGCCCAAGGTGCTGCCGCTGCTCGAGCACTACAGCGGCGACCGCCCGCTGTTCGAGCTCTACAACATCGAGGACGAGATCCAGAAGGCGCTCGCCCGCCGCGTGGACCTGAAGTCCGGCGGCTACCTGATCATCGATCAGACCGAGGCGATGACCACGGTGGACGTGAACACCGGCGGATTCGTCGGTGCGCGCAACTTCGACGACACCATCTTCAAGACCAACCTCGAGGCCAGCCAGGCGATCGCCCGCCAGCTGCGCCTGCGCAACCTCGGCGGCATCATCATCATCGACTTCATCGACATGGAGAACGTCGAGCATCGCGAGATGGTGCTCGAGGAGTTCCGCAAGGCGCTGGCGCGCGACCACACCAAGATGACGATCAACGGCTTCACCGCGCTCGGCCTGGTGGAGATGACGAGGAAGCGCACCCGCGAGTCGCTCGCCCACCTGCTGTGCGAGCCCTGCCCCACCTGCAGCGGCCGCGGCGAGGTGAAGACCGCGCGCACGGTGGCCTACGAGATCCTGCGCGAGCTGCTGCGCGAGGCGCGCCAGTTCAACGCCAGGGAGTTCCGCGTGCTCGCCGCGCCCAACGTCATCGACCTCTTCCTCGACGAGGAGAGCCAGTCGCTGGCGATGCTGTCGGACTTCATCGGCAAGAAGGTGTCGCTCCACGCCGAGGGCAGCTACACCCAGGAACAATACGACATCGTGCTGCTGTGAGCCCTTTCGCCACCCTCCCCCCCGCCGCGCACCCCGCGCCGGCGCCCCGCCCCCGATGAGCGCGCTGCACTCCGCCGAACCGCGCCCCGAGCGCTTCGGCAACGCCTTCGCGCGCTGCTTCGCCGCCACCCGCCCCGCCTTCCTCGCGGTGACCCTGGTCGGCTGCGTGCTCGGCATCGCCAGCGCCCACGCCGGCGGGGTGGCGATCGATGCCACGCGCGCGCTGCTGACGGTGCTGCTGGCGCTGATGGCGCACGCCGGCGGCAACGTGGTCAATGACTACCACGACGCGCTCAGCGGCGCCGACGACGCCAACCGCGGCCGCCTGTTCCCCTTCACCGGTGGCAGCCGCTTCATCCAGAACGGCGTGCACAGCGCGCGCCAGACCGCGCTGCTCGGCTACGGCCTGCTCGCCGCGGTGGTGCCGGGCGGGCTGTGGCTGGCGTCGCAGGCGGGGCCGGGCCTGGTGCTGATCGGGCTGGCGGGGCTGGTGCTGGGCTGGGCGTATTCGGCACCGCCGCTCAAGCTGGTGAGCCGCGGCTGCGGCGAGCTCGTCATCGCCGCGTGCTGGCTGCTGGTGGTGGCGGGCGCGGACTACGTGCAGCGCGGCGCCTTCGACCTGCTGCCGGTCGCGGCCGGGCTGTCCTACGCGCTGCTGGTCGCGAACCTGCTCTTCATCAACCAGTTCCCCGACCACGACGGCGACGCCGCCAGCGGCAAGCGCACCCTGGTCGTGCGCCTCGGCCCGCAGACCGCGAAGTGGGGCTACCTGCTGATCGCCATCGCCGCCCACGCCTGGCTGATCCTGATGGTCGCCAACGAGGTGCTGCCGCAGAAGTCGGCCGCCGCGGCGCTGACCGTCGCGCTGGCCTTCCCCGCCGGCCGCGACCTGCTCGAGTACGCCTCGCAGCCGGCCGAGCTCGCGCCCGCGATCAGGCGCACCATCGTCGCCGCGCTGGCGCACGGGATGGTCCTCGCGGCGGTGCTGGCCTTCGCCTGACCGCCTCGCCAGCAGGGGCAGCCGCGGACACCCTAGCAGCCAGCCGGGCGGATGCTCAGACGCCGAGGTAGCGTTGCCAGAGGTCGCGGCGGGCGTCGAGCTCGGCCGAGCTGCCCTGCCAGGCGATGCGCCCGCGCTCCAGGATCAGGCTGCGGTCGGCCAGCGGCAGCAGCTTCTCCACGTACTTGTCGACCACCAGCGTGGTCTGGCCCTGCGCCTTGAGCAGTGCCAGACAGCGCCAGATCTCGTCGCGGATCACCGGCGCCAGGCCCTCGGTGGCCTCGTCGAGGATCAGCAGGCGCGGGTTGGTCGACAGCGCGCGCGCGATCGCCAGCATCTGCTGCTCGCCGCCCGAGAGCTGGTTGCCCATGTGGCCGGCGCGCTCGGCCAGGCGCGGAAACAGGGCGTACAGGCGCGCCAGCGTCCACGGCTCGGCGACGTCGTTGCGGCGGGCGGCGAAGGCCACCAGGTGTTCGCGCACGGTGAGGTTGGGAAAGCACTGCCGGCCTTCGGGGACGATCGCCACGCCGAGACGGGCGATGGCGTCGGCGCGCGCGCCGTGGATCGGCGTGCCGTCGAACAGGATCTCGCCGCGCTGCGGGCTCAGGCCGCCGACCAGGGCCCTGATCGTGGTGCTCTTGCCCATGCCGTTGCGCCCGAGCAGCGCGACCACCTCGCCGGCGCGGATGTCGAAGTCCAGGCCGAACAGCACCTGGCTGAGACCGTAGCCCGCCTCCAGGCCGCGGCAGCGCAGCAGCGGCGCGGCGCTCATGCCGCCGCCTCCGTGCCCAGATAGACGGACTGCACCTCGGGATGCCCCTTCACATGGGCCGCGTCGCCCGAGGTCAGCACCTTGCCGTACACCAGCACCGAGATGCGGTCGGCGAGCTGGAACACCGCGTCCATGTCGTGCTCGATGAGCAGGATCGCGGTCTCGCGGCGCAGGCTGCGGATCAGCTCGATCATCTGCTGCGAATCCTCCGGCCCCATCCCTGCCATCGGCTCGTCGAGCAGCAGCAGCTTCGGTTGCGAGGCGAGCGCGAGCGCGACGTCGAGCCGCTTCTGCACGCCATGCGCCAGAGTGCCGGCGTTGCGCTCGAGCACCTCGGTGAGCCCCACGCGCTGCGCCAGCGCCTCGGCGCGCTGCTGCAATGCGTGCTCGGCATCGCGCCGCGCGAGGCAGCGGAAGCTGGAGCCGGCATGCGCCTGCACCGCCAGCAGCAGGTTGTCGCGCACCGAGTCGTTGCGGAACACGCTGGTAATCTGGAAGCAGCGCGCCAGGCCGTGGCGGCTGCGCTGGTGCGGCGCAAGCGCGGTCAGCTCGATGCCGTCGAGCACGATGCGCCCGGCATCGGCCGGCAGCAGGCCGGAGATCAGGTTGACCAGCGTGGATTTGCCCGCGCCGTTGGGGCCGATCAGCGCATGGATCTCGCCCGCCTCGACGGCGAGGTCCACATGGTCGGTGGCGAGCAGGCCGCCGAAGCGCTTGACCAGGCCTTCGGCCCTGAACAGGCTCATCGCGCCGCCTCCTTGCCGGCGCGACGCTCGAGGAGCGCGGCCACGCCCTGCGGCGCATGGAACACCACCAGCAGCAGCAGGACGCCGAGCGGCCAGTGCCAGTAGTCGGTGTGCATCTTCAGCGCTTCCTCCAGCGTCAGCCACAGCGCCACGCCCAGCGGCGCGCCCCAGCGCCGGCCGAGGCCGCCGAGCATCACCATCACCAGCAGCAGCGCCGATTGCGTCCAGTGCATCATGCCCGGGCTGACGAAGGCGTTGTGGCTGGCGAGCAGCCCGCCGGCCAGGCCCGCGACCGCGCCGGCGGCGACGAAGCCGGCGAGTTTGAGCCGATACACCGGATAGCCGAGCGCCACCATGCGCGTCTCGTTGTCGCGGATGCCGCGCAGCGCCTGGCCGTAGCGCGAATGCGCGACCCGGCTGAAGAGGGCGAAGACCAGCGCCGCGATCGCCAGCACCACCCAGTAGAACACCTGCGCATGCGCGCCATCGAGCCAGACGCCCATCTCCAGCGGCGTGTAGATGCCGTAGCCGTCGTCGCCGCCCCAGGTGCGCAGCGACACCGCCAGGTAGTACAGCATCTGCGCGAAGGCGAGCGTGATCATGATGAAGTACACCCCGCGCGTACGCAGCGACACCGCGCCGATCGCCGCCGCCGCCAGGCCGGCCACCGCCGCCGCGCCGCCCCACGCCAGCCAGGCCGAGGAAAAGCCCGCCTCGACCAGCGCCACCACGGTGTAGGCGCCGACGCCGATGAAGCCCGCGTGGCCCAGCGCCGCCATGCCACCGTAGCCGAGGATGAAGTTGAGGCTGGTCGCGGCGATGGCGACGATCAGCACCCGGCGCACGAAGCCGACGTAGTACTCCAGCCCGAAGGCGGGCGCGAAGAGCGGGAAGGCCGCCAGCAGCGCGAGCACCAGCCAGGGCAGGCGGCGCGCAAGACCGGGGAAGCGTTCGTGCATGGCCGCCCTCACCCGCGCGCGGGGAACAGCCCCGCCGGCTTGAGCGTCAGCACCGCCGCCATCAGCACGTACATCGCGATGCCGGCCAGCGCCGGGCCGAGGTCGGCCGCCACCGAGGGCGGCAGCACCGCGCGCAGGGCCGGCGGCAGGAAGGCGCGCCCGGCGGTGTCCACCAGCCCGACCAGCAGCGCCGCGACGAAGGCGCCGCGCACCGAGCCGATGCCGCCGATCACGATCACCACCAGCGCCGGGATCAGGATCGCCTCGCCCATGCCGATCTGCACCGAGCTGATCGGCGCCATCAGCGCGCCCGCAAGCGCGGCGAGCCCTGCGCCGAGCGCGAACACGAAGGCGAACACCGCGCCCACGCGCACGCCCATGAATTCCGCCATCTGCCGGTTCGAGGCCCCGGCCCGCACCAGCATGCCGACGCGGGTGTTGTTGACCAGCAGGTAGAGCCCGAGCGCCACCGCCAGCCCGGCGCCGATCAGCAGCAGGCGGTAGGACGGATAGGGCAGGCCCTCGAAGAGCTGCACCGGGCCAGCGAGCGCTGCCGGCGTCGACGCCAGCAGCGGCGCCACGCCCCAGATCGCCTTCACCGCATCGTCGGCGATCAGGATGATGCCGAAGGTGGCGAGCACCTGCACCAGGTGGTCGCGCCGGTACAGGCGGCGGATGACGAGGAATTCGAGCACTGCCGCCACCGCCACCGTCACCGCGACTGCGACCGCCACCGCAAGCGCGAACGACGCACTGGCCTCATGCACGCGCGCGGCGACATAGGCGCCGGCCATGTACAGCGAGCCATGGGCGAGGTTCATCGTGTCCATGATGCCGAACACGAGCGTGAGGCCGGCGGCGATCAGGAACAGCATCAGGCCGTAGCCCAGCCCATTGAGCAGCTGCTCGAAGACGAAGATGGCATCCATCGGGGAGATCCGGAGGCGATGCGGCAAGGCGCGCGGCATCGCGCGGCGGGACGGACGCAGGCACCGGAGCGCCCGCGCCCGTCGCGCGCGGTCTTACATCTTGCAGGCGCCGACGTAGGCGTCCTGGTGCTGCTCGAGCGTGGTGCCGACCAGCTTGTTGGTGATGCGGCCCTCAGCGTCCTTGCCGACCTCGCGCAGGTAGTAGTTCTGCACCGGGAAGTTGTTGGCGCCGTACCTGAACTCGCCGCGCAGCGACTTGAAGCTCGGGTTCTTCAGCGCCTTCAGCACCGCCTCGCGGTCCTCGACCTTGCCGCCGGCGTCGCGCACCGCGGCGTCCATCGCCATCAGCGTGTCGTAGGCCATCGCCGCATACACGGACGGGTAGCGGCCGTCGTACTTCTTGCGGAAGGACGACACGAACTCGGCATTCGCCGGATTCTGCAGGTCGTGGGTCCAGTGCGCGGTGTTGAGCACGCCGAGCATCGGCTCGCCCACCGCCTGGATCACGTCCTCGTCGGCCGAGAAGCCGGGGGCGATCAGCGGGACGTCCTTGAGGCCGCCGCCGACGAACTGCTTGACGAAGTTGATGCCCATCGCGCCCGGCAGGAAGAAGAACACCGCGTCCGGCTTGGCGGCGCGGATCTGCGCGATCTCGGCGGCGTAGTCGATCTGGCCGAGCTTGGTGTAGATCTCGTCCTTCACCGCGCCCTTGTACAGGCGCTTGAAGCCGTTGAGGTGGTCCTTGCCCGCCGGGTAGTTGGGCGCGATCAGCACCACGTTCCGGTAGCCCTTCTCGTTGGCGACCTTGCCCGCGGCCTCGTCGTAGGTGTCGTTCTGGTACTGGGCGAAGAACCACGGGCTGCACTTCTCGCCGGCGTAGGCACTCGGCCCCGGGTTGGCCGACAGGTAGGGGACCTTGGCGGCGAACAGGGCCGGGCCGACCGCGAGCGCGGCGTTGGAGCCGATCGGGCCGGTGAAGAAGTCGATCTTGTCGCGCTGCAGGTAGCGCGCCACGAGCTGGTTGGCCTGCTCCGGGTTGCCGCCGAAGTCGGTGCGGATGAATTCGGCCGGCTGCCCGCCGAGCTTGCCGCCCAGCTTCTCGATCGCCAGCTCGAAGCCGTCGCGCGCCTCGGCGCCGAGCGCCGCGAACGGGCCGGAGATGTCGAGCGCGATGCCGACCTTGATGTCTGCGGCGTGGGCCGCGGCGGCGCTGCACAGCGCCAGGGCGACGGCGAACTTCTTCATCGACTGCATTCGGGGGGTCTCCTCGTTGGTAGTTGTTGGCCGGCAGGGTCGCGGCCCTGCGGCCGCATGCCCGGGCGCCGGCCTGCATAACCCGCGGATTCTAGCCTGAGTCGCGCCCTGCGGCCGCATTCGCGGGCGAGCCCGCGCCCACGGATCTGCGCCTCGGACTGTATGAAATACCACCTGCGCTGCGGCGGCCGGCACCAGCCCTGATAGACTTGCGACTTGCACCAGCGCTGACATTTTCCGACGCACCCCAAACGGCTCCCCCATGATCGGACGCATCACCGGCACCCTGCTGGAAAAGAACCCGCCGCAGATCCTCGTCGACGTGCACGGCGTCGGCTACGAGATCGACGTGCCGATGAGCACCTTCTACAACCTGCCCGCCACCGGCGGCGCGGTGAGCCTGCACACCCACCATGTGGTGCGCGAGGACGGCCACTTCCTGTTCGGCTTCGCCACCGACGAGGAGCGCGCCACCTTCCGCCAGCTGCTCAAGGTCTCGGGCATCGGTGCGCGCATGGCGCTGGCGGTCCTGTCCGGGCTGTCGGTCAATGACCTCGCCCAGGCGGTGGCGCTGCAGGAGGCCGGGCGGCTGGTGAAGATTCCCGGAATCGGCAAGAAGACCGCCGAGCGCCTGCTGCTCGAGCTGCGCGACAAGCTGGGCAAGGCGCTGCCGAGCATGGCCGGCGTGCGCCTGGCCGCCGCACCGGGTGCAGCCCCGGACGCGAAGAGCGACATTCTCAACGCACTGCTGGCGCTGGGTTACAACGAGCGCGAGGCGCTGGGCGCGATGAAGGGCCTGACCGAGGACATCGGCGTGTCGGACGGCATCCGCCAGGCGCTGAAGGCGCTGTCGAAAGGCTGAACGGAGGCTAGGCTCAAGCCATGATCGAAACCGACAAGCTGCGCGCGGCCCCTGCCGAGCGCCTGATCTCCGCCACCCCCGCCGACCGCCAGGAAGACGCGATCGAGCGCGCGCTGCGCCCCAAGCGCCTGGCCGAATACGTGGGCCAGGCCAAGATCCGCGAACAGCTCGAGATCTTCATCCAGGCCGCGCGCCGGCGCAGCGAGGCACTCGACCACGTGCTGCTGTTCGGCCCGCCCGGGCTGGGCAAGACTACGCTGGCCCACATCGTCGCCGCCGAGATGGGGGTGAATCTGCGCCAGACCTCCGGCCCGGTGCTCGAGCGCGCGGGCGACCTCGCCGCGCTGCTCACCAACCTCGAGCCGCACGACGTGCTGTTCATCGACGAGATCCACCGCCTGTCGCCGGTGGTCGAGGAGATCCTGTACCCGGCGCTGGAAGACTTCCAGATCGACATCATGATCGGCGAAGGCCCGGCGGCGCGCTCGGTCAAGCTCGACCTGCCGCCCTTCACCCTGGTCGGCGCCACCACCCGCGCCGGCATGCTCACCAACCCGCTGCGCGACCGCTTCGGCATCGTGTCGCGGCTGGAGTTCTACACGCCGGA
>JARRBR010000134.1 GCA_029982755.1 Rhodocyclaceae bacterium
CGTAAAAGCACATGTGCTTTTACGCGTGGCTCCCTTGCGCCGAGCGCGGCTGTGGCGCTTGGGCCGTTGAGGGTTTTTGTCTTTGCGTTGAGCGCCTTGCACGATTTCCGGATGCGTGCGGGGTGTTCCTGAAGTGGCGAGGACTGTCCGAGCCGAGCGCAGCGACGGCGAGTTCCGCAGCCACGGAAGGAACATCCCGTGCGCGTCCTTGCAGCGAGCCGCCGAGTGGAGACGCTAAAAGCATCTGGCCAATATCCAGCAGCGCGGACGTTGAGGGTCGCGAGCGAGCAGATCAGCCCGAAGCCGCTTCACAGCAGGAACAGCGTCGCCAGCCCCAGGAAAATGAAGAAGCCCCCCGAGTCGGTGAGTGCGGTGATCATCACCGAGCCGCCGAGCGCCGGGTCGGCGCCGAGGCGCTGGCGCAGCATCGGGATCAGTACGCCGGCGCAGGCCGCGAGCAGCAGATTCAGCGTCATCGCTCCGGTCATCACCAGGCCCAGATCGAGGCTGCCGTAGAGCCACCACGCCAGCACACCGAGCAGGCCGCCCCACACCAGTCCGTTGATCAGCGCCACGCCCAGCTCCTTGCGCAACAGCCGTGTCATCGCCGACTGCTCCACCTGGCCCATCGCGATCGCGCGCACGATCATCGTCACCGTCTGGTTGCCCGAATTGCCGCCGATGCCGGCCACGATCGGCATCAGCGCGGCGAGCGCCACCAGCTTCTCGATCGACTCCTCGAACAGGCCGATCACGCGCGAGGCCACGAAGGCGGTGACCAGGTTGATCGCCAGCCAGGCCCAGCGGTTCTTCACCGAGTCCCACACCGAGGCGAAGATGTCCTCCTCCTCGCGCAGGCCGGCGTGGCTCAGGATCTCGGCCTCGGACTCCTCGCGGATGAAGTCCACCACCTCGGCCACCGTCACCCGGCCGATCAGGCGCTTCTCGGAGTCGATCACCGGCGCCGACACCAGGTCGTAGCGCTCGAAGGCCTGGGCGGCGTCGTCGGCCTCGTCCTCGGGGGTGAAGCTGATCACCGGTTCCTTGCGCATCACCTCGGCGACCCGGGTCTCGGGGTCGTTGATCAGCAGCGACTCGAGCGACAGGATGCCCTTCAGGTGGCCGTCGCGATCGATGACGAAGAGCTTGTCGGTGTGGTCGGGGAGCTCGTCGAACAGGCGCAGGTAGCGCAGCACGACTTCCAGGGTGACGTCCTCGCGCACGGTCACCATGTCGAAGTCCATCAGCGCGCCGACCGAGTCCTCGGGGTAGGACATCGCCGCGCGCAGCTGCTCGCGGCCCTCGCTGTCGAGCGACTGGAAGACGTCTTCGATGACCTCGGGTGGCAGGTCGGGGGCGAGGTCGGCCAGTTCGTCGGCGTCGAGCGATTCGGCGGCGGCCTTGAGCTCTTCCGGCGCCATCGTCTCGATCAGCGACTCGCGTACCGCGTCGGAGACCTCGAGCAGGATCTCGCCGTCGCGCTCGGCCTTGACCAGGTCCCACACGTAGAGGCGCTCCTCGAGCGGCAGCGCCTCCAGGATGTAGGCGATGTCGGCCGGGTGCAGGGTGTCGAGCTTGGCGCGCAGGCCGGCCTCGTGCTGCTTGTGCACCAGGGACTCGACCAGCTCGTGGCGCGGCATGTCCTGGCGATGAACGAGGTCTTCCACCACCTTCTGGCGGGCGAGCAGGTCCTGCACCTCCTTGAGGTGATGCTGGACGTCGTCGGGGTGGTGTTCTTCGTGCTCGGTCATCGCGCGGACGGCAGACGGGGGCGGGCTGGAGCGGACAGGCCGAATTCTACGGGCTCGATTGCGTCGCGTGGCCCCCGATTCTGTTGCAGCGCGAAATTTTGTCGCCGGCCATCAGGCAGGGCCTTCGGTCTCGGAGGCCGGGGTGTGGGCCTCAGGGCACCTGGGAATGGACCATGCGCCGCTGCACGCGCGCGGCATGGGCGGCGACGCGCCCGCCGTAGTTGCGCTCGTAGTAGCGCGGATTGGGCAGCATCACCGCCAGGCGCGCCGCCTCGGCGGGGCCAAGGCTGGCGGCGGGGCGGCCGTAGTAGCGGCGCGCGGCGGCCTCGGCGCCGAACACGCCGTTGCCCCATTCGGCCACGTTCAGATACACCTCGAGGATGCGGCGCTTGCTCCAGGTGGTCTCGATCATCAGCGTGATCACCGCCTCCTGGCCCTTGCGCAGCCAGCTGCGCGACGGCGACAGGAACAGGTTCTTGGCGAGCTGCTGGCTGATCGTCGAGCCGCCGGCGCTGATGCGGCCGCGCTCGGCGTTGCGCTCGAGCGCGCGCTCGATGCCCTCCCAGTCGAAGCCGGCGTGATCGAGGAAACGGTCGTCCTCGGCAGCGACCACCGCGCGCTTGAGATGAATGGAAATGCGCTCGTAGGGCACCCACTGGTGGCGCAGTCGGGCCTCCGGGTCGGTCTGGCGCAGCTCGGCCAGGCGCATGCGCATGAAGCTGGTGCTGCCGGGGTCGAAGCGGCTCCACCAGATCACCTGGGTCAGCAGCACCGCCTGCCAGAAGATCAGCAGCAACAGCGCGGCGATCAGGCCGCGGCCGAGCCAGCCGAGTGCGCGTCGGGCCGGGGTCATCAGGCGGGGCGGGGCCGCGGGCTCAGCCGGCGTCGATCTGCCGGCGCAGATCGGCGAGCACCGCGGCGGTGTCGGGGCGCACGCCGCGCCACAGCGCGAAACTTTCCGCCGCCTGTTCCACCAGCATGCCCAGCCCGTCGGCCACCCGCGCGGCGCCGTCGGCCAGCGCGGCGCGCATGAACGGGGTGGGGTCGCGGCCGTACATCATGTCGTAGGCGAGCGCGCCCTCCGCGTACAGGTCGGCCGGCAGCGGCGGCAGCTCGCCGGCGAGGCTGGCGGCGGTGGCGTTGATGACCAGGTCGAAGCGATGCCCGCCGAGCTGGTCGAAGCCGCAGCCATCCACCTGCGCGCGGCCGGCGTGGGGGGCGAACAGCGCGGCCAGCGCCTGCGCCTTCGACACCGTGCGGTTGGCGATGGTCAGGCTGGCCGGCTCGCCGCCGAGCAGCGGCAGCAGCACGCCGCGGGTGGCACCGCCCGCGCCGAGCAGGAGGATGCGGCGGCCGCCGAGCGCGCAGCCGAGGTTGGCGACGAGGTCGCGCACCAGTCCGGCACCATCGGTGTTGTCGCCGAGGATGCCGTCGGCGTCGAAGGCGAGGGTGTTGACCGCGCCGGCCATCTGCGCGCGCGGCGTGTGGCGGTCGGCGAGGGCGAAGGCCTCGAGCTTGAAGGGCACGGTCACGTTCATGCCACGGCCGCCCGCGGCGCGGAAGTCGGCGACGGCGCGCGCGAAGCCGTCCACCGGCGCGAGCAGGGCTTCGTAGCTCAGCGCCTGCCCGGTCTGGCGCGCGAACGCGGCGTGGATCTGCGGCGACTTGCTGTGGGCGATCGGGTTGCCGATGACGGCGTAACGGTCCATGGGCGGGTCTCGTTTCAGTAGGCGCGGACGCGGTCGCTGCGTTCGAACTTCCAGGTGCGGGTGATCTCGATGACGTCGTATTCCTTGCGGATGTCCGGCGGGAAGGGCGCATAGGGGGCCGCCATCTTCACGATCCGCACCGCGGCCTCGTCCAGCACCTGGTGGCCCGAGCTGCGCTGCACGCCGATCTTGTCCACCGTGCCGTCGGAGCGGATTGACACCGACAGCAGCAGGCTGCCGTAGAGCTTGCCGCGCGCGGCCTCGGGGTAGTTCAGCGTGCCCACGCGCTCGACCTTCTGCCGCCAGTCCTCGACGTACTGCGCGAAGCGGTATTCCTGCGCGCGTGCGCCGATGAACTTCTTGCGCGGGCGTTTGGCCAGTTCCTGCAGGTTGCGGTCGATCTGGGCCTCGAGGCGGGCGACCGCCGCGGCGCTGTCGAGCAGGTCCAGACCGCTGAGTTGCGGCGCGGGTTCCGGTCGTGGCACCGGCTGCTCCACCTTCTTCGGCGCGGCGGCGACCTTGGCGGGGGCCTTGTCGCGGGTGATGACCTTCTTCTGCTCGCGTACCGGTTCGGGCGTGCGGCGCTTGGCCTCGACCAGCGCGTCGCCGTCCTGACGCGTCGGCTGCGGCGGCAGCGGGGTGCTCGGGCGCACGTTCTGCTCGGTGTTGCCACCGCCGTCGGCATGGGCTTGGGCGAGGGCCTCGGGCTTGTCCGGCGCCTTGGCGTGGCGGGTGTTGACCAGCACCACCTCCAGGCCCTTGTCGCGCTTCGGCTTGCTCTCCGGCAAGCGGAACTGGATCAGCAGCAGCAGGCCGTGCAGGGTCAGCGAGATCGCGAACGCCGCCAGCAGCAGCGGTCCGCCGAAGCGGCGCAGGCGCCCGGCCGGGCGCCCCGTGCCCGCAGTCGCGGGGGTCGGGGCGGCGGAGGGCGGTGCGGCCTGCGGCATGGCGGGGACGGGCGCGGTGGACTCAGGCGAAACCGAAGCCGGCCTCGGTGACCGTCTCGGGATCGGGTTCGGACAGGATCGCCACGAAGCGCGCCTCGACCTCGACGTCGAGCAGGTCGGTGTGCTCGACGCAGAGCTTCACCCGGCTGCCGGGGATCTGCAGCGGCATCGACGGCACGCGGAACACCAGCGGGATCTCGGTCAGGCGCACCACGTTCTCGCGCAGCACGACGGCCTCGACCTCGCCGCGGCCGTGCTGGCGCAGCCAGCGCAGGCACCAGTAGCGCTCCATGCCGCGCTGGAACTCGGCGTACTCGGCGTAGGTGAGCTCGAAGTCGCGCAGCGCCGCCATCAGGTCGGCGGACTTGGGCGCGAAGGCCGGCGGGGTGCCCTGCAGCACGGAGACGATCTGCCACTGGTTGACCAGGTCGACGTAACGCCGCAGCGGCGAGCTCGACCACGCGTAGCAGTCCACGCCGAGGCCTTCGTGCGGCGCGGCGACCGTGGTCATGCGCACCTTGCCGCCGCCCTGGGCGCGGTACAGGCCGGGGATCTCCGAGGCGTCGAGCAGCTTGCCCCAGGTCATGTTGGCGTAGATCATCAGCTCGGCCACGAGCTTGTCCATCGGCGAGCCGCGCAGCCGTCGGCTGATGCTGACCCGGCCCGGGCCGTCGGCGGTGTCTTCGGTCCAGTCCACGCTGAAGCCGAAGTCGATGCGGTCCTCGTTGCCGCCGGCCTTGCCGCGCCCGGCCTCGAGCACGGTGGCGAGATCCCACAGCAGGGAGAGCTCCTGCTTCCACGCGAAGTCGGGCAGGCCGCTGTGCACGGTCTCGTCGTTGAACACCGGCTCGATGTCGTGGTGACGCAGGTTGGCGACGATCGGCACCATCTCGACCCGGCTCTGCTCGCCGACGATGGCCAGCCCGGGGGTCACGTCCAGGTACAGCGACACCGCCGGGCAGTCGCGGCCGGCGGCGAGCGTGAAGCCCTGCACCACCTCGTCGGGCAGCATGGTGATCTTGTTGCCCGGCATGTACACGGTGGACAGCCGGCGCCGCGCGATCGCGTCCAGGCCGGAGCCGCGCGCGAAGCCGAGGGCTGGCGCGGCGATGTGGATGCCGATGCGCCAGCCGCCTTCGGCGCGCGGCGTGACCGAGAAGGCGTCGTCGATCTCGGTGGTCGAGGCGTCGTCGATCGAGAATGCGGCGACCTCGGCGCGCGGCAGGCCGGTGGGCATCGTCGCCGGCTCGAAGGCCGGAAACTGCGGGCCTTCCGGGAAGTGCTCGAACAGGAAGCGGTTGAAGTGGAAGTCGTAGCTCGATGCGAGCGCGCCGCATTTGAGCAGCAGGCGCGCGGCCGACAGTCCGCTGTCCACGCAGGCGGCTTCCAGGGCCTTGATCTCGGGGCGGTTGCGGTCGGGGCGGTAGAGCGCCTGCGGCAGCAGCGCGGCGAGTTCGGGCGGCAGGCGGCCGGCGACCAGCTCGGCGCGCATGTGCTCGATCGCCGCGGCCTGCTGGCGCTTCTTCTCCAGGCCGGCGAGCGCGGCCTGCAGGATGTCGGCCGGCGCCTTGCGGAAGCGTCCCTTGCCCTTGCGGTGGAACCAGATCGGCGCGGAGTGCAGGCGCAGCAGCACCGCGGCGGATTCGACCGCGGTCGGCGTGTGACCCTGGTACTCGGCGGCGAAGTCGGCAAATGCGAACTCGTCGTCGCCGCACACTTCCCACAGGAACTCGATGTCGAGTGCTTCGGCTTCGGTCTCGGCGCGGGCGAGCAGTTCGGACGGGCCAGGCTCGCGGAACTCCATCAGCACATGGGCGCGCTTGAGCTTCACCCGCTTGCCGTGGGTGTTCTCGACCTGCAGCGTGGCTTCGTTATCGGCGAGCACGGTTCCGGCCTTGAAGGCCCCGTCCTCTTCATACAGCACGAACATCGGCATCCGCCCAGTTAAATCAAGCGCGCTAGTCTACTGGATTCGGGCCGCCGGCCCTATCGCCGGATGCGTCGCCGGTTGCATCGGTCTCCGCGCGCCGCCGATCCGGTCCCGCGGCCTACCGGGCTTTGCCCGCCTTGCGCCCGGCGCGCAGCAGGTCGGCGGAATACACGGCGAGCGCGAGCCAGATCAGTGCGAAGCCGACGAGCTGGGTGGTGTCGAAGGGTTCGCGGAACAGCAGCACCGCGACCAGGAAGTTCAGGCTGGGGGCGATGTACTGCAGGAAGCCGACGGTGGCCAGCGGCAGGCGGCGCGCGCCGACCGCGAACAGCATCAGCGGCACCGCGGTGATCACGCCGGTGAGCGGCAGCAGCCATTCGGCGGCGTTGCCGCTGCCGAAGGCGAGGCTGCCCTGCGCATGCAGCCACAGCAGCCAGCCGAGCGCGAGCGGGGCCACCACGAGGGTCTCGATGAAGAGCCCGCCCACCGCGTCCACCGGGGCGCGCTTGCGCAGCAGGCCGTACAGGCCGAAGGTGCCGGCGAGGAAGAGTGGAATCCACGGCAGGCTGCCGAGCTGCCAGATCCGCCAGCCTACGCCGGCGCAGGCGATCGCCACCGCGGCCGCCTGCAGCGGACGCAGGCGCTCGCCGAGGAACAGTGCGCCCAGCGCCACGCTGACCAGCGGGTTGATGAAGTAGCCCAGGCTGGCCTCGAGCAGGCGTCCGGCGTCGATCGCCCAGATGAACACCAGCCAGTTGCTGCCGGTGAGCAGCGAGGTCAGCGCCAGCAGGGCGAGCAGGCGCGGCTGGCGCAGGGCCTCGCGCACGCGCCCGAAGCCCCCGGTGAAGGGCAGCAGGGCCAGCATCAGCGCAAGCAGCAGTGCCGACCACAGCACGCGGTGGGCGACGATCTCGAACGGCGGCACGCTGCCGATGGCGCGGAAGTACAGCGGCGCCAGCCCCCAGGTGATGAAGGCGGCGAGCGCGGCATACATGCCTTGGCGCGCGCTTCGGGCGGCGGCTTCGGCGGGGGAAGAGGGGGGCGCTGCGGCGGGCGTTCGGGGGGTGGGGGCGGACAAGTCGGGATCCGGGAGCGGGAAGGCGGGGAGCGGTAAGCAGCGAGCAGAAGCGGGAATGAGGAATGCGGCCGTGCACCGGCGGGCGGTGCGCGGCGCATTTCAGGCCGGGCGGCGCGCGCTCGCGACCATGGTTTGCGCCGGGACGAGGTAGCCGCCGCGGCCGTCCTCGCAGCGATGGTCGGCGAGGTCGTCGACGACGGCGGTGCGCAGTGCGGCCTGGGTGGCCTCGGGCAGGCGGCCGAGCGCTTCCGCGGCGCCGCCGGCGAGATCGAGGAAGGCCTGCCAGTAGGCGTTTGCGTCGGCGAAGTGGCAGGCGAAGGCGCACGGCCGGATGTCGATGTCGACGAAGCCGGCGGCGGCGAGCGCGGTGGCGAGCGCATCCGGCTCGCCGTAGCGGAACACCGAGGGGCGCGCCACCTTGGGCGGCGGCAGCAGGCGGGCGATGGCGTCCTGGGCGCGGTGGATCAGCGGCACGGTCGCGCGCGCGCCCCACACCGACAGCGCCACCCGGCCGCCGGGCACGAGCACGCGGCGCATCTCGGCGAGGGCACGCTCGGGGTGCGGGAAGATGAACAGCGCGAGGCCGGCGAGCACGCGGTCCATGCAGGCGTCGGCGAGGCACAGGTGCTCGGCGTCGGCCGCGGCGAAGCACGGGCTGTCGGCGTGTTCGCCGCAGCGGCGCGCGCCCTCGGCGAGCATGCCCTCGGCGATGTCGGTGGCGAGCACGGTGCCGCCCGGGGCCACGCGCAGCGCCGCCTGGCCGGCGAGCAGCCCGGGGCCGCTGGCGAGATCGAGCACGCGCAGCCCGGGGGCGAGCG
>JARRBR010000022.1 GCA_029982755.1 Rhodocyclaceae bacterium
GGGCTGCGGTGAGCTGAGATTGGGAGTCAGGCAGCAGAAAAATCATGCGCTGGGGCTCGCGGAGCGGGTACGCGCTGAAGACAACACGGATTCAGGGAACTGCTTGGGCGGCCGGTCCGGCTCATGAGGGAACGGATCGTAATCTTCGGGCGGAGGACAGCCCGGCTCTCCGATGATGCAGCTTCGACTGTCGAGGTAGCGCAGGTAACGCTCATGGAAAACCCGCACGTCGAGGGCGAGACCGAGTTCCCGGTCCTGCGCCACGTAGCCGAGCTCGAAGTGGCGAACGCGCTCGGGTTTGACCGGCGTGGTCTGCCGGACGCCGACCCAGCGCACCTTGTCGTCAATGCGGATCGTTTCGTAGGCACTCGACTCGAAAAAGGACGGTGCCCGGTAAGACACGCCAGCGGAGGCGCGCACGGCCGACTCCGGCGTCAATGCGTAATTCATCGCCAGCCGTGGCGAAAAGGTGGAACCACTGTAGTGATGGTCCTCGAAGGTACCACCGACATCCACCTTCAGCGCCGCGAGCGGATTCCAGGTCAGGGTGCCAAACAGCTGGCTGCTGGTGCCAGAAAGTGCGGTGTCGGTGTTGAAATAGCGCAGGGACTCGACCACCTCGCGCCGAACGCCAGCGCCCAGCAGGAGACGCCAGTCCTCGCCGGGACGCGACGTGTATTGCAGCTCGAGTTCATCGCGGCGACCGTCGGTACTCTTGTCGATGGGGACAACAAGTTCGCCGTCCGTCCGCCAGCTCGCCCGGTAGCGCTCGTCCTGATGACTGAAATTGACGCTCATCTCGGAATCGGGCGCGAGCGTGCGTCGCCAGGACAAGTGCAGGAAACGCGAGCGCGTATCCTCGTCGCGCGGCTGCTCCTGCCAGTCTTCGATGTTGCCACGCTCGGCAACACCGTCATTGAGCGCCACGTGCAGGCCAAGCTCGTCGTAGGTTCCCAGCTGCGCCAAGGCGCTGAAGTTGAACAAGGAGTTGCGGACCTCCTCCCCGGCCGTCGGAACGCCGGTCTTGTCGTCATAGCGCGCACGGTAGTTCTGCGCTCGCCGGTGCGAACCCGATAGCCGCCAGTCGAGCACGCCATCGGCGTGGCCGTTCACCCGGAAGCCGTGATCCTGGAAGCCCTTGCGACCCGCACGCGTGACGATCGCCACACCGTCTTCGGTCGCCGGCGAGCGAGTGATGATGTTGATCACGCCATCGAAGGCGTTGACGCCGTAGGCGGCACCGTTCGGCCCGCGCACCACCTCGACGCGCTCGATGTCATCGACCCGCACGGGCAGATCGAGCCAAGCGGTGTCACCCGATAACGGACGATTGACGGTTCGCCCGTCGACCATCACCTTGATGCGGCGATCGTAGGCATCGCCGAGGCCATGGCGCGCCACCACCGGCGAGCCCTCCGGCCAGTCCGCGACCAGGAAGCCGGGCACCAGGCGCAGCAGATCGTGGATCTCGGTGAAACCGGAGGCGCGGATCATCTCGCGGTCGATCACGCTGACCGCCACCGGCGCGTCCAGCGGCGACTGCGCGATGCGCGAGGCTGTGAGCACGATCGGGATGTCTTCGAAGAACAGCTCGGCGGCCTGGGCGGCACCGCCGGCGAACATGGCGATCGTCACAGCGGCGGCACGCGGCAGAAGGCGGTGGGCGGGCACGAGGAGGTCCTGCAGGATTCTGAATGGATTGGCCAAAAGCTTTACATGCGCGGGGCATGGCGTCCAGCGACGCGCGGCCACGAGTGCGAGAATATGCACACTCGCGACAGGGTCGGCGCCGCTGCCTTGCTAAACTGCGCACGCCCCGCCCGCTCCCCAAACGAACCGCGTCCGCAGCCGCCCCGACGACATCCGCATGGCCCGAACCCACCCCGAAGGCTGGCAACAGCTCCCCGCCGCCGGCGCCCGCGGACGCGAGCGCGCCACCCTCGCCCTGCTCGCCGCCGCCCTGTCGCGGGCGTGGACGATCTACCACGGCCTGCACTGGACGCGCGCCGAAGGCGCACAGCTGATCTTCGGCGAGATCGCGTTCGCGGTCGTGGGCCCCGGCGGCCGCGTGCTGCTGATCGAGCAGCACGCGGGCTTCCTCGACGAGACCGCCGAGGGCCTGATGCGACCGGGGCGCAGGCGCGCGCAGCACATCAGCGTCGAACTCGCGCGCAGCGCCGACGAGCTGCGCACCCGCCTGCGCCCGCTGCTCGACGGCGCCGAGCCGCAGCTCGACATCCTGCTGTACTGCCCCGACTACCACGTGCGCCAGCCCGGCAGCGCCGGGCTCGATCCGGCACGCATCGTCGACGCCAGCCGGCGCGACGCCTTCGCCGCCATCGTGCAGGAACTGACCGCCGCGCAGGCGGGCGATGCGCCCACCGAGCCCGCCCGCCTGCAGGCGCTGCACCGCTTCTTCGCCGACATCCTGGAACTGGTGCCCGACGTGCAGGCCCACATCGGCCAGGCCGACGACCTCACCACCCGGCTGTCGGGCGGCCTCACCGAATGGGCGCGCCGCATCGACATGGCTCCGCACCGCCTGCGCGTGACCGCCACCGCCGGCAGCGGCAAGACCCAGCTCGCGCTCGCCGCCTACACCGATGCGCTCGCCGCCGGCCGGCGGCCGCTCTACGTGTGCTACAACCGCCCGCTCGCCGACCACTTCGCCCGCATCGCGCCGGCCGGCGGCGAGGTCGCCACCTTCCACCAGCTGTGCGACCGCCGCCTGCGCGATGCCGGGCGCAAGCCGCACTTCGGTGCGCCCGGTGCCTTCCGCCGCATGGAGGCGGACTTCGCCGCGCTGGTCACCACCCACACCACCGCCGACTGGCAGTTCGACGAACTGATCATCGACGAGGGCCAGGACTTCATGGAGCCCTGGCGCGACGCCCTGCTCGCGCTGCTCGAGCCCGGCGGGCGGGCGTGGTGGCTGGAAGATCCGCTGCAGAACCTCTACGACCGCCCGCCGGTGGCGCTGCCGGGCTGGGTGGGCCTGACCGCCGACACCAACTACCGCACCCCGGCCGACGTGCTCGCCCTGCTCAACGCCCGCCTGCCGCTGCCCGCGCCGATCCGCGCCGGCAGCCCGGTCGCCGACAGCGAGCCCGAGCTCTTCGCCTGGCACGACGACGCCGGTCTGCTCGAGGCCACGAAGCGCGCGATCACCCGTGCGCTCGGCCTCGGCTTCAGGCGCGAGATGATCGTGCTGCTCACCTTCCGCGGCCGCGAGCACTCGCGCTTCACCGCCCTCGAGCACCTCGGCCCCCATCGCCTGCGCGCCTTCACCGGGCGCTACGACCTGCTCGGCGAGCCCGAGCACTCGCAGGGCGAACTGCTGATCGATTCCGTCTACCGCTTCAAGGGCCAGTCCGCGCCCTGCATCATCTTCACCGAGATCGACTTCGAGGCCATGGACGAGCTCACCATGCGCAAGCTCTTCGTCGGCGCCACGCGGGCGACGATGAAGCTGATCATGGTGGCCTCGGAACGCAGCGCCGCGCAGCTCGCACCACCCCGACCGTGATGCCCGGCCCCCGGCCGACTAAGATGCAGGCAGGGGGTATCGATCGACAAGGACCGGCGCGGGGGGCGACGCGCGGACACCCGGACACTTCACCATGAGCACACCGCAACGCAAGCTCACCGTCTATTACGACGGCGCCTGCCCGCGCTGCGTGCGCGACCGCGAGCGCTACGAGGAACTCGCCGGCGCGCAGGCGCACACGGTGTGCTGGATCGACATCACCGGCCGCGACGACGAGTTGCGCGCCTGCGGCATCGACCCGCAGCATGCCCTGCGCGAGTTGCACGTCGCCGACGAGGAGGGACGGGTGCGGCGTGAACTCGACGCCTACATCCTGCTGATGTCGCGCGTGCCGCGGCTGCGGGCGCTCGCCTGGCTGATCGGCCTGCCCGGTGTCCGCACTCTATCGCGCTAGCGTGCTGCGGCGGCTGCGCGCGAGCGGGCGCATGCCGGAGGATGCGGGCGCGGCGGTGCCACCAAGGCGCGGACCCGCCGCATGACAGGCCGCGCCGTGACGGACTACGATGAAGCAGTCGCCATTGCCTCGAGAGGTCCGCCATGAGCAACAAGCATCGCCACACCCTGGAAGCGATCTTCCGCGACCCGCCGGCCGGCAACCTGCAGTGGCGCGAGGTGGAGTCGCTGCTCCATCACCTCGGCGCCCTGGTCGAATCCGGCCACGGTGCCCGCTTCCGGATCGTCATCAACCGCCACGAGTTCTACCTGCACCATCCGCACCACAGCAACGAGTTCGGCAGGCAGGCGGTGAAGGCCTTGCGGGAGTTCCTGGCGGGCGCGGGCGTGACGCCCTCGCAGTACGACCAGATGCAGCAATCCCAGCAGTAGGCCTGGTGCCCAAGGAACGCCGTGAGCGACCGCCGCCCGGCATCGATTTTCCTCATGGCTGGATTCCATGACGAATGTCAAATGCTGCGCCGCAAGATCTTCGTAAGGTGATTCTCACGCCCCGCAGTCGCGCGGGTACCGTCGCCGCCCGCAGAGAGGTCAGGCCATGAATCACCAGAAGATCACCATCGACGGCAACGAAGCCGCCGCCTCCGTTGCCTTCCGCGCGTCCGAAGTGATCGCGATCTACCCGATCACACCCTCGTCCAACATGGGCGAGCTGGCCGACGAATGGGCGGCCCACGGCAAGACCAACATCTGGGGCAGCGTGCCGCGGGTGGTGGAGATGCAGTCCGAAGGCGGCGCCGCCGGCGCGGTCCATGGCGCGCTGCAGGCCGGCGCGCTGGCGACCACCTTCACCGCCTCGCAGGGCCTGCTGCTGATGATCCCGAACATGTACAAGATCGCCGGCGAACTCACGCCCACGGTCTTCCATGTCGCGGCGCGCGCGCTCGCCACCCATGCGCTGTCGATCTTCGGCGACCACTCCGACGTGATGTCCACCCGCGCCACCGGCTTTGCCCTGCTGGCCTCGAACTCGGTGCAGGAGGCGCACGACTTCGCCGCCATCGCCACCGCCGCGACGCTGGCCGGGCGGGTGCCGGTGCTGCACTTCTTCGACGGCTTCCGCACCTCGCACGAGGTGTCGAAGATCGACTTCATCCCCGACGAGGTCCTGCACGCGCTGCTACCCGACGCGCGCATCGCCGCCCAGCGCGCACGCGCGCTGTCGCCCGAGCATCCGGTGATCCGCGGCACCTCGCAGAACCCGGACGTGTTCTTCCAGGCGCGCGAGGCGCAGAACCCCTGGTTCGACGCCTTCCCTGGCGTGGTGCAGCAGGCCATGGACGAATTCGCCGCGCTCACCGGCCGGCAGTACCGCCTGTTCGATTACGTCGGCGCGCCGGACGCGGAGCGCGTGATCGTGATCATGGGCTCCGGCGCGGACACGGTGGAAGAGACGGTCGCCCACCTCAACGCCCGTGGCGACAAGGTCGGCGTGCTCAAGCTGCGCCTGTTCCGTCCCTTCGCTCCGGCAGCGCTGCTCGCGGCGCTGCCGCAGAGCGTGCGCGCGCTCGCCGTGCTCGACCGCTGCAAGGAGCCCGGCGCCGACGGCGAGCCGCTGTTCAAGGACGTGATGGTGGCGCTGGCCGAGGACCAGGCCGGCGCGACGCCGCGCTTTGCCGCGATGCCGAAGGTGATCGGCGGACGCTACGGTCTGGGCTCGAAGGAATTCAACCCGGCCATGGTGTGCGCGATCCTCGCAGAGCTGCGGGAGGCCGCGCCGCGCCGCCGGTTCACGATCGGCATCGAGGACGACGTCACCGGCCTGTCCCTGCCCTGGGACGCGGCCTTCCGCACCGACGCCGCCGCCAGCGCCTTCGCCGCGGTGTTCTACGGCCTGGGCTCGGACGGCACGGTGTCGGCCAACAAGAACTCGATCAAGATCATCGGCGACGAGACCGAACTCTTCGCCCAGGGCTACTTCGTCTACGACTCGAAGAAGTCCGGCGCGATGACGGTGTCGCACCTGCGCTTCGGCCCGCAGCCGATCCGCTCGGCCTACCTCACCGGCGAGGGCGACGCCAGGTTCGTGGCCTGTCACCAGCCGCTCTTCATCGAGCAGCACGACGTGCTCGCCCACGCCGCCCCGGGCGCGGTGTTCCTGCTCAACGCCAGCGTGCCGGCGGACAAGGTGTGGGCGACGCTGCCGGCGGCCATGCAGCGCACCATGGTGGAGAAGAAGATCACGTTCTACGTCATCGACGCCTACCAGGTCGCGCTCGAGGCCGGCATGGGGCGGCGCATCAACACCGTGATGCAGACCTGCTTCTTCGCCATCTCCGGCATCCTGCCGCAGGACCAGGCGATCGCCGCGATCAAGCGCGCGGTGGAGAAGACCTACGGCCGCAAGGGCCGGCGCATCGCCGAGCAGAACTACCGCGCGATCGACGCCACCGTGGCTGCGCTGCAGCGCGTCGAAGTGCCGGCAAGCCTCCAAGCCGCCGACGCCACCGGCAAGGCGCCCATCGTCGTCGATGGGCTCGACACCTTCACCCGCCGCGTCACCATCCCGCTGATCCAGGGCAAGGGCGACGCGCTGCCGGTGTCGCTGCTGCCGGTAGACGGCACCTGGCCCACCGGCACCGCCCGCCACGAGAAGCGCAACCTCGCGCTCGAGATCCCGGTGTGGGACGAGAAGCTGTGCACCCAGTGCGGCAAGTGCGTGTTCGTGTGTCCGCACTCGGCGATCCGTGCCAAGGTCTTCCCGGCCGAGCGCGTCGCCGATGCGCCCGCCGCGTTCAAGCACGTCCCGGCGCGCAGCAAGGACTACCCGGCGGGCACCCACATGAGCTACCAGGTGGCGCCCGAGGATTGCACCGGGTGCACGCTGTGCGTGGACGTGTGCCCGATCCGCGACAAGTCCAACGTCTCGCACAAGGCGCTCAACATGGCGCCGCAGCCGCCGCTGCGCGCGCAGGAGGCCGAGAACTGGGACTATTTCCTGCGCCTGCCCGACCTCGCCCGCCGCGACGCCAAGCGCAGCACCATCCCCGGCTCGATGCTGCTGCAGCCGCTGTTCGAGTTCTCCGGCGCCTGCGTGGGCTGCGGCGAGACGCCCTACATCCGTCTCGCCACCCAGCTCTTCGGCGACCGCATGATGGTGGCCAACGCCACCGGCTGCTCGTCGATCTACGGCGGCAACCTGCCGACCACGCCCTACACCACCGACGCCGACGGCCGCGGCCCGGCGTGGAACAACTCGCTGTTCGAGGACAACGCCGAGTTCGGCCTCGGCATGCGCCTGGCCACCGACCAGCTCGGCGCCGCCGCGCGCACCCAGTTGCAGGCGCTGGTAGCCACGCACGGCGCGCAGCTCGGTGAAGACCTGGTCGCGGCGCTGCTCGACGCCGACCAGCACTCCGAAGCCGGCATCCACGAGCAACGCGAACGCGTGGCGCTGCTCAAGCAGAAGCTCGCGACCATCGACACCCCGGCCGCGCGCCAGCTCGCCGCGCTCTCGGAATACCTGATCCGGCGCAGCGTGTGGATCATCGGCGGCGACGGCTGGGCGTACGACATCGGCTTCGGCGGCCTCGACCACGTGCTGGCCTCGGGCGAGGACGTGAACATTCTGGTGCTCGACACCGAGGTCTACTCCAACACCGGCGGGCAGAACTCCAAGGCCACGCCGCTGGGCGCGGTGGCCAAGTTCGCCGCCGGCGGCAAGCCCGCGTACAAGAAGGACCTCGCCAAGATCGCGATGGACTACGAGAACGTCTTCGTCGCCAAGGTCGCCTACGGCGCCAAGGACGTGCATACGCTGAAGGCCTTCCTCGACGCCGAGCGCTACCCCGGGGTGTCGATCATCATCGCCTACAGCCCCTGCATCGCCCACGGCGTCGACATGTCCTTCAACCTGCACCAGCAGGACCTGGCGGTGAAGTCCGGCCACTGGCCGCTGCTGCGCTACGACCCACGCCTGCGCGCGCAGGGCCGCAACCCGCTGTCGGTGGATAGCGCTGCGCCAAGCGTGCCCTACCGCGATTTCGCCCGCAACGAGGCGCGCTTCACCGTGCTCGAGCGCCAGAACCCGGAGGCCTCCGAGCGCTTCCTCGACGAGGCCGAACGCCACGCCCGCCACCGCCACCACGAGTACGTGGAACTGGCGGCGCTGCCCGGGGTGGACGCGGCTGCACCCAGGGACGCAGCCACCGACGGCGCCGGACAGGACGCCGCCCCCGCCGCCCGCACCGGAGACACCCAGAATGGCTGACCTGAACGCCCCCGACCTGCGCACCACCTATCTCGGCCTGGCGCTGAAGAACCCGATCGTGCCCTCGTCCACGCCGCTGAGCCGCAGCCTCGATCCGGTGCTGCACCTGGAGGATGCCGGCGCGGCGGCGATCGTCATGCACTCGCTGTTCGAGGAGGACGTCGTCAACGACGAGCGCATGCTGGACCGCTTCCTGATCCATCCCGACACCTTCGGCGAGGCCGCCGGCCACCTGCCCGCCGACGCCAGCTACCTGAGCAGGCTCGACACCTACCTGGAGCAGATCGCGCGCCTGAAGGCGCGGCTGTCCATCCCGGTCATCGCCAGCCTCAACGGCTCATCGCTGTCGGGCTGGGTGGAGCTCGGCCGCGAGATGCAGGCAGCCGGGGCCGACGCGCTCGAGCTCAACGCCTGGTACATGGCCGGCGACCCGAGCTTCTGCGGCGACGAGCTGGAGGAGCGCTACCTCGCGCTGCTGTGCGAGCTGAAGACGGTGGTGAGCATCCCGGTGACGATGAAGCTGTCGCCCTTCTTCTCCGCGCTGCCCAACTTCATCACCCGCATCGAACGCGACGGCGGCGCCGGGGTGTCGCTGTTCAACCGCTTCTTCCAGCCCGACATCGACCTCGACACCCTGTCGGTGGTCGATCGCGTGCAGCTGTCCTCGTCCGCCGACGGCCTGCTGACCATGCGCTGGATCGCCCTGCTGCACGGCCACACCGGCCTGAGCCTGGCCGCGACCGGCGGCGTGCATCGGGCGGAGGACGCGCTGAAGATGCTGCTCGCCGGCGCCGACGTGGTGCACATGGCGAGCGCGCTGCTGAAGAACGGCCCGCGGGCCGTCACCGAGGTGCTGGACGGGATGACGCGCTGGATGGGCGAGCGCGAGTACGCATCGGTCGCGCAGCTGAAGGGCTCGATGAGCCAGCGCAATCTCGCCGACCCGGGCGCCTTCGCCCGCGCGGCCTACCTCAACGCGATCGACGCCTTCACCCCGCCACCGGGGGTGCGGTACTGACGACGGCCGGCGCGCGAAGCTGACGCCCCCGCGCGCCAGGCAGCAGCGGGCCGGGACGGATCGCGGGCCGGCGCGCCGGCAGCCGTCCCTGGATCAGGCGAGCGTCTCGGCCAGTTCGGCGATGGCCCCGTCCTTGTCCTCGTCGTTGCCGTCCTGCGCCCACTCGGGATGGGCGCGCGCACGAACCAGCGCGGCGGGCAAGGTTCCGCTGCGCCACTGCCGGGTCGCTGGATCGGTCGCGTCCGCCACCGGCAGGCGGGTGCCCGAGTCGCCCGCGTTTCCCGCACTACCCCTGCCGACCTCGATCGGCGTCAGCGCCGCATGGCCGCGGCCTTCCAGCGCCGCCAGCAGTTCGCGCTGGCGCAGCGCGACGATGCGCAGGATGGCGTCGTCCACGGTCAGCTCGCGATGGCCGCGCAGCCGGGCGGCGATGCGTTCGCCATAGTGACCGAAGGTCTGCCACAGGCCGCCGGCGAGGGCGCCGAGCGCGGCCGCGGCGCCCAGCGTGAGGCCGCCGGTCATCAGGTCGATGCCGACCCCGGCCGCGGCGCCCGCGGCCGCGCCGGTGCCCAGGCGCACGCCCATCTGGCGCAGGGTCTCGGGGTTGAAGAGGTCGTCGTCCCAGCGCCCGTCGGTCAGCGGCAGCGCATTCATGCGCGCATCGTCGGGACGGAAGCGGTACAGGCGCAGCAGCGCATCGACGCAGGCCTGCTCGCGCCGGCGCACGTCCTCGCGCAGGCGGGCGACGGCGGCCTGCAGCACCCGCTCCGCCTCGCCTTCCGATGCCTCCTCGACGCGGTCGCGGCGGGCGGCGAGCTCCACCAGCAGCCCGGCGACCAGGCGGCGCGCCGCCTCGCGGCGGGCGTCCGCCTCGCGCGCGCGGGCGTCGATCAGCGCCTGCAGGCGGGCGCGGTGGGCGTGGATCAGCGTGGCCAGGGTGTCGAACAGCTCGCGCTCGCCGTCCAGCGGCGGCGCCACCGTGTCGAAGCTCACCACGGCATGCAGGCCGAGGCGGGCGAGCGCGGCGCGCCAGTCGTCCACGCGCGCCACCGGCGCGGCGACGAAGTTGAGCACCGGCAGAAGCGGCCGCGCGCAGGCGGCGAGCAGTTCGAGCTCGTCGCGGTGCTTGGGCAGCACCGGGTCGCGCGCATCGACCACGTACAGCGCGGCGTCGCTCGCCAGCATCTGGCGCAGCACCTTGGCCTCCTGCTCGAAGCGGCCGGCGGCCTCGTCGCGGGCGAGGAAGCGCGCCACCCGCTCGGGGCCGTCGATGCGCTCGCCGGGCGCGACCAGTCCGTCGATGAACTCGAGCAGCGCGATCGCGTCCTCCATGCCCGGGGTGTCGAACAGCTCCACCGCCGGCACGCCGTCGGCCATCAGGCGCAGGCCCTCGACGTGGCGGGTGGTGCCGGCCGAATCCGACACCTCGCCGAAGCCGACGTCGCGCGCCAGCGTGCGCAGCAGCGAGGTCTTGCCGGTGTTGGTGTGGCCGACCACGGCCACGCGCAGGATGTCGCTCATCGCGCTTCGTCTCCGTGTTCCAGCCAGGCGCGTGCGGCGGCGGCATCGGTGAACACGGCCACGCCGGCGTCCGCCCCGCCCTGGCCTGCCGCGCCCGTTCCACCGAGGCCGATGCCGGCCAGGCCCTCGCGCCACTGGCGCAGGCGTCCAGCCGGTGCCGGGCCCGCGGCAGCATCCGTGCCCCGCTGCCCGCCGCTGCCCGCGCCAGCGTGCGGATCAGCCACGGCGGACGCCTCCACGCCGGCCAGCCAGACGCGGACCGACTGCGCGTGATCGGCCAGCTCGGCGATCAGCCCCAGGCTGCCGCGGTCGGGGGTCTGACGGGCGTCGACCGCCACCAGCAGGCGCGCCGGCGGATGGGCGGCGAAGCGTTCACGCGCGGCGCGACGCTGTTCGCGGCCGTCGAGGCGGCCGCCGTCGCTCCATCCGGAATCCGCGCCGGAAGCGGACGCCTGGCCCGTTGCGCCGGACGCGCGCTTCGCCGGCGCGGCGAGGACGTCCGGCCACGACAGGTCGTCGCCGAGTTCGAGCGCCACCGCGACCGCGCTGCCGTCGCCACGGGCGACCGCGGCATGGCGCAGCGGCCGCGGCATCGCCGCCGGCGCGGGATCGCGCACGCCGATGCGCTCGCTGTCGGGCATCAGCAGCGGGCGCAGGCGGGCGTAGCCCGGACGCGACAGGTCGAGCGCCAGGCGGCGCGTGCCGCGCCGCCACATCAGCGCGCACAGCAGCGCGAGCACGAGGCGCGGCAGCACGCCGTAGACCACCAGCGCGCCCACCAGCCATCCGGCCCAGGCGCGGCGACCGGCCTCGTCCACCATCGGCGCGTCGCCGCTCGCCACCACCGTGGCCGCGTCCGGCACCGGAAAGCCGAGCGTGGCGGGCAAGGCGCCGAGCGCCGCGCTCAGGCCGACGAAGCTGTCCGCGGGCAGGATCGTGGTCTCCCACACGAAGCCGTAGCGCCGGGTGGCGAGCAGCGCGAGCACGCCGAGCGTGGCGCCGAGCAGCGCCGCGCACCACAGCGCATGGTTGGCCGCCCCCACGCCCCAGGCCGCGAGCCGCCCGCGCCCGAGCAGGCCGCCGAGCGCCAGCGGCAGGTCGGCCGCCGCCTTGCTGCGGTCGAGGAACCCGGTCAGCGCCAGCCACGCGCGGCCGAGCACGCCGCCATGCTGGAAGCCGGCGCGCGCCCCGCCCTGCAGCGCCAGGCTCAGCAGCCACAGCAGCAGGCTCAGCAGATGCACGCCGAGCAGTCCGCCCAGCGTCCACACCACGTTCACCGGCCGCGTGCCGTCGCCGAGCACGCCGGCCGCCGCACCGAATCCCAGCACCAGCGCGAGCAGCGCCGCGGCGACCAGCAGCACGCGCGCGCGCGCCTGCCAGCGCAGGATCGCGTCGCGCCAGCCCATGCCCCCGCCGAGCGCGTCGGCACGGTGCAGCAGCCGGCCCTCGAAGTCGGGCGCTGCCGCGCGCGCGGCGGCATGCACGCGCTCGTCGTCGAGCGCTGCATGGCGCTCCTCGTGGCGACGCACCAGTTCGGCTAGCCAGCGGGACTGGAGGGCGGGCGGATGACTGTTCTGATGCGGGCTCAAATCGGCAGGGGCGCTCAAGGCGTGTCGTTCATGCGGTATCCGAGTCCGACATGGTAACGCGCACCGCGCCCGTCATCGCCGGTGCCATCCGAATCCCGGCGCGCCGGCAGCGCCGGCAGCGGCACGAGCGCACGCCGGGGGACCGCCTACCGTGAGCGGGCTGGATGCACAAGGCATCCTCGCGATGCGAGAAATCGGTCACGGAAGCGAGGCGAAACGCCGGGGAGGAGGCCTGGCCTATTGATCGTGATCAAGTTTTGCCATGCAGAAGCGTTTAGCCTTCGGAGCCTGTCAATCGCACTCCGGCACAGATCATGACCACCGACCTCTTCCACTGGTCCGACGAATTCAGCGTCGGCCTGCAGGAAATCGACGAGCAGCACAAGGAGCTCGTCGACCTGCTCAACCAGCTCCACACCGCGATCCAGGAGCATCACGGCTCCGCCACCTCGCGCCAGATCCTCGACAAGCTGGCCGACTACACCCGCACGCATTTCGCGGTCGAGGAAAGCCTGATGCGTGTGTCGAACTATCCCGACTTCGGCGCGCACAAGCAGAACCACGAGGACCTGATCGGCCAGGTCCAGGCCCTGCAGGACAAGCTCGACTCAGGGCAGGCCACGATCACCTTCGAGCTCCTGCACTTCCTGAAGGTCTGGCTGACGCGCCACATCAACGAGGCGGACAAGCGTTTCGGTGCATACTTCCTCGAGGCCGGCGGCGCCAGCAAGTGGTCCGATCACGTCGAGGACGCGATGCGGAAGCGCAAGTGGTGGTGGAAGTTCTGGTGAGGCGCCCGCGCCCCGCCGGTTCCGCTGCGACGCCGATGCCCGCGAACGCCCGCTGCACCCGGCCCGCGGCCGGGTCCGGGCACGAACCGTTCCCGAACCGACACACAGCCAGACGACCATGACGATGCCTTTCAGCGCCCGCGCCCGACTCGCCCTCCTGTCCCTCGCCCTGCCCGCCTGCATGCTCGCCACCCCGGCACGGGCCGAAACCGTGTCCTGCCCGGCGCTGGACAAGGCTGTCCAGGTCGCCGCCTGCCCCAGCGACGCCGAACTGCATTACACCTTCGTCGGCTACTGCAGCGACAACGCGCGCCTCTACGGCCGCGACGTGCTCACCTGCTCGAGCTTCGAAAACTACAAGGAGGTCAAGAACACCGCCCTGTGGGAATCGAGCGACGGCGCCTTCAGCGGCTACCTGGACTGCAACCGCGAGCCCTCTGTACTGCGCGCCGGGAAGGCGGTGAAGATGAGCGTGGAGCGCAAGAACGGCCTGACCCGGCTGATCTGCGATTACGGCAACGACCAGCGCATGGTGATGCGCACCAAGGCCAGCTGCACGGTGGAAGCCGCGGACTGCAGCGCCGGCGAATGCCGTGCGAGTTGCGAATGAGGCGGACGAGCCGCGTGCGGCAGGCGCGCGCGTCATGAACGGCACCCCGTCCCCGGACCGGCCGGCGGCCGGCGCACGCGGTGCGCGCCTGCTGGTCGCCATCATCGGCGGCGGCTTCCTGCTGCTGATCGCGGCCTTCGTCGGCATGATCTTCCTGGTCCACGACGAGGCGCGCCTGAACGCCGTCGGCCCGATCGCCGCCGCGCCCGGCGCCGAGCGTGGCGGCGTCGTCTTCCACGGCACCGCCAACATCTGGGAGGTGCGCGGCCGCCTGACGCTGGATGGCGAGCGCCAGGCCAGCGTCGCGATCGACTTCGTCGGCCCCACCGGCCAGCCTGCGCCGGCCGAGCTGGCGGTTCGCCTCGGCTTGGAGCGCGCCGACGACGGCGCCGCCGCGCAGGCGCTCGAGCATCGCCTGGTCCGCCCCGGCAGTCTGGTCGCGACCAGCGCGCCGCTGGCGCCCGGGCGCTGGCGGCTGCGCATCACCCTGCCCGAGATCGAGGCGGTGCAGGAATTCCGCGTCGAACCGTGAACCCCGAAGCAGCATGAGCGGCGGCCCGCAGCCGCGGCGCGCCGGCTCGTGGGCGCCGCGGCTGCGCCTCAGCTCGCCGGCTGCGGCATCTGCCCGGTGAAGCTGGCGAGGATGGAGATCACCTCGTCCTGGGCCAGATCGCGCACGATGAACACCAGCCGGCTGCGCCGGTCGTCGTAGGGCGGCACGTCCGGCCAGGCGGGCAGGCTGGAGGGCGGGTAGACGCTGTGCTGCACGCATTGCAGCACCCGCGGCAGCGGGTCGCCGGCCACGTTCAGCAGGCCCTTGATGCGCAGGATGCGCGCCCCATAGACCTGCAGCAGCAGCGCCAGGCCATCCGAGAACTCGTACCACGACAGCGGCTCGTCGAAGCGCAGCACGAAGCTGGCGACGCCGGCATCGTGGCGCGGCGGACTGCCCTCGTGCGCCGTGTCCGCGAGGGCTTCGGCGTTCGCGGCCGAGCCTGCTCCCGCAGGCGCCACGCCCGCGGCGTTCTGATCTGCGGCAGCCACGCCCACGCCCGGCGCATGCACCGGCGTGCCGCCCGCGCGCGACCGCGACCACGTCACCCCCGCGGGCCGGCGCCCGGCGGCGCGCACCGCCTCCTCGCCGAGCCAGGCGGCGACATCGGGCACCTTGCCCGCCGGATCGTACAGGCCGCAGCCGAACACCTCGTCGGCGGCGATCGCGCCGCCGTACACCTCGACCTGGCGCGCGCCGGGGTTGAGCACGCCGATGCGGGCGCCGACCGCCTCGCGTTGCGCCGCGTCGGCCAGGTCGCACTTGGTCAGCAGCAGGCGGTCGGCCATCGCCACCTGGCGCACCGCCTCCCTGTTCTCGCCGAGCTGGTCGAGCGCGTGGGTCGCATCGACCGCGGTCACCACGCCGTCGAGGCGGTAGCGCTCGGACAGGAAGGGCTCGGCCATCAGCGTGTGGATGACCGGCGCCGGGTCGGCGAGGCCGGTGGTCTCGATCAGCACCCGGCGCAGGCCCTTCAGCTCGCGCCGCAGCGCGCGCATGAACAGGCCCTTGAGCGCCCGCACCAGGTCGCCCTGCACGCTGCAGCAGATGCAGCCGGAGTCGAGCACGACCAGGCTCTCGTCGACCTTCTCCACCAGGTGGTGGTCGACGCCGACTGCGCCGAACTCGTTGATCAGCACCGCGCTGCCGTCCATCTGCGGCTGGCGCAGCAGGTGGTTCAGCAGCGTGGTCTTGCCGGCGCCGAGAAAGCCGGTGAGGATCGTCACCGGGATGCGGCGGTCGGGTTCGGCGGAGGTGAGCGTCGTGTCCATGGCTGCGAAGTGTAGCGCGGCCCTGCCCGGACCCGGAGACGCCGCGGACGCCGCGCTACTGCCAGCCGCCGCCGAGCGCCTTGTAGAGTTCGACGCGGTTGGTCGCCTCGCTGAAGCGGACACCGATCAGCTCGAGCTCGGCCGCGTACAGGCTGCGCTGGGCGTCGAGCAGGCTCAGGTAGCTGTCGACGCCTCCGCGGTAGCGGGCGTCGGACAGCTTCAGGCTGTTCTGCGTCGCCGCCACCTGCTTGCGCCGGGCGTCGATGCGCTCGGTCATGGTGGCGCGCTCGGCAAGGGCGTCGGCCACTTCCCTGAACGCCGACTGGATCGCCTTCTCGTACTGGGCGACGTTGATGTCGCGCTGGATCTCGGCGAGATCGAGGCTGGCCTGGAGCCGGCCGGCCTCGAAGATCGGCAGGCGCAGCTGCGGCACGAAACTCCAGGCGCCGGAGCCGCCGTCGAACAGGCCGTCGAGCGTGCTGCTCGCGGTGCCGGCGGTGGCGGTCAGCGTGATGCGCGGGAAGAAGGCGGCGCGTGCGGCGCCGATGCTGGCGTTGGCCGCCAGCAGGGCACGTTCGGCTTGCAGGATGTCGGGGCGACGCGTCAGCACCTCGGACGGCACCCCGGCGGGGAGTTCCGCCACCGCGGCGACCGCCCGCTCGAGCCCGTCCGGCAGCAGGGTGGCCGGGACACCGGCGCCGACCAGTTGCGCGAGCGCGTTCTGGTCCTGTGCAACCACGGTCTCGAAGCGTGCCGCATCGGCGCGCGCACTCTGCAGCAGGGTATCGGCCTGATGCACGTCGAGGGCGGACACTGCGCCCAGCTCGAAACTGCGCCTCACCAGATCGAGGGATTCCTGGCGGGTGTGCTGCGTGCGCTGCGCCAGCGCCAGGCGCTCGCGGTCGGCGGCCAGGCGCAGCCAGGCGTTGGCGACCTCGGCCACAAGGCTGATCTGTGCGCTGCGGCGGGCCTCCTCGGTGCCGAGGTAGGTCTGCAGCGCCTGCTCTTCGAGGCTGCGCACGCGGCCGAAGAAGTCGAGCTCGTAGCTGGCGAAGCCGAGGTTGGCGGAGTACTGGCGATTGATGTCGGCCTGCTGGGTCGAGCTGAGGTCCGCCGGCACGCGCTGCGCGCTCTGCCCGCCGCTGACCGCGATCGACGGGAACAGGTCGGCGCGCTGGATGCCGTACTGGGCGCGCGCGCGCTCGATGTTGAGCGCGGCCACGCGCAGGTCGCGGTTGTTGTCGAGCGCGAGCGCGATCACCTCGCGCAGGCGCTCGTCGGCGAAGTAGTCGCGCCAGGCGATGGTGTCGGCCAGCGGCGCCACCGCCGAGGCCTCTGTCGGTGCGGCTTGCGGGAAGCTCGCCGGCACCGGCGCCGCGGGGCGCTCGAACACCGGGATCATCGAGCAGGCGCCGAGCAGGGTGGCAGCCAGCGTCACCGTCAGCGCGCGCAGCGGCCGCTTGGTCGGGTACTTGTTCATGTCAACGTCCCTCCTGGGAAGACGGCGCAACGGCCGCCTCCCGGGGCTTGTCCGGAAAAACGCGCTTGATCACGACGTAGAACAGCGGCACGAAGAAGATGCCGAGCACGGTCGCAGCGATGGTTCCACCCAGCACGCCGGTGCCGATCGCGTTCTGGCTGCCGGCGCCGGCGCCGGTGGCGATCGCCAGCGGCAGCACGCCGAAGCCGAAGGCGAGCGAGGTCATGATGATCGGGCGCAGGCGCATGCGCACCGCGGTCAGCGTGGCGGAGATGAGGTCCTTGCCCTCTTCCATCTGGGCCTTGGCGAATTCCACGATCAGGATCGCGTTCTTCGACGACAGGCCGATGGTGGCGAGCAGGCCGACCTGGAAGTAGATGTCGTTCGACATGCCGCGGCTGGTCGCCGCCAGCAGCGCGCCGAGCACGCCGAGCGGCACCACCAGCATCACCGCGAACGGCACCGACCAGCTCTCGTACAGCGCCGCCAGGCACAGGAACACCACCAGCAGCGACAGCGCGTACAGCGCCGGCGCCTGCGAGCCGGAACGGCGCTCCTCGTAGGAGGTGCCCGACCAGTCGTAGCCGATGCCCGGCGGCATCTTCGCCATGATCTCCTCCACCGCCTGCATCGCCTCGCCCGACGACAGGCCCGGCGCCGACTGGCCGAGGATCTCCATCGACGGCTGGCCGTTGAAGCGCTCCAGGCGCGGCGAGCCGTAGGTCCAGTGCGCGGTGGCGAAGGCCGAGAACGGCACCATGTCGCCGGCCTTGTTGCGCACGTACCACTTGTCGAGGTCCTCGGGCGTCATGCGCGCGGGCGCATCGCCCTGCAGATACACCTTCTTGATGCGGCCGCGGTCGAGGAAGTCGTTGATGTAGCTGCCGCCCCAGGCGGTGGACAAGGTGTCGTTGATGTCGGCGATCGACAGCCCGAGCGCACCGGCCTTGGCGTGGTCGATGTCGAGCTGCAGCTCGGGCATGTCTTCCTGGCCGTTCGGACGCACGCCGACCAGGCGCTTGTCCTGCGCCGCCATGCCGAGGAACTGGTTGCGCGCGGCCAGCAGGGCCTCGTGGCCGAGGCCGGAGCGGTCCTGCATCTGCACGGTGAAGCCACCCGAGGTGCCGAGCTCGATCACCGCCGGCGGCACGAAGGCGAACACCATGGCCTCGCGGATCTGCGAGAACGCGCCCATCGCACGCCCGGCGATCGACTTGACGTCCTGGCCGGGGGCCGTGCGCTCGTCCCAGTGCTTCAGGTTCACGAAGCCGATGCCCATGTGCTGGCCGCTGCCGCCGAAGCTGAAGCCGGCGACGGTGAAGATCGCGCGCACGGTGTCCTTCTCGTTCTCGAGGAAGTGCTTCTCGACCTTCTCCAGCACCTCGAGCGTGCGCTCCTGGGTGGCGCCGGCAGGCAGCGCGATCTGGTTGAACATCACGCCCTGGTCTTCCTCGGGCAGGAAGGAGGTCGGCATGCGCACGAAGAGCAGGCCGAGCACGGCGACGATGGCGAGGTAGATGGCGAGGAAGCGCAGGCTGCGCTTGAGGATGCCGCCCACCGCCGACTCGTAGCTGCGGGTGCTGCGCTCGAACTTGACGTTGAACCAGTGGAAGAACTTGCCGAACAGGCCGCCTTCGCCGTGCTCGTGGCCCTTTTCCACCGGCTTCAGGATGCTCGCGCACAGGGCCGGGGTGAACACGATGGCCACCAGCACCGACAGCGCCATGGCCGACACGATGGTGATCGAGAACTGGCGGTAGATCACGCCGGTGGAGCCGCCGAAGAAGGCCATCGGCACGAACACTGCCGACAGCACCAGGCCGATGCCGATCAGCGCGCTGGTGATCTGGTCCATCGAGCGCTTGGTGGCCTCCTTGGGCGGCAGGCCCTCCTCGGTCATCACGCGCTCGACGTTCTCGACCACGACGATGGCGTCGTCCACGAGCAGGCCGATCGCCAGCACCATGCCGAACATGGTCAGGGTGTTGATCGAGAAGCCGAAGGCCGCCATCAGGCCGAAGGTGCCGAGCAGCACCACCGGGATCGCCATGGTGGGGATCAAGGTGGCGCGCAGGTTCTGCAGGAACAGGTACATCACCAGGAAGACCAGCACCACCGCCTCGATCAGCGTCATCACCACCGACTCGATCGAGATCTTGACGAAGGGCGTGGTGTCGTAGGGCACGACGTACTCGACGCCTTCCGGGAAGTAGCGCTTCATCTCGTCGAGCCGGGCGCGCACCGCGGTCGCGGTGTCGAGCGCGTTGGCGCCGGAGGCGAGGCGGATGCCGACACCGGCGGCGGGCTGGCCGTTGAAGCGCGCCAGGGTGCCGTAGTTCTCGGCGCCGATCTCGATGCGGGCAACGTCCTTCAGGCGCACCTCGCCGCCCTGCATGCTGCTGCGCAGCAGGATGGCCTCGAACTCCTCGACCGTCTGCAGTCGGCTCTGGGCGGTGATGGTGGCGGTGAAGCCCTGACCGGGCAGCGCCGGCGTGCCGCCGAGCTGGCCGGCGGACACCTGCGTGTTCTGCGCCAGCAGCGCGGTGCGCACGTCACCCGGGGTGAGGCGGTAGTTGGTGAGCCTGGCCGGGTCGAGCCACACGCGCATCGCGTACTGCGCGCCGAAGACCTGCACCTCGCCCACGCCATCCACGCGCGACAGCGGGTCCTGCACCGAGGACACCAGGAAGTCGGACAGGTCGGTGCCGGTCATCGAGTTGTCCGCCGACACGAAGCCGACCACCATCAGGAAGTTCATCGCCGACTTGGCGACCGTCACCCCCTGCTGCTGCACGGCCTGCGGCAGCAGCGGCAGCGAGGTCTGCATCTTGTTCTGCACCTGCACCTGGGCGATGTCCGGGTCGGTGTCGGCGGAAAAGGTCAGCGTGGTCGAGGCGTTGCCGTAGGCGTCGCTGGTCGACTGCATGTACAGCAGGCCGTCGAGGCCGGTGAGCTTCTGCTCGATGATCTGCGTCACCGAGTCTTCCACCGCCTTGGCGGACGCGCCCGGGTAGCGGGCGTTGATGACGATCGCCGGCGGCGCGATCGAGGGGTACTGGGACACCGGCAGCTGCTGGATGGACAGCGCGCCCGCCAGCATGATGACGATGGCGATGACCCACGCGAAGATGGGTCGGTCGATGAAGAAACGGGCCATGGTCGCCTACCTCACTGCGCCGCGGCGGCAGGTGCTGCGGGCGCGGCACCCGCGTCCTCGGCCTGCACGGCAACGCCAGGGCGCACCTTCTGCAGGCCCTCGACGATGATGCGCTCGCCGGCCTTCACGCCGCCGGTGACCACCCAATGCTCGCCGAGCGACTGCGCGACCTGCACCGGCCGCGCGACCACCTTGCTCTCGGCGTCGACCGCCATCACCAGCGCATTGCCGAGCGGATCGCGGCTGAGCGCCTTGTGCGGCACCAGGATCGCGTCGCTGCGCGTACCCTGCGGCAGGCGGGCGCGCACGTACATGCCGGGCAGCAGTACGCCGTCGGCGTTGGAGAACTTCGCGCGCAGGGTGACGCTGCCGGTGCCTTCGTCCACCGTCACCTCCGACAAGGCCAGGCGGCCTTCGGCGGCGTACTCGCTGCCGTCCTCGAGGATCAGCTTCACCGGCACCTCGCCCTTCGTGCTCGCCTGCAGGCGGCCGGCGGCGATCTCGCTGCGCATGCGCAGCATGTCTGCGCTGGACTGGGTGAGGTCGACGTAGATCGGGTCGAGCTGCTGCACGGTGGCGAGCGCCTGCGCCTGGTTGGCGGTCACGAGCGCGCCGGCGGTGACCGCCGAGCGCCCGATGCGGCCGGCGATCGGTGACTTCAGCCGGGTGTAGTCGAGGTCGATCTTCGCCTTGTCGAGCGCCGCCTTTGCGGCCGCGACCTCGGCCTGGGCCTGCTTGAGCGCGGCCTGGGCGTCATCGTTGGCCTGCTTGCTGACCGCCTCGATCTTCACCAGACCGGCATGGCGCTCGGCCTTGATGCGCGCCACCTGGGCGTTGGCCTCGGCACGTGCGAGCGCCGCCTTGGCGCTGTCGTAGGCAGCCTGGTAAGGCGCCGGGTCGATGCGGTACAGCACCTGCCCGGCCTTGACCTCGCTGCCCTCGTTGAAGGCGCGCTCGGTGACGATGCCGGTGACCTGCGGGCGCAGCTCGGCGATCAGCGTGGGACTGGTGCGACCCGGCAGTTCGACCACCATCGGCACCGATTCGCTCTTGAGCGTCATCACGGTGACGGCAGGCGCCGGCGGCGGCCCGCCCGCGCCCGGGGCGGCGCCCTGTTCCTTGCCTCCACTGCAAGCGGCAAGGAACAGGGCGCTCAGCGCCACTGCAGCCGCAGACCTGAAAAGGGGTTGGGAGCTTGTCTTCATTGGAGCCTCGTGAACGCAAGAAACGGTGACACCGGCGTGCAACTGTTGATCGCTGGCCGACATCCCACTCATTAGAATGGTTATTCTAGATCGAACGCTAATTCTATGTTATGGTTTGCTGCATCGCAAGATTTTTAAGGACATCGTCCCGCCCCGGTGGTTCATCGCCGGCAGGGCCGAGCGTCCGACCGGAACAGCATGCAGATCACGGACTCCACGCCCCACACCACCGAAGCTTCGCGCGCCGCCGCCCGCCGCCAGCAGATCCTCGCCGCCGCGGCGCAATGCTTCCGCGAGCACGGCTTTCATGGCGCCAGCATCGCACGGATCTCGAAGATCGCCGGCATGAGCGCCGGCCACATATATCACTACTTCGAGAACAAGGAAGCCATCATCGGCGCGATCGTGGCGCAGGACCTCGAGACCCTGCTGACCCTGACCGCCGAGCTGCGCGCCGCGTGCAACGTGCGCAATGCCTTGATCGAGCGCGCGGCCGAAGGCGTGCTGGATCAGCTCGATCCGGCCAGTGCGGCGCTGAAGGTGGAAATCGTCGCCGAGGCTGCGCGCAACCCGCGCGTGGCGCAGATCGTGCGCGCGGCCGACGCCACCTGTCGGCGCGAGCTCGCGGTGACCATCGGCGCCATCCGCCGCGCCGCCGGCCACGACGACACGCCTGCAGCAACCGCCGACATGGTCGAAGTGCTCGCTGCCCTGTTCGAAGGCCTGCTACTGCGCACGATCCGCAACCCGGACCTGGACCGCCGGCGCGTCGCGCAGCGCATCCAGCTTGCGATCAACGACCTGCTCGACCAGCCGGGCTGAGACCCGGCCCATCGGCGGCGCGCGCGCGCCCAGGGCGGGCAGCGGCGGCCCGCATCCCGGTTTACAGGTAGCCCAGCTTCCCCGGCAGCCACAGCGCGAGCTGCGGGAACACGATCATCAGCGTCAGCCCGGCGCCCATCGCCAGCACCAGCCAGATCACCCATTTGAAGGTCTCCTCCATGCCGATGCCGGCGATGCGCGAGGTGATCATCAGCGAGATCGCCATCGGCGGCGTGAACTGGCCGATGGCGAGGTTGATCGTCATCATCACCCCGAACCACACCAGGTCCCAGCCCATCGCCACCGCGATCGGTACCAGCAGCGGCAGCAGGATCAGGAAGATCGAGATCGCGTCGAGGAACATCCCCGCCGCAAGCAGCAGCAGGTTGATCGACAGCAGCATCAGCCATTCGCTCGAATGCAGTCCGACCAGCGCCTTGGCTGCGGCGTCGAAGATGCCCAGCGTGTTGCCCGCCCAGGCGAACACCGAGGCGATGCCGATGATCATCAGCACCACCGCCGACAGTTCGCCGGCCTCGACCAGGATGCGGAACAGGCCCCTGAAGCTGATGCTGCGATACACCACCATGCCGACGAAGATGCCGTAGGCTACCGCCACGACCGCCGCCTCGGTGGGGGTGAAGATGCCGGTGCGCAGGCCGCCGAGGATGATCACCGGCGCCAGCAGGCCCCAGATCGCGTCGATGAAGCTCTTGCCCAGCGGCGGGCGCTCGGCCTTGTAGTCGCGGCCGAAGCCGTACCTGCGGCTGATGACGATCGCCGGCACCAGCAGGCACAGCGCGGCCACCATGCCCGGGAACAGGCCGGCGGCGAACAGCGCCGGCACGGTCGCCGCCGGCACCATCACGCTGTAGACGATGAAGGCCACCGAGGGCGGGATCACGATCGCGGTCGAGCCCGAGGCCGCGATCAGGCCGGCCGAGAAGCCCTTCGGGTAGCCGCGCGCGATCATCGACGGCAGCATCACCGCCGCCACCGCCGCCGCATCGGCCGGGCCGGAGCCCGAGATGCCGCCCAGCAGCATCGACACCAGCACCGCGACGACCGCCAGCGAGCCGGTCCATTCGCCGACGATCGCGGTGACGAAGCGCACCAGGCGCACCGCCACGCCGGAGCGCTCGAAGATCATGCCGGCGAGGATGAACATCGGAATCGCGAGCAGCGGGTACTTGGCGATGCCGGCGTAGATGTTGGTCGGCACCGCGAGCTGGTCGAAGCCGGCCAGCGCCAGCACCGCGATGCTCGCCACGCCCAGGCCGGTGGCGAGCGGCATGCCCGCGACCAGCGCGAGCAGGAACAGGCCGATGAGGACGGTGCCGGTCATTGAACGGCCCTCCCCTCGCTACCCGACGCGTTTCCCGAGGGCGGCGAGGGCCTCCGCATGCGCGTGACGACCAGGCGCAGCACCAGCGCTACCGCCAGCACCGGCATCCACACGGTGTACCACCACTGCGGCACGCCGAGCGCGGGCGAGGTCTCTTCAAAACGGTACTGGTCCCACGTGAGCTTGCCCGCGTAGAAGGCGATGAAGGCGAACAGGCTGGCGGTGACCGCGAACGACAGCCACTCGGCCACGGCACGCGCGCCCGGCGGCAACTTGCGGACGAAGAAATCGACGCGGATGTGGCGGTCGAAGGCGAAGGCCGCCGATGAGCCGAGGAAGGACAGCACGATCAGCAGCGCGATCGAGAACTCCTCGGTCGCGGCGAAGGACTGCGAGGTGAAGTAGCGCGCCAGCACGTTGCCGAAGGTGATCAGCACGATCAGCCCCATCACGATGCCGGAGAGGGTCTGCTCGATCGTATACGGGGCGCTTGCTTCGGGTTCGTGCGGGGGCGATTCGGTGTTCATGGACTCAGGATGCCTTCGGCGGAAAAAAGGCCGGACAGCCCGCGTGCGGCGCCGTCCGGCCAGCTTGCTGCGTATGCGACTCAGCGCTTGGCGATGTCTTCCTCGGCCTGCTTGACGAGGTCGCCGCCGATCTTCTCGGCCCACTCCTTGTACACGCCGGCGGTGGCGGCGCGGAAAGCGTCGCGCTCGGCGTCGGAGAGGCGCACGACGGCCACGCCGTTGGCCTCGATCTCCTTCAGCAGCGCATCGTCAGCCGCCGAGATGCCGGCGCGGGCGCGGGCGATCTCTTCCTTCGCGGCCTGCTGCGCGGCCTCGGACACCGCCTTGCGGTCGGCCTCGGACCACGAGTTCCACACGTTCTTGTTGACCACGAAGATCAGCGGGTCGGCGACGTAGCCCCACAAGGTCAGGTGCTTCTGGCCCACGGTGTGCAGCTTGGCGGCGTTGAACACCGCGAGCGGGTTCTCCTGGCCGTCGACCGCGCCGGTGGCCATCGCCGGCTGGGCGTCGGCCCAGCTCATCTGCGTCGGGTTGGCGCCGAGCGCGTTGAAGGTGGCGAGGAAGAGCGGCGAGCCCACCACGCGCATCTTCATGCCCTTGACGTCCTCGGGCGTACGGATCGGCTTCTTCGAGTTCGACGCCTCGCGGAAGCCGTTCTCGCCCCAGGCCAGCGGCACCACGTCGCGCTCGGCGAGGATCTCGAACATCCTGGCGCCGACGCGGCCCTGGGTCAGGGCGTCGATCGCCTTGTGATCGGGCATCAGGAAGGGCAGCGCGAACAGGTTCAGTTCCTTGACCTGCGGCGACCAGTTGATGGTCGAGCCCACCGCCATGTCGATGATGCCTTGGCGCAGCGCGGTGAATTCCTTGGTCTGGTCGCCCGACACCAGCGAGGTGCCCGGATAGACCTTGATCTTGATGCGGCCTTCGGTCTTCTCCGCCACCAGGTCGGCCCAGCGCTTGGCGCCCCAACCCCACGGGAAGGCCTCGCCGAGCACCGTGGAGAGCTTGTACTCGTCCTTGTACTGCTGGGCCGTGGCCGGCATCGAGAAGCCGAGCGCGGCCGAGGCGGCGAGGCCGGCAATGAGGGCGGTGAAGCGGCGTTTGTGCATGAGGCGGTCTCCGTGTTGTGCTTGTCGTTCCGGTCCCGGTGCACGCGGCACGGGCCCCGGAGGGTGGGAAAGAGGATCGATTCTACAAACCCGGGCGCCCCGCGGCCAGCGCACGATCCAGGAATTCCACCAGGCGCCCCATGTGGTGCTCGAGCTCGGCGAAGGATTCGTGATCCCCGGACACGGTCATCAACTCGACCGGCGTGTCGCCGCGCGCGGCGAAGATCTGCCGCGCCTCGTCGATCGGCACCACCGCGTCATCCTCGCCGTGCACCAGCAGCACCGGGCGGCGGATGCGCGCGATCGTGGCGACCGGCGCGATGTCGTCGAAGCGGTGGCCGATGGTCTTCTCGACGTAGCCGAGGATGTAGCGGCCGAGCGGCTTCTCCGGAATGCGCTTGGCCGCCAGCCAGCGCCGCATCATCGCCGCCGGATGCGAGAAGGCCGCGACGCTGACCACCGCCGCGACCTGCGGCGTGCGTGCGGCGGCCAGCAGCACCGCGCCCGCCCCCACCGAATGGCCGAGCAGGGCGATGCGCGCCGGGTCGACGCCGGCGCGGGTGGCGAGCCAGGCGAAGGCGTGCTCGGCGTCCTCGGCGAAGCGCGGCAGCGAGGCGAAGCTGTCGTCGTCGCTGGCGCCGTGGCAGCGGGCATCGACGAACAGGGTGGCGAAGCCGGCCTCGTGCAGCGGCCGCGCGAGCGGCAGCATCAGCGCCGCGTTGCCGCCCCAGCCGTGCATCACGACAACCGCCGGCGCGGCCGCGGCGTCCGGCGCCGGGATGAACCACGCGTGCAGCGTCCTGCCGTTGGCAGTGGCGATGCGCACGGTGTCGAAACCCAGGTCGAGCGCGCCCGGATCGGTATGGTGCGCCACCCGCGGCGCCGCCAGCCCCTTGCGGATCCCCCAATGCACCAGCGCCCGCCCGCCGGCCAGCGTCGCCGCGCCGGCGGTGAAGGCGGTGATCAGTCGGGGTGCGCCCATGTCGTCCTCCTCAGCCGCTCAGGCCCGCCCACCACAGGCGCGCGCGCAGCCCCCAGCCAGTGGTGTAGCCGAGCGACACCGAGCGGATCGCACCCGCCGCATCGACCACCACGAAGGCGGGCACGCCGCGCAGGCCGTAGGTCTGGGCGATGCTGCCGTCGGCGTCGATGGCAGTGGTCCACCCGAGGCCGCGCGCGGCGAGCACGTTCGCCACCGCCGCCGCATCGCCCGACTGCATGGCGACGGTGAGCACCGGATGATCGGCCTGCACGCCGTCGATCGTGCCCTGCTGCGCGGTGCAGATCGGGCACCATTCGGCCCAGAAATACACCCCGACCGCCTCGCCCGGATGCGCCGCGCGCCAGGCGGCGAGGCTCAGCGCCCGACCGTCGGCGCCGACGGTGGCGAAATCGGGCGCCGGACCGGCCGGCACGTCGCGCGCCATCCAGGCCTGGATGGCGAGGAAGATGCCGACGAAGAGCGCGAGGTCCACCGCCCAGCGCCGCCAGCGCGGCGGCTTGCGGACGGCTGGCGCCCCAGCGGGTCCGGCGTCCGCGAGCGAACCCGCTCCCGCTCCGTGCTCGCCGCTCGCGGACCGGGCGACGGCAGCGCTCGTCTTGCCAGCATCCGACTGCGCTGGCCGATCGGGTGCGGATTGCGGTCTGGGGGCGTCGTCGTTCACCGGCGTCATCGTACGTCGATCCAGCGCCGCACGTCGCCCTCGCGCTCGAACAGGCGCCATTGCCCGCCGCTGCCGCAAAGGCCGTAGATGAAGGGTTCGCGCCCGCGCCCCGGGGTCACGAAGCGCAGGTCGCGGAAGGCGGCGCAGACCTGGCCGCTGGCGTCGTGCTCGACGTGGTCGAGCACCGGGAACATGGCGAACCAGCGGAAGAAGGCGAAGTCCTCGGCCCCCCACACCTTCTCGGCGAGTTCGCGGCCGTCGCCGTTGCCGAAGCGCTCGGCCACCTGCCATTGCGCCATCGCCACCGGCTGGTAGGGCGCGGAGAAGCGGCGGATGAAGTTGTCGTCCGCGGTGGCGACGAGCGGCGCGCTGCGCCGGGTGTTGACGTGGGCGTAGTGGTAGCGCTCGCCGTCGAACACGATCGCGGTCCAGTTGAAGGGCGAGGCCGGGCGCGGCGCGGCATCGACCTCGACCGCCGCGATGCCCTGCGTGGCGGCGTAGGCGCGCGCGACCTCGATCGCCTCGCCGCGCCCGATCGCATGCACACCCACCCAGGCAGCGAGCAGCACCAGCGCGCTCGCCGCCGGCACCCGGCTCGTGCGCCACAGCGCGCTCGCCAGCAGGCCGGCGAGGATGATGCCGGTGAAGGGCAGGTCGATGATGAAGGTCGTGCCCCAGCCGAAGCGGCGGTCGGACAAGGGCGCGAGGATCATGGTGCCGAACTGGGTGATCAGGTCGCCGAGGATGTGCACGCAGAGCGCGCTGCACACCACGAGGTAGAAGCTGCGCCAGCCTGCGCCCGGCCGCCCACCGCGCCGCCAGAAGCGCGCCAGCAGCCAGGCGATCGCCAGGCCCCACAGCGGCAGCAGGAGCAGCGAGTGGGTGACGCCGCGGTGGCCACGCAGGTAGGTGAGCTCGGAGATCCAGCCGAGCACGAAGTCGAGGTCGGGGAAGGTCGCCGCCACCGTGCCGGCGACCACCATCTGCCATACGGCCGGCTGCGGGGCATGCGCGGGCGCGGCCCCGGCCGCGGCGGGCGGGATGCGACGTCCGGCGAGCACGCGGCCGACGAGGGCGCCCGAGAGGGCATGGGTCAGTGTGTCCATCGAGTCCTGAATGTTTCGTGTTCGTCCGCCCGGCGGGGGCGCCAGCTCCGCGACGCCGGCGCGCGCAGCGTGGCTAGGGGCCCGGCGCGTCCGCCGCCAGCGCCCCGGGCCACAGGCGGACGAGCGCGGGCAACAGGCGGCGCCAGTCCGGCGCCGAGCCGGTATCGATCGGCAGCACGCGCGCGAGTTCCTCGGTTTCGAACGCTTCGCGCGTGCGAAGTTGCGTCGCCAGCACCGCCTCGTCGGCCTCGGAGGCGTCGCCGCCGGCGGCGAGGCGGCTGCGCACGCGCGCCTGCAGGACCTCCGGCGGCGCATCGAAGGCGAGGATCGCGAAGGGCACGCCGAGCGCGGTGGCGAGCTCGGCGAAGGCCCGGCGCTGGGCGCACTTGAGGAAGGTCGCATCGACCAGCACCGGATAGCCCGCCTCGACCACGGCGCGCGCGAGTTCGGCCAGCCGGGCGTAGGTACGCGCGCCGGCCTCGGCGGTGTACAGCCCGCCGCCGAGGGCCGAGCCGCTCGCCGCCTCGGCGTCGAGGCCGAACAGGCGCTTGCGCTCGACGTCGGCACGCACGCGGATCACGCCGCACCGCTCCAGCAAGGGGAACGACTGGCTGGTCTTGCCCGCGCCCGACACGCCACTGGCGATCAACAGCGCCGGCGCGGGCGTCCGCATCGGGGCCGCGGCGAGCGCGAGATAGCGCGCGCATTCGGCCAAGCTCTCCACGCGCGCCTCGCCCGCCACCTGCGCGGCGCGGATGGCGGCGATCTTGGCGCGCACCATCGCACGGTAGCTCAGGTACCAGGGCAGCACGCGCAGCCCGGCGTAATCGCCGCTGCGCTCCAGCCAGGCGTTGAGGAAACGCCAGCCCAGTGCCGGACGGCCGCGCGCCTGCAGGTCCATGACCAGGAAGGCGATGTCGGCGACGACATCGGTCCACCGCAGCGCGGCGCTGAACTCGATGCCGTCGAACAGCCGCGGCTCGCCATCGAGCACGATCAGGTTGCCCAGATGCAGGTCGCCGTGGCACTCGCGCACCCGGCCCTCCGCGAGGCGCGCGTCGAACACCGGCGCCAGCGCGGCGAACTGCGCCTCGGCCCAGGACTCGACGCGCACGAGCTCGGCGAGCAGGGCAGGTGCGTCGAGCCGCGCCGGCGACAGCAAGTCGCGCAGCTGCGCGAAGTTCTGCCGCACCGGGGCGTGCACCGCTGCCGCATCGCCGAAACCCTGCCCCGGCTGCGCCACCGCCGCCGCGGCATGGAAATCCGCCACATGACGGGCGAGGCGGTCGAACAGCACCGGCTCGAGCCGCCCTGCTTCGAGCAGCGCGGCAAACAGCGCCGACTGCTCGAAGCGGCGCATGCGGACCAGGTAGTCGAGCGGCGTTTCTTCCGCGGCCAGCTCGCCGGCCGCCTCCGGCTCGCCCACTCGCACGCCCTGCGCGCTGCGCCACACCGGCACGACCGCCTCGTACAGCATCGGCGCGGTGCGCCGGTTGAGCCGCAGTTCCGCCTCGCACGCCTCGCGGCGGCGTTCCACCGTGCTGAAATCCAGGAAACCGAGATCGAGCGGCTTCTTCAGCTTCCATGCATGCTCGCCGGCGAGCAGCACCCAGGAGATGTGCGTCTCGATCAGCTCCACCCCGTCCGCCGAATCCGGCAGCACACCGGGCTGCAACAGCGCCCGCACCAGCCCGCCCTCGCCGTCCGCCTGCCTTCGCATGCCACCGCTCCTCCGCTTCATGCCCTTGCCCTGCATCATGGACAGAGGAAGTGAAGCGGGCAATGATGATGACGATTCGCGCGCCGCGCACTTGCCGTGCATTTGCCACCCATTCACCGCCCCAAGGAGGCTCCATGAGCACCGGAAACCGCCTGACCGACGCCCCGCCGCGCGTCGAGAACCTCGCGCAGATGCTGCAGTTCCAGGACAAGGCCATCGTCAGCCGCATGCTGGTGAAGAACGCCGCCGGCAGCGTGACGCTGTTCGCCTTCGACGCCGGCGAGGGGCTGAGCGAGCACACCGCGCCCTTCGATGCGCTGGTGATCGGCGTCGAGGGCCGCGCCGAGGTGCTGCTCGGCGGTGAGCACCACGACCTGGGCGCCGGCGACACCCTGCTCATGCCGGCCAACGTGCCGCACGCGATCACCCCCACCGAGCCGTTCAAGATGCTGCTGGTGATGCTGCGCAGTCCGGCCGAAGCGGCAAAGTGAGCGCCACGCCGTTCACCGCCCTGGCCTGCCCGCTCGACGGCGCACCGCTGCAGCGCAGCGGCGCGAGCTGGCGATGCGCCGCCGGCCACTGCTTCGACCTCGCCGCCCAGGGTTACGTGAACCTGCTGCCGGTGCAGAACAAGCGCTCGCGCGATCCGGGCGACAGCAAGGAGATGGTCGCCGCGCGCCGCCGCTTCCTCGAGGCCGGGCATTACCGGCCGATCGCCGACGCGGTCGCGGCCGCGGTGCTCGACGGTGCGCCCGCCGACCGGACGCTGGCCTGCCTCGATGCCGGCTGCGGCGAGGGCTACTACCTGCGCCAGCTCGCCGCCGCGGCCGGTGCGGCGCACCGGCTCGCGCTGCTCGGCCTCGACATCTCGAAATGGGCGGTGCAGGCGGCCGCGAAACGGGATCTGCAGGACGCCCGCGGCACGGCCGGCGCCACCGCGAATCCATGCGCCGCCTGGGTCGTCGGCAGCAACGCCGGCCTGCCGGTGCTGCCCGCCACGCTCGACCGCGTGCTGTGCATGTTCGGCTTTCCGGTCTATCCGGAGTTCGCCCGCGTGCTGCGCCCCGGTGGCGAGTTGCTGCAGGTCGATGCCGGCCCCGACCATCTGCGCGAGCTGCGCGAGGTCATCTACCCGGTGCTCAAACCCGAGCGCCCCGCCGAGCGCTTGGCGCCGGGGGGCTTCGTTCATCTCGGCACCGAAACGCTGCGCTCACGCATCCACGTCGACGGCAACGCGCAGATCGCCGACCTGCTGGCGATGACCCCCCATCTCTACCGCGCCAGCGCCGAAGGCCGCGCACGCGCGGCGGCCCTGAACACGCTGACGATGACGGTGGACGTGCGCCTGGCGCGCTACCGGCGCATGGACGCCTGAGGCGCTGCGCCGATCTGCTCGCACCCCACATGAACGGAAGGTGAACGCCGCCTTCAGCATCGATTCAGGGAGCGGGGCGCACCATGGCATCACGGTCGAAACAGGACCGCCCACCCGACAAAGGAGATGCCATCATGCGTGCCACCACTCTCATCGCCACCCTGGCCCTCACCGGCGGACTCATCGGCGCCGGCGCCGCCATCGCCCCCGCGTTCGCCCAGAACGCAGCCCCGGCCGCCACCTCGGCCGCCCCCGCCCAGTCAAACTGGATGAGCATCAAGGACGTGCAGACCAAGCTCGAAGCTGCCGGCTACCGCGACTTCCGCGAGATCGAGCGCGAGAAGGACAAGTACGAGGTCAAGGCCACCGACCCGCAGGGGCAGCGCGTGGAACTGGACGTCGATCCGATCACCGGCGACGTCCTCAAGACCGAGGTCAAGCGCAGCAAGTAAGCCGCCCACATGGGGGGTGCCGGCACGGCCGGCGCCCCCTTTTTCAAGTCTGCCGCCGGGAGCCGCCGCCATGATCCCCACCCTCTCCACGCTTCCTGCCCTGTCCGCCTTCATCGCCCTGATCGCCGCGGCATGGGGGCTCAACGTCGCCGCCGTCGACGGCGGCCCCGCCTCCCTGCCCTGGCTGATCCGCGAACAGGGCCTGTACCTCAGCGGCCTGCTCGCCATCGGCCTGATGTCGCTCGCCATGGTGCTCGCCACCCGCCCGACCGTGCTCGAGCGCCCGCTCGGCGGCATGGACCGCATCTTCCGCCTGCACAAGTGGGCCGGCATCCTCGCCGCGGTGTTCGCGGCGCTGCACTGGCTGATCGAGATGTCCGACGACCTCATCAAGTCGCTGTACGGCAAGGCCGGACGGCCGGAGCACGACGAATTCGGCGGGCTGTACGAGGCCCTGCGCGACGCCGGCGAGGAGCTCGGCGAGTTCGCCATCTACCTGGTGCTGGCGATGGTCGTGCTCAGCCTGTGGAAGCGCTTCCCCTACAAGTTCTGGCGCCACCTGCACCGCGCGATGCCGGTGTTCTACCTGCTGCTCGCCTTCCACGCCGCCGTGCTGGCCCCGCCCGACTACTGGACGCAGCCGGTCGGCATGGTGCTCGCGCTGCTGCTGGCCGCGGGTACGGTGGCCTCGGTGGTCGCGCTCACCGGCCGCATCGGCCATGACCGCAAGGTGCAGGGCGTGGTCACCGCCGTGTCCTCCCCCGCCCCCGACGTCACCGAGATCGTGTGCCGGCTCGACGGCGACTGGCGCGGACACCAGGCCGGGCAGTTCGCCTTCGTCGGCTTCGAGCGCTTCGAGGGCTCGCACCCCTTCACCATCGCCAGCGCCGACCACGGCGACCGCAGCCTCAGCTTCCAGATCAAGGCCCTGGGCGACTACACCCGCCAGCTCGCCAGCCGCGTCGCGGTCGGCCAGGCGGTCACGGTCGAAGGCCCCTACGGCCGCTTCGTGCTCGGTCGCCAGGACCGCAAGGCGCGCCAGATCTGGATCGCCGGCGGCATCGGCGTCACGCCCTTCCTCGCCTGGCTCGACGCCCTGCGCGCCGACCCGGCCGCGGCACCTGCGGTAGAGCTCCACTACAGCACCCGCGCGGCCGCCAGCGATCCCTTCGTCGAGCGCCTGCGCGGCCTGTGCGCCGAGTTGCCCAGCGTGCGCCTGCACATCCACGACCGCGCCGCCGGCGACACGCTGACGCCGGAAAGCCTGGGCGATGCGAGCGGAGACGGACAGCGTGCGGAGGTCTGGTTCTGCGGCCCGCGCGGCTTCGGCGACCAGCTCAAGGCCGGGCTTGCGCGGCTGTGGGGACGGCGGCTGAGCTTCCGGCGCGAGGCGTTCGAGATGCGCTGAGGCCGCGGCCGCGGCGGCGCCGGAGCGAGCAGCGGGACGCAGGCGCCGCCGAGAACCGGCGCCACCGCCGGATCCCCGGCGAGGAAGCGCACGATGCGCTTCCTCGAAACCGCCGCGGGAAGTTCCGCGGTTCTTCGTTCCGGGAACTCAGCCCTGGGCCGGCGGCTCGGGCTCGTCCTCGACGGCGGCCTCCGCTGCGGGTTCCGGCAGCCGTGTCGCCAGCACCTTGTCGATGCGCTTGCCGTCGAGGTCGACGACCTCCAGCCGCCAGTTCTCCCAGGTGGCGATGTCGCCGGTGTTGGGCAGGCGGCCGAGC
>JARRBR010000135.1 GCA_029982755.1 Rhodocyclaceae bacterium
CACGGCGATCTCGTCGAAGGGATTCATGCTCATCTTGACATTGGCCAGATCCACGCCGCTGCCGTCGGCCTTCACGCGAACCTTGACGTTGTAATCCACAACGCGTTTGACGGGTACGAGAACTTTCACTCTGCCGCGCTCCTTTGTAGTGCTGATTGACTTGACGGTCCGTTTGGCCGGACATCGGAATTATGTCACCCCCCTCCCCTGAAGGCACTGCTGCGGAGCAGCAAAGCCATACGGAAAGGTATGGCGCATACGGTAGCGTATGGAGAAAGAATCGTCAATACTACGCCGTATGGAAAACACTGCAAAGAAACCGCGCACCCAGCTCGACCGCGATGCCTGGGTCGCAGGTGCCACGGAAGTGCTGGCCGAGGAAGGCATCGCGGGCCTGCGCGTCGAGGTCCTCGCCAAGCGCCTGAAAGTGACCAAGGGAAGCTTCTACTGGCACTTCACCGACCGCCGCGACCTGTTGCTGGCCGTGCTCAGTCACTGGAAGGAAGGCCGGATCCGCGACATCATCAAGCAGACCCGCGCCCAGCCCGGGCGCGAGCTCGAACAGATCTACCACGTCATCGACGTCTACAGCGCCAGCCGCAGCCGGCGCGGCATGATGATCGAGCTGGCGGTGCGCGACTGGGCGCGCCGCGACCCGGAGGCGGGGGCGATCGTCGCCGAGGTGGACGACGTACGTCTGCGCTGCGCGCGCGACCTCTTCCTTGCCTGCGGCGTGCCGATGGACGAGGCGTCCAGTCGCTGCATGCTGCTGTACGCCTACGTGTTCGGCGTGTCGCTGATGATCTACGAGAAATTCGACAGCGACGTCGCCCGCCTCAAACGCGACATCGCCGACCTGATCGCGCGCTCGCTGTCGATGGCCCCCAGGCACGAGGCGGCCTGAGGCTCAGCCGGGCGTCCACCCGCCGAGCACCTCTCGCAGGTTGCGCCCGGTCGTCTCAATCACCTCTTCGCGGGAAATCCCGCGCAGGTCGGCGAGCAGCGCGGCATAGCGCGCGAGATTGGCGGGGTCGTTGCGCTCGCCCTGCCCCCAGGCCGGCGCCATGTCGGGCGCATCGGTCTCGAGGACGATGGCCGACAGCGGCAGTGTACGTGCGAGCTCGCGGATCCGGCTGGAACCGGCGAAGCTCATCGCCCCGCCGAAACCGAGCCGGAAGCCGAGGTCGATGAACATCTGTGCCTGCTGCCGGCTGCCGTTGAAGGCGTGGGCGATGCCGCCGCGCACGCCGATGCGGCGCACCTGCTTGAGCACCGCATCGACCGCGCGGCGCACGTGCAGGATGACCGGCAGATCGTGGCGCCGGGCGAGCCTGAGCTGCGCGACGAAGAAATCGAGCTGGCGCGCGGGATCGATGTCGGTGACGAAGTGATCGAGGCCGATCTCGCCGACCGCCTTCGCCTCGCCGCGCGCCAGATGCTCGTCGAGCCGGTCGAGATCGTCCTCGTGCGCATCCGTCACATACAGCGGATGGATGCCCAGGGCCGGACAGACGTCGCCGCGCGCCGCGGCCAGCGCGAGGACTGCAGCGAAGCTGTCGCTGTCCACCGCTGGCACCACGAAGCCCTGGACGCCGGCAGCGCGCGCCGCGCCGATGACCTCGTCACGATCCGCAGCGAACTCGGCAGCGTCCAGATGGACGTGTGAGTCGATCAGCATCGCCGGCCGACCAGTCCGGGCTCAGCGCCCCTTGAACTCCGGCTTGCGCTTGGCGATGAAGGCGTCGATGCCCTCGGCGGCGTCCTCGCACATCGCGTTGCAGGCCATGGTCTCGGAGGCGAGCTGGTAGGCCGCGTCCAGCCCCATCTCGAGCTGCTTGTAGAACATCTGCTTGCCCATGCGGATCGCTACCGGCGACTTGGCGACGATGGATGCGGCCAGAGTGGCCACCTCGGCGTCGAGCTGCTCGAGCGGGACCACGCGATTGACCAGGCCGCGACGCCGGGCCTCGTGGGCGTCGATGAAATCGCCGGTCACCAGCATCTCGAAGGCCTCCTTGCGCCCCATGTTGCGCGACAGGCCGACCCCGGGCGTGGCGCAGAACAGGCCGACGTTGATGCCCGACACGGCGAAGCGCGCGCTGTCGGCGGCGACGGCGAGGTCGCACATCGACACCAGCTGGCAACCGGCCGCGGTGGCGATGCTGTGCACCCGCGCGATCACCGGTTGCGGCAGCTCGGTCAGCTTCATCATGAACTTGCCGCACAGGCGGAAGAGGCGCTGCTGGAATTCCAGCGTGTGGTTGCCGCGCATCTCCTTGAGGTCGTGCCCGGCGCAGAAGGCCTTGCCCTCGCCCGCCAGCACGACGACGCGTACCGTGTCGTCGCGCGCGATCTCGTCGACCGCGGCGATCAGCGCCTCGAGCACATCGAAGGACAGCGAGTTGAACTGCTGCGGACGGTTCAGCGTCAGCGTGGTCACGCCGCCCTCGTCGCGGCGCAGCAGGATGGATTCACGGGTGTCGGTGGTGGTGCTCATGCGGTGGTCTCCTCTCGGTATGCAATGGCACGGGAAAGCGGCCCGGCAATTCCAGTTAACGTTAACGTCAATCTGCGATGGATGCCAGCCCCGCGTGATGCGCCGGGGAGCCACCCTCCCCGGCGCTGCCGAATCACTCGAACGAGGCGGTGGACTTCGCCTGCTCGCGCAGCACGAACTTCTGGATCTTTCCGGTCGAGGTCTTGGGGAGCTCGCCGAAGATGATCCGCTTCGGGACCTTGAAGCCGGCGAGATGCTCGCGACAGTGGGCGACGATCGCCTCGGCGCTCGCCTCCGCCCCCTCGCGCAGCTCGACGAAGGCGCACGGCACCTCGCCCCACTTCTCGTCGGGCAACGCCACCACTGCCGCTGCCATCACCGCCGGATGCTTGTACAGCGCGTCCTCGACCTCGATCGACGAGATGTTCTCGCCGCCGGAGATGATGATGTCCTTGGAGCGGTCCTTGATCTTGACGTAGCCGTCGGGCTGCATGACCGCGAGGTCGCCGGTGTGATACCAGCCGCCGCGGAAGGATTCGGCGGTCGCGTCCGGGTTCTTCAGGTAGCCCTTCATGACCAGGTTGCCGCGGAACATGATCTCGCCCATGGTCTCGCCATCCCAGGGCACCGGCTCCATGGTGGCGGGATCCATGACCGTGATGCCTTCCTGGGCGTGATAGCGCACGCCCTGGCGACCGTTCAGCGTCACCTGTTCGGCCAGCGGCAGCGCGCGCCATTCGTCGTGTTTGGCGCACACCGCGGCCGGACCGTAGGTCTCGGTGAGGCCGTAAACGTGGGTGATGTCGAACCCGATCTTCGCCATGCCCTCGATGACCGCTGCCGGAGGCGGCGCCGCGGCGACCAGCCCGGAAACCTTGTGGTTGATGCCCTCGCGCCACTCCGCCGGGGCGTTGGCCAGCATCGAATGCACGATCGGCGCGCCGCAGTAGTGGGTGACGCCATGCTCGCGGATGGCATCGAAGACCAGGCGCGGATCGACGCGGCGCAGGCAGACGTTGATGCCTGCATTGGCCGCCATGGTCCACGCGAAGCACCAGCCGTTGCAGTGGAACATCGGCAGCGTCCACAGATACACCGAATGCGGCGGCATGCCCCAGGACACGATATTGGACATCGCGTTGAGGTAGGCGCCGCGGTGGTGATACACCACGCCCTTGGGATTGCCGGTGGTGCCGGACGTGTAGTTGAGCGAGATCGCTTCCCACTCGTCCGCCGGCTGCTCATAGACGAAATCCGGACTGCCGGATGCGAGCAGCGCCTCGTACTCCAGCGTGCCGACGCGCTCGCCCGGGCCGGTGTATTCGGGATCGTCGACGTCGATGACGATCATGCCGGCGCGACCCGAGAGTTCGACCGCCTTCTTGACCATGCGCGAATACTCGCGGTCGGTCAGCAGCACCTTCGCTTCGCCGTGGTTGAGGATGAAGGCGACCGCCTCGGCGTCGAGGCGGGTGTTGATGGTGTTGAGCACCGCACCGCAGGCGGGCACGCCGAAGTGCGCCTCGAACATCTCCGGCGTGTTGTTGAGGATTGCCGCGACCGTGTCGCCCTTGCCGACGCCGAGCTGCTTGAGCGCGGAGGCGAGGCGGCGCGTGCGCGCGTAGCTCTCGCTCCAGGTGAAGCGCCGCGCGCCGTGGATGACCGCGACCCGATCGGGATAGATGTAGGCGCTGCGCTCGATGAACGTGAGCGGCGTCAGCGCCACGTAGTTCGCCGCATTCTTCTCCAGCCCCACCGCATAGGGCGACCGTGCGCTTTCGCTCATGTCCGAATCTCCTCCTCGTCCTGGATTGCCGCCGCCGTCGGCAGGCTGTTGGTTTTGGGGACACCGCCCGGGGGCGGCAACGTCCGCAAGCATTCAACCCGCCGCAGGGCGCGCGGTCAAGCGCAGGCGAGCCCTTGCGCGCAACCCCGTCCGGACCCCGCTTGGCTTGCGGACCAGACCCGGTGGAGACGATGCGGCGAGGCCTGCGATCAGGCCGCCGGCGCGCGCACGCTCAAGGCGCGGATGTAAAGCGCGCGCCCCAGCCCCTGCCACTGTCGGCGCTCCTCCTCGAGCGCGGCGGCGGTAAGCGGCAGCTTCTGCAGCCAGCCGGGCGCCGCCGTCACCGTGAAGCCACGCCCCTCGCGCTGCATGCTGACCGGCGGCAGGCCGCGTGCGTCGCGCGCACGATGGATGACGACCGCCAACCGCATGCAGGCAATCAGCAGCCAGTCGACACTGCCGGCATCGATCGCGGACGCCACCCGCTCCAGCTTGCCGCGGTGCGACAGCACCAGCCGCGCCAGTCGCGCCTGGTCCATGCGCGAGAAGCCGGGCATGTCGGCGTTGGCCACGATGTAGGCGCTGTGCTTGTGATAGCTGGAATGCGCCACCGAAATGCCGATCTCGTGCAGCATCGCCGCCCAGCGCAGGAAGCGGTGGTCGATGTGCTGGGGATCGGCCATCTCCGGCTCGAGCTGGCCGAGCAGCGTGCATGCGGTGTCGGCCACCTGCTGTGCCTGGCGCAGGTCGACGTTGTAGCGCCGCATGAAGGCGCTGACGGTGGCGTCGCGCAGGTCGTGATGGTGGTAGCGGCCGAGCAGGTCGTAGAGCACGCCGAGGCGTAGCGCGCCCTCGGAGAACACCATGTGCTCGAGCTCGAACTCCTTGAACACCGCGCTCATGATCGCGAAGCCGCCCAGGATCACCGGCAGGCGGTCGCCCTTGAGACCGGCGAGATCGACCGCGTCGACGCTGCCTGCGCGCAGCAGTGCCGCCTTCAGCTGCTCCAGCCCGTCGCGGGTGATGCCGCCACGCGAGAAGCCGTTCTGCTCGAGGATCTCGACCAGCGCCTTGGCCGTGCCGCTCGAGCCGACCGCCTCCTCCCAACCGGCGTCGCGGTACGCGGCGGAGATCGTCTGCAGTTCGCGACGCGCGGCGAGCTCGGCCTCCTTCAGGCTGCGCTTGTCGACCCTGCCGTCGGGAAAGAAGCGCAGGCTGAAGCCGACGCAGCCCATGTAGCGCGACTCGAGCAGCAGGGGCTCGAAGCTCTTGCCGACGATGAACTCGGTCGAACCGCCGCCGATGTCCACGACCAGCTGCTGCTTGTGCGGATCGGGAAGCGTGTGCGCGACGCCGACGTAGATCAGCCGTGCCTCCTCGCGCCCGGCGATGACCTCGATCGGGAAACCCAGCGCGGCCTCGGCGCGGATCAGGAACTCCGGCGCGTTCTTGGCGACGCGCAGCGTGTTGGTCGCCACCGCCCGCACGCGCCCGGCGGGGAAGTCGCGCAGGCGCTCCTGGAAGCGCTGCAGTGCCGCCACCCCGCGCTGCTGCGAGGCCAGGTCGAGCTTCTTGTCGGGCGACAGACCGGCCGCCAGACGAACCGCCTCCTTCAGCCCATCGAGGGGATAAATCTGGTCGTTGACGATGCGCCCGACCTGCAGCCGGAAACTGTTCGAACCCAGGTCAATCGCTGCAATCAGATCTTGCATCATCGTTTCGGAAGCTGACGCGCGATGCGCCGAAGCCGGGGATTCTATCACCGGCACCGCGCCGGCCACGGCGCACGACGAAGCATGCCGGAACCACGGACACCGCGCCCCGCAAGGCGTCCACCGTCATCAAGCTGCAACGAAAGTGTCACATAATCATGAACGCCGCATCGCGCACAGGAATTCCAATGTACACGCCCCGCTCGCCGCTCTCCTACCCGCCCGAACACTTCCTCAACCGCGAACTGACCCTGCTGCAGTTCCAGCGCCGCGTGCTCGCCCAGGCCGCCGACCCCACCGTGCCGTTGCTCGAGCGCCTGCGTTTCCTGTGCATCGTGTCGAGCAACCTCGACGAGTTCTTCGAGATCCGCGTCTCCGGCATCAAGGAGCAGATCCGCATCGGCAGCCGCAAGTCGGGCGAGGACGGCATCGCGCCCGCCGACCTGCTCGAGCGCGTCAGCGACGAGGTGCACGAGATCATCTCGGAGCAGTACGAACTGCTCAACGACGACATCCTGCCCGCGCTCGAGAAGGAAGGCGTGGTCTTCCTGCGCCGCAGCCTGTGGACCGAGGCGCAGCGCGCCTGGATCCATGAGTACTTCATGCGCGAGGTGATGCCGGTGCTGACGCCGATCGGCCTCGACCCCGCCCACCCCTTCCCGCGCGTGCTCAACAAGAGCCTGAACTTCGCCGTCGAACTCGAGGGCCGCGACGCCTTCGGCCGCGACTCGGGTGCCGCGATCGTGCAGGCACCGCGCGCGCTGCCGCGCGTGATCCGGCTGCCGCGCGAACTGTGCGCCCAGGAGTACACCTACGTGTTCCTGTCCTCGGTGCTGCACGCCCACGTCGGCGAGCTGTTCACCGGCATGAACGTGCTCGGCTGCTACCAGTTCCGCGTCACCCGCAACTCCGACCTGTTCGTCGACGAGGAAGAGGTCAAGGACCTGCGCGCCTCGCTGAAGGGCGAACTGCAGCAGCGCCACTTCGGCGATGCGGTGCGCCTGGAGGTCGCGGACAACTGCTCGGACGAGATGGCGAGCTTCCTGCTGCAGCACTTCCACCTGACGCCCGACGACCTCTACCGCACCCCGGGGATCGTGAACCTGGTGCGCCTGATGCAGGTGCCGGACTGGGTCGAGCGCCCGGATCTCAAGTACCCGCCCTTCGTGCCCGGACTGCCCAAGGCACTCGACAAGCGCCGCCAGATCTTCACCGCGATCCGCAGCGGCGACATCCTGCTCCACCATCCCTTCCAGAGCTTCGGCCCGGTGATCGAGATGCTGCGGGCGGCTGCCGACGACCCGCAGGTGCTGGCGATCAAGATGACGGTGTATCGCACCGGCACCGACTCGGTGCTGATGGAGCACCTCGCCCGCGCCGCGCAGAAGGGCAAGGAAGTCACCGTGGTGCTCGAGCTGATGGCGCGCTTCGACGAGGAGGCCAACATCACGCTCGCCAACCGTCTCGAGGAAGTCGGCGCCCATGTGGTGTATGGCGTGTTCGGCTACAAGACCCACGCCAAGCTGCTGATGATCGTGCGCCGCGAAGAAGACGGCCTGCGCCGCTATGTGCACATGGGCACCGGCAACTACCACCCGCGCACCACGCGCTTCTACACCGACTTCGGCCTGCTGACCTGCAACAAGGAGATCGGCGAGGACGTCGCCGCGGTGTTCAAGCAGCTCACCGGGCTGGGTACGGCGACCGAGCTGCGCCACCTGTGGCAGGCACCGTTCACGCTGCAACCGAAGGTGGTGGCGGCGATTCGGCGCGAGGCCGAGATCGCCCGCGAGGGCCGGCGCGCGCGCGTGATCGCGAAGATGAACGCGCTGCTCGAGCCGGAAACCATCGAGGCGCTGTACGAGGCCTCGCAGGCCGGCGTCGAGATCGACCTGATCGTGCGCGGCCCGTGCGCGCTGCGTCCGGGCGTACCCGGCCTGTCGGACAACATCCGGGTGCGCTCGGTGGTCGGCCGCTTCCTCGAACACCACCGCATCTTCCACTTCCATGCCGACGGCGAAGACCGGATGTACCTGTCGAGCGCGGACTGGATGGACCGCAACTTCTTCCGTCGCATCGAGATCGCCTTCCCGGTGCTCGACCCGCGCCTCAAGCGCCGGGTGATGAAGGAAGGCCTGCGCCCCTACCTCGGCGACAACTGCCAGGCCTGGGACATGCAGCCCGATGGCAAATACC
>JARRBR010000136.1 GCA_029982755.1 Rhodocyclaceae bacterium
CGCCTACCACCTCAACAAGTACGAGCGCGGCTTCGACCGCATCATCGACATCTGGGGCGCCGACCACCACGGCTACATCCCGCGCGTGAAGGGCGCCATCGCCGCGCTCGGCCTTCCGCCGGAGAAGCTCGAGGTGGCGCTGGTGCAGTTCGCCGTGCTGTACCGCGACGGCCAGAAGACCTCGATGTCCACCCGCTCGGGCGAGTTCGTGACCCTGCGCGAACTGCGCAAGGAAGTCGGCAACGACGCCTGCCGCTTCTTCTACGTGCTGCGCAAGTCCGACCAGCACCTGGACTTCGACCTCGACCTCGCCAAGAGCCAGAGCAACGAGAACCCGGTGTACTACGTGCAGTACGCCCACGCCCGCGTGTGCTCGGTGCTGAACCAGTGGGGCGGCGAGGCTGCCGAGCTGGCCGGTGCCGACCTCGGCCTGCTGCAGAACGAGCGCGAGCTCGCGCTGTGCGCGCGCCTGGCCAGCTTCCCCGAGCTGGTGCAGAACGCCGCCGCCGACTACGCGCCGCACCAGATCGCCTTCTACCTGAAGGATCTCGCCGCCGACTTCCACAGCTGGTACAACGCCGAGCGCATGCTGGTCGAGGACGAGGCGGTCAAGCTCGCCCGCCTGGCGCTCGCCGCCGCGGTGCGCCAGGTGCTGGTGACCGGCCTCAGGATGCTGGGCGTGTCCGCGCCCGAGTCGATGTGACGCAGCAGGGAGCGCAATCGTGAGTCGAGATCGCAAGCCGGCCCGCAAGCCCGCCCGCGCGCCGGCGAAGAGTGCCGGCGGCACGCTGATCGGCATCTTCATCGGCCTGGTGTTCGGCGCGCTGGTCGCCGCCGGTGCGGCCTGGTACTTCACCCGTGCCAACCCCTTCCAGCCCGCCCCGGTGGCCCCGCGGGTGCAGGCCCCGGCCGATCAGGGACCGGCGGCGCTGCCCGGCAAGCCCGGCGACCGCCCGGTGGCCAAGCAGGACTTCGAGTTCTACCGCATCCTGCCGCAGGGCGAGAACGTGCCCTCGCCGACCTCGCCGCAGACCGCGCAGGTCCAGCCCGTGCCCACTACGCCGGTGCCGAGCCCGACGCCGGCCCAGCAGCCGCCCGCGCCGGTGACCGAGGCGGTGCCGCAGCCGGTGCAGCAGGCCGCCCAGCAGCCTGCGCAGCGACCCAACCAGCGCCTGTACCTGCAGGTGGGCGCGTTCGAGAATCCGAGCGAGGCCGACAACCTGAAGGCGCGCCTCGCGCTGTCGGGCATCCAGGCCAGCGCCCAGCGCACGCAACTGCCCGACGGTCGCATCGTGCACCGGGTGCGCGTCGGTCCGTTCGCGAAGCCGGAAGACATGAACCCGATGCGTTCGCGCCTGGCCGAGGCCGGTTTTGCCGCCTCGGTGAGCCGCAACCCCTGAACGCCGGACCGATCACAAGCAGCCGGGCGGGGAACGCTTGCCGGCGTGTCGCGTCACAGCAACTTCTAGTCAAGGGAGTACTGCATGAACCGTCGTGATGCCCTCAAGCTGGCCGGTGTGGCCATCGCCCTGCCCGCCACCAACCTCGCGTGGGCGAACGAGAAGTACCTGGTGCTCGATCCCGCGCAGAAGGGCGACGATCCGTCGAAGATCGAGGTGATCGAGTTCTTCCATTACGGCTGCCCGCACTGCCGCGACTTCGATCCGCTGGTCACGGCGTGGAAGAAGAAGCTGCCCGCCGACGTCGCCTTCCGTCCGGTGCCCGCGGTGTGGAACAACGCCCAGCTCGCCGGCCTGGCCCGCCTGTACTACGCCGCCGAGATCACCGGCGAGCGCGACAAGCTGCAGTCCGCGATCTTCGCCGCGGTGCAGGACGAGAAGCGTCCGCTGTTCAACGAGGAGCAGGTGCGCGACTGGGTGAGCGGCAAGGTCGCCGATCCCGCCAAGTTCGTCGAGACCTACAAGTCCTTCGGCGTCGGCTCGCAGGTGCAGCGCGCCGATCAGCTCGCGCGTGCGATGAAGATCCAGGGCGTGCCGTCCATGGTCATCGACGGCCGCTTCGTGACCTCGGCATCGATGAGCGGCAGCCACGAGAACACCCTGAAGGTCGCCGACGAGCTGATCGCCCGCGTGCGCAAGGAGCGTGCAGGCAAATGAGCGCACTTGACGCCCAGTCCCGGCCGACCGCCGCCGACAGCGCCGAACGCAGGCGCATCCAGCGCTTCCTGGCCCTGTGTCGCGGCGAGCCCTGGTTCTGGGTCGTCATCGATGGCGAGCGCATCCCGCTCCACGACATCTCGATCGAAGGCTTCGCGATCGCGGCCGATGCGCCGCTGCCCGCCGGCGCGGCCTTCGATTTCGAGCTCCACCGCCAAGGCGTGCCCGAGCGCATCCGCGGCCGCGCCGAGGCGGTCAATTACGTCGCCCCGGCCTTGCGCGCCGGCTGCCGCTTCCTCTCCCTCGAGGACGGCGGCGCGGAGCGCCTGCGCGAGTGGCTGGCCGCGCTGGTGATCATGAGCGGCTGCGTGCGGATCAGCGCGCAGGAGGCGGCGGCCATCGTCGCCGGGCCGTCGCTGATCTGAGCGCCGCCCGCCGGGCGCGTCGAGCGCGCGGCGGCGCTTGATGCAAGAAGGCCGTCGCACCCTTGGGGTCCGACGGCCTTTTCACGTCCGGCCGGTGCCGCGGGGGGGCCGCACGCGGGCCCCTGTCCCGGGCGTCAGTGCGCCGATTGCGGCTTGGCGCGCTCCGCGTCCTTGCGGCGCTGGCGCGGCTTCTGCATCGCATAGACCAGGCCGAGCAGCACGAAGGCGGGCACGAACATCCACTCCTTGGCGGGGCGTTCGCCGGAGGGAATCTCGATCGCGGTGATCGTGTAGCCCTGCTCCAGGCCCAGCTTCTCGGCCGGGCTGCCGAAGCGCACCGCGCCGACCTGCACCTGGTCGCCCAGCGCCATCACCGTCAGGCCCATCGCCCCCAGGCGCTCGCGCGCGCTGGCCGCCTTCTCCCCGAGCGGCAGCAGCACACCCTTGGAGACGTCCTGGCCTTCGAGGCTCAAGCCTTCCACCCACACCCGCAGGTTGCCATTGCGCGGGGTCTCCTCCACCAGCCGGCTGAGTTCGGTCGGCGGCAGTTCCTCGTAAGGCGGATACAGCATGTCCATCCAGTAGCCCGGGCGGAACAGGGTGAAGGTCACCAGCAGCAGCAACAGGGACTCGTGCAGCCGGCTCTTGGCGATGAAGAAGCCCTGGGTCGCCGCCGCGAACATCATGCTCGCCACCGTCGCCGAGACGATCGTCAGGATGAGCTGGAAGGTGTTGTCGATGCCGATCAGCAGCAGCTGGGTGTTGAAGATGAACATGAAGGGCAGGATCGCCGTCCGTGCGCTGTAGCCGAAGGCGGTGAGGCCGGTGCGCATCGGCTCGCTCTTGGCGATGCCCGCCGCCGCGTACGAGGCCAGGCCGACCGGCGGCGTCACGTCCGCCATCAGGCCGAAATAGAACACGAACATGTGCACCGCGATCAGCGGCACCAGCAGTCCGGTCTGCGCGCCGAGTTCGACGATCACCGGTGCCATCAGCGTCGACACCACGATGTAGTTCGCGGTGGTCGGCAGGCCCATGCCCAGGATCAGGCAGATCACCGCGACCAGGATCAGCATGATCATCAGGTTGCCGCCGGACAGCACTTCCACCAGCTCGGTCATCGCCAGGCCGATGCCGGTCAGCGTCACCGTGCCGACGATGATGCCGGCGGTCGCGGTGGCGATGGCGATGCCGATCATGTTGCGCGCGCCGGTCACCAGGCCGGTGAACAGATCCGCGAAGCCCTGTCGGGTCGCTGCCCCGACCGTGCCGGTGCCGCGGAAGAGGGCGAACAGCGGGCGCTGGGTGACGAGGATGAACATCAGGAACAGCGTGGCCCAGAAGGCGGACAGCGCCGGCGAGAGCTGCTCGACCATCAGGTTCCAGATCAGCGCCGCCACCGGCAGCAGGAAGTGCAGGCCGGATTTCAGCGTGGGGCCGATCTCGGGCAGGTACTCCATCTTCTCGTCGGGCTTCTCCATGTGCAGCTCGGGGAACTTCGCCGCATAGCGCACCAGGCCGACGTAGGCGGCCAGCATCAGCAGGCCGATGACGATGAAGGTGCTCTCACCGAACACCGTCTTCAGCCAGCCGAAGCCCCAATAGACCACCGCCGACAGGATCACCAGTCCGGACACGGTCGCCACCGTGCTCATCACCGCACGCTGCCAGGGCAGCGGTTCGCGCCGCGGCAGGCCCTGCAGGTCCATCTTCAGCGCCTCGAGGTGCACGATGTAGTACAGCGCGATGTACGAGATGAGCGCCGGCAGGATGGCGTGCTTCATCACCTGCACGTAGGTGATGCCGACGTATTCCACCATCAGGAAGGCGGCCGCGCCCATCACCGGCGGCATGATCTGGCCGTTCACCGAGGACGCCACCTCGACCGAGGCGGCCTTGTCGGCGCGGTAGCCGACGCTCTTCATCAACGGGATGGTGAAGGTGCCGGTGGTGACCACGTTGGCGATCGACGAGCCTGAGATCAGCCCGGTGCTGGCCGAGGCCACGACGGCAGCCTTGGCCGGACCGCCGCGCATGTGGCCGAGCAGGGCGATCGCCGCCTTGATGAAGTAGGCGCCGGCGCCTGCGGTCTCCAGCAGCGCGCCGAACAGCACGAACAGGAAGATGAAGCTGGCCGACACGCCGACCGCCACCCCGAACACCCCCTCGGTGGTCAGCCACATGTGGCTCATGCCCTTGGCCAGCGAGGCGCCGCGATGGGCGATGACCTCGGGCATGTAGGGGCCGAAGAAGATGTAGATCATGAACACCGCGGCCAGGATCACCATCGGCAGGCCGAGCGCACGGCGCGCGGCCTCGAGCAGCAGCAACATGCCGACCACCGCCGCCACCAGGTCCATGTCGGTCGGCGTGCCGGGGCGCTGCGCGAGTTCCTTGTAGAACAGGAACAGGTAGGCCGCACAGAAGGCGCCCACCAAGGCGAAGACCCAGTCCTGGATCGGCACGTGGTCGCGTGGCGAGCGCTTGAGTGCGGGATAGGCGGCGAAGGCGAGGAAGATCGCGAACGCGAGGTGGATCGCCCGCGACTCGGTGTCGTTGAACACGAAGATGCCCAGCGAGAAGGGCAGCGGGGAGGCGATCCAGAGCTGGAACAGCGACCACGCCAGCGCCACCATCAGCAGCAGCTGCGCGGTGAAGCCGGTCGGCTTGCGTCCGCCGGTGTCGGCCTCGGCGACGATCTTCTTCAGCTCTTCGTCGGACAGCTCGAAGCTGGCCTTGTCCTTGTTTTCGTCCGGGCGGGTCATGAGGAACGCCTCTCAGGTTCGTGACGGAGACAAAAAACGGCGGGGACCGGGTGGGTCGCCGCCGTTTGCACAGCAGAAGCCGGTGCCCTTCCGGGGTGCCCGACCGGCGGAATTACATCCAGCCCTTTTCCTTGTAGTACTTCACCGCGCCTTCGTGAAGCGGAGCCGACAGGCCGTCCTTGATCATGTGCTTCGGATCGAGGTTGGCGAAGGCCGGGTGCAGCTTCTTGAAGTCCTCGAAGTTTTCGAATACCGCCTTGACCAGGGTGTAGACCGTGTCGGCAGGCACCTTGGAAGAGGTCACGAAGCTCGCCACCACGCCGAAGGTGTCGGTCGGGTTCGGGTTGTTGGCGTAGAGGCCGCCCGGGATCTGCACCTTGGCGAAGTAGGGGTGCTCGGCGACCAGCTTGTCGACGCCCGGCCCGGTGATCGAGACCAGCTTCGCGCCGCAGGTGGTGGTCGGGTCCTGGATGTTGGCCGCCGGGTGGCCGACGACGTAGGCGAAGCCGTCGATCTTGTTGTCGCACAGCGCCGCGCTGTGCTCGTCGGGCTTGAGCTCGGAGACCAGCGAGAAGTCGGCGTCGGACATGCCGATCGCCGGCAGCAGCATCGCCATCGTCGCGCGCTGGCCCGAACCCGGGTTGCCGACGTTGAAGCGCTTGCCCTTGAAGTCCTCCATCTTGGCGATGTTGGCTTCCTTGCGCGACAGCACGGTCAGCGGCTCGGGGTGCAGCGCGAATACCGCGCGCAGCTCGCTCATCGGCCCGCCGTCCTTGAACTGGGCCTCGCCCTTGAGGGCGTTGTACTGCACGTCGGACTGCGCCACGCCGAAGTCGAGCTCGCCAGCCTTGATCGTATTGACGTTGTACACCGAGCCGCCGGTGCTCTCGACCGAGCAGCGCAGGCCATGCTGGGCACGGTCCTTGTTGATCAGGCGGCAGATCGCGCCGCCGGCCGCGTAATACACGCCGGTGACGCCACCGGTGCCGATCGTGACGAACTTCTGCTGGGCCTGCGCGGGCGCTGCGCCCAGGGAGCCGACGAGCGCGAATGCGGCAGCCAGTGCGGTCAGTTTCTTCATGGAGTTCTCCTGTGAGTGAATCGACACGGGTAGGGATGATGAATGCACGCGCGGGTGACGCTGCGACCGATCTGGCGAACGCGCCTCGCACCGCGCGCCGGTGTTCGTCAAAAGACCGGGCAAGCTTTGCACAAAACCCCCGGTCGTGTCACCCGGGATTTCCCGCAGGGCGCGTCCACACGTCGTTTCACCCCGATCCTCCGCGCTAGAATCGCGGCCTCTCACCTCGGACCCGAGCCCATGCACACGCAGCAGGTACAGCACGGCGCCACCAGCGCCTGGATCGATGCCGCCGGGCAGGCGCATCCGCCCGCCGGCCCCGAGGCGCGCATCGTGTCGCTGGTGCCCTCGCTCACCGAACTCCTCTTCGACCTCGGCCTCGGCGAGCGCGTGGTCGGGCGCACCGGCTTCTGCGTGCATCCGCGCGCGGCCCTGCGCACGGTGCCCAAGGTCGGCGGCACCAAGGACGTCCGCCTCGAGCGCGTGCGCGAGCTTGCGCCCACCCACGTGCTGGTCAACATGGACGAGAACCGGCGCGAGACGGTCGACGCGCTGGCCGCCTTCGTGCCCCACATCGTCGTCACCCATCCCAATACGCCGCAGGACAACCTCGCGCTGTTCGCGCTGCTCGGCGGCATCTTCGGCGCCGAGGCGGCGGCCGCAGGGCTCGCCGCTGACCTGCGCGCCGCGCTCGCCGAAGCCGCCGCACTGCGTGCGATGCTGCCCGACGAGCGCGTGCTCTACCTGATCTGGCGCGAGCCGTGGATGACGGTCGCCCGCGACACCTACATCGCCGCCACCCTCGCCGCGGTGGGCTGGCACACCCTGCCCGCGGTGGAGGGGGGCGAGACCGGCGCCGCGCGCTATCCCTCCTTCGACTGGGAGGTGCCCTGGCTGGGCGAGGTCGAGCGCGTGCTGCTGTCGACCGAGCCCTACCGCTTCCGCGAGGCGCATGTGGACGAGGTCGCCCGCCTCGCCGCGCGCCCGGTGAACCTGGTCGACGGCGAGATGGTGTCCTGGTACGGCAGCCGGGCGGCGAAGGGCTTGCGCTGGCTTTGTGCGCTGCGGCGCACCTTGATCGAGGCGGAGGGCTGATGCCCATGTCTTCAGTCGCCGTCCGCAACCCGCATCAAACCGTCGTTATGACGTAAATGACTGTTATGTAAATGGAAAATAAGAGGAGGCGGACTGCAGATATTGGTTCGCTGAAAACGTTTGCAGAAACGTAACATCGATTTTCAAGCGCTCAATTTGGTGCGCTGAACAAATACCATCCGCCCCGGTATTGATAGCAACCGCGGCCTGACAAGGGCAAACCCGTCGAAAGACGGGGACGCAAAATCACCGGTCTAAAAGGCTTTCGCCTCATGACAGCGGGATTCCCAGGAATGTGATGCTGCCCCCGTTGGGCAAGCGCAGCTGTGTCTCCACGCGATCTCGAGGCTCGAGTTGAAGAGCCGGTAAACCAGAAACCGCTCGGAGTCACAGATGAATATTCACGCAGTCCTTCATAAACCCGTCCTCGCTTCGCTTGCCGTCGCCCTTGGTGCGACGTTCATCTCCGCTCATGTCTCTGCCGCTGAAGAAGCGCAGTGGGTGCCTGGCCGGCTGCTGGTGCAGCCGCGCGCCGGCCTGCCGGAGGCGGAGTTCGAGAAGATCGTCAAGCAGCACGGCGGCAAGCAGGTCGG
>JARRBR010000137.1 GCA_029982755.1 Rhodocyclaceae bacterium
CGCCCGCATGGAGATGCCGGGCTGCTCGCTGTGCATGGGCAACCAGGCGCAGATCCGCAAGGGCAGCACCGCGATGTCGACCTCGACGCGCAACTTCCCCAACCGCCTCGGCATCGACACCCGCGTGTATCTGGGTTCGGCCGAACTGGCCGCGGTGTGCGCGCTGATGGGCAAGATCCCGTCGGTCGAGGAGTACATGGCGCAGGTGGAGGTGGTGAACAAGAAGGCCGCTGACATCTACCGCTACATGAACTTCGACCAGATCGAGGAATTCCGCTCGGTGGCGGACACGGTGGAAGTCTGAGTCGGTAAACGACTCGTAGGCTGGGGCGGCCGGGAGGCCGTCCGCAACCAGAGACCCCTCGTCAGCGATTGGCGGGGGGTTTTGCTTTTTTGGGCACCGGTGCACGTGCAGGAGCGGCGGAGGCCGCAAACCTTTCTGCCATGGCAGTGGACAGCCGCTTCCGACGTGCAAGGCCCGGAGCCTCGAGAAGCCAATGCCACAGCGGAATCAACCCAGATCGGCAACCCCGACGGTCATCCACACCGTCCCCGGATGCTTCTCCACCGCGATGCGCCCGTCCTCCAGCCGATAGCTCAACTGGCAATGGTGCCTGGGGTTGGAGAGCACGCCCGGATTGAAGATCGCCACGTTCTCGCCGATGCGGCGGCGAACCGATTGGATGAGCAGCCCCGGGTGTCCTTCGCGATGAATTCGCGCGCCCACCGCCTGCGGGAAGGCGTAATCGGACGGGTGCAGCAGGTCGCGGTGTTCGACGGCGGCTTTGCGGAAATCCAGCAGCGCGGCGCCGCAGGCCACCCGATAGACCTTGCGCTCGGCGATAACCGTCTCGCGTTCAAACCCGGCATCGCACAGCAGGCCCTTATACCAGTGGTAAGCCGACTCGAAGACCGTGGTCTCGACGAAGTCCGAGCCGTACCACACGCCGAAGGATCCGTCGGAAAACCGGCTCGCCTGCCAGTGCTTGAACGGCCACAGGATGGCGTTGAACCAGGCCGCGTCCTCGAAAGGCCGGTCGATGATCGGCGTGCGCGAGCGATACGAGGGCGGCCTGACCGCCGCTTCCACCTTCTGCGCGAGCAGCCACCCGGCCGGATCGTCCGTCAGGTCGTCGAACAGGTCCTGCGATTGGCGCAGCGACACGATGTTCCGCGCCACGTCCTGATGAACGTCGGCCAGCGAGACCTGCGCGAACAGCGAATTCATCGTGCGCCCGGTTCACACGCCACGGGCACGGTCGAGATAGCCCCGCACCATCAGCAGCCCGGCAAAGCCCCATTCCTTGACCACCTCGACCGGGGTCAGGTTGTCGAAGGCCTTGTTGCGCGTGCTCATCCAGCGATAGGCCAGGTCCCGGTTGTGCGGAAACAGCAGGCGCAGGTTCTTGTGGATGCCCAGCAAATGCCCCACCCGGTCGTACTGGTCTCGACTGGTGCCGATCGGCTTGCCGCTGCGGTAGTTCGACAGCGCCGCCCGGTTGCTGGCGGCGATCCCCAGCAGCGCGGCCTGGTCCTCGGTGCTCAGGTTCCAGTGATCGAGCAGGGTCATGACCATCCTGGCCAGCGCACCGCGGTCTTCCGCGGTGTTCACTTCGCGTTCGGCGATGGCGCTCATGAGGAATCTCCTTGGCGGGTGGTGATCGGTACCTAAAGGATAGGATTGCGTTTTAAACAAAACAATCGGCGTAGGAAACAAAACAATAATTCTTCGCTAAGTTATCCGGATTGGCCGACATCCAAGTAGCTGAAAACCCGAATATCATGCACGATGGTGCGCTGCTCGATCCCGCAATGAGATCTACCCCGCCGGATTGCGTTCATGCATATTTTTCTGGACTCCTCGGGGCCGTTCGCCACGGCTGTAAGAAAAAAGGAAACGCATGACATTGCCAGACGGTCTCTACGACCAGCTCCTCACCGACGCCCTTCGCGAGGTCGTCGTTCGAACGACCGACGAGAGTGCCCATAGCCTCAGCCCCCTCACGGCCGATGAGGCGCCCGAGCGCCTGGCCGACGCGCTCGCCTCCCAACTCGCGCGCATCCTCGACGACCTGCACGGCGACGGCGCCGAGAAGCTCCGCCAGCAGCTCGACCTCGTCAATTTCCTCCTCGTCAGCCTGAAGCAGCGTCTCGGCAAGCGCGCCGACGACGCCGAGACGCTGTCCGCTCCGCCACAGATCCTTCGGGCCATCCACCAGCGGCTGCCCAGGCCGGCGATCCCGGAAACTGGTCTTGCCTTCCCCTGGCTCTTCACCGCGGGGAAGGGCTCGCCCTCCCTTCTGACCGAATTGCGCCGCGAGCTTGCCGCCTGCGACCAGGTGGACATCCTGGTCAGCTTCATCACGCATTCCGGCGTGCGCAAGCTGCTCGACATCCTGCAGTCGATCACCGCGGTCGGGCCGGATGGCAAGCCGCGCACGCGGCTGCGTGTGCTGACCACCACCTACACCGGGGCGACCGAGATCCGTGCGCTGGACGAGCTCGCCCGGCTGCCGGGCTGCGAGATCCGCGTTTCCCTCGACGGTCGTCGCACCCGGCTGCATGCCAAGGCTTGGCTGTTCCGCCGCCGCACCGGCTTCGGCGCTGCCTATGTGGGCAGCGCCAACCTGTCGGGCGCGGCCCTGATGGGCGGGCTGGAATGGACGGTGAAGTTCACCGAGCGTGGCCAGCCCGACCTGTTCGAGCGCGCCAGCGCGCACTTCGAGACGCTCTGGGAAGACCGCGAGTTCCAGGCCTACGACTCCGCCAACCCCGCGCATCGTCAGGCGCTGGGCGAGGCTCTCAGGCGCGAGTCGGGCGACGAGCTGATCGCGCGCCCGACCTATTTCGACCTTGAGCCCAAGGCCTACCAGCAGGAGATGCTCGATCAGTTGCAGATCGAGCGCGACCACGACCGCTGGCGCAACCTGGTCGTGGCCGCGACGGGCACCGGCAAGACAGTGGTTGCCGCGTTCGACTACAAGCGTCTCTGCGACCAGGTGGGTGGGCGGCCGCGACTGCTGTTCGTGGCGCACCGCGAGGAGATCCTGAAGCAGGCGCTGCGCACCTATCGCGAGGTGCTACGCGACCACGCGTTTGGCGAGGTCGTGGTCGGCGGTGCGCAGCCCGAGCACTTGGATCATCTGTTCGCCACGATCGACAGCGTGTCCGCTCGTGAGCTGGTGTCGCGTTGCGGCGCGGCGTACTGGCATACCGTGGTGATCGATGAGTGCCATCGCCTGGCGGCGGATCGCTTCGATGCCTTCGTGGGCGCGGTGCATCCGCGGGTGCTGCTCGGCCTGACGGCGACGCCGGAGCGCAGCGATGGCAAGCCGATCCTGGGCTACTTCGACAACCGCCCCGATGGTTCGCCGGCAGTCGAGCTGCGGCTCTGGCACGCCCTCGACCAGCAGTTGCTGTGCCCCTTCGAGTATTACGCCTGCGACGACGACACGGATTTCTCCGTCGTTCCGTGGCAGCAGGCGGGGGAGGTCGCGGCGATCGAAAAGCTGGTCACCGGTAATGATGTCCGCGCGCGGTTGGTGCTCGACGAGTGGCGGCGCCTGGCGGGTGACCCGGCGCGCGGGCGCGCGCTGGTTTTTTGCGTCTCGGTGGCGCACGCGCAGGACATGACGGCACGCCTGAACCGGGCCGGAATCAGGGCGCTGTGCGTGGTGGGCGACACGCCGGTGGATGAGCGCAGGCGTGCGCCCGAGTTGCTGGCGCGGGGCGAAGTCGCGGCGCTGGTGACCTGCGACCTGTACAACGAGGGCGTCGACCTGCCGCACGTCGACACGCTGCTCCTGCTTCGACCGACACAGAGCCCGGTGCTGTTCCAGCAGCAGATCGGCCGCGGCCTGCGCCTGGCCAAGGGCAAGGAGAGTTGCCTGATCCTCGACTTCGTCGGTCGGCACCGCGAGGAGTTCCGTTTCGACCGCTTGCTGTCGACGATCACCGGGCTTTCTCGCGCGCAGTTGATCGACGCGGCGGACAAGGGCTTCGGCCTGCTGCCGCCCGGTTGCCACATCCACCTGCAGCGCCAGACCCGAGAGCAGGTGCTGCGCAGCCTGCGCGGGCTGGTGCAGCAGAACTGGCGGCGGCTGAGGACGGAGCTGCAGGCCTATGCCGCACTGCGCGGACGCACCGACATCACGCTCGCCAGCTTCCTCGCCGAGCAGGCGATCGAGCTCGACGACCTGTATCGCAGCAGCGGCCGCTCGGGCTGGACCAACCTCAAGCGCGATGCGGGGCTGCTGAACACGCCGCCGGGCGCCGAGGACGATTACTTCGGCCGGCGGTTCGGCGATCTGCTGCACATCGACGACCCGGCGCGGATCGATCTGCTCAGCGCGCTGCGCGAGCCGGACGCGGCGTACCGCACACCGAGCGACCGGGATCGCCTCCTGCTGCAGATGCTCGCCTACCAGATCGACGCGCAGCAGCATCAGAGGGGGCGTGGAGAGGATTTCCTGCGGCGGTTACAGGAGAGCCCTGAGCACGCGTCGGAGCTTGCCGAGCTGGGCGGGATCCTGCAGGCACGCAGCAGCTTGCCGGCGCGGCTTCTGCCGGGGCTGGAGGATGTCCCGCTATGCCTCCATGCCGCCTATGGCATTCGCGAGATCCTTACCGCGCTTGGCTGGCTGAGCCCCAGCCGGCGCACGCCGTTCCAGGCTGGCGTCCTCGCGTTGCACGAGCGCAAGGTCGAGCTGCTGTTCGTGACACTGGACAAGCGCGAGGGCTACCACGAGCGCATTGCGTACCGCGACTACGCGATCAGCCCCGAACTGTTTCATTGGCAGTCGCAGAACTCGGCCGGGCCGGAGACCCCTGCGGGCCGTCGCTATCTGGAAAGCCCTGGCAATGGCTGGTGCTTCCAGCTCTTCGTGCGCCCAATCAGGGGAATGCCTTATCGCGCTTGCGGCCCGGTGACCATGGACCATGCCAATGGCGCGAAACCGATGAGTATCCATTGGCGGCTTGGTGTGCCCTTGCCGAGTCGACTGTTCAGGGAATTCAGCATCCTGCGGGGAGAGTGAGATGCATCTCCTGGTCGTTACGCCGCTGGGTTCGCGCCTTCCACCACCCCCTACGTGAAGCCTTGGCGCGGCCAATCCGCGATAATCCCGTCATGACTTCGCGCCGCCTCCCTTCCCGCATCGTCTGCCTGACCACCGAAACCGTCGAGGTCCTCTACGCCCTAGGCGAGGAGGAGCGCATCGCGGGCATCAGCGGTTACACCGTGATCCCGCCGCGTGCGCGCAAGGAGAAGCCGAAGGTGTTCGCCTTCTCCAGCGGCGATCTGGAGAAGATCCTCGCGGTCGAGCCGGACCTGGTGCTGGGTTTCTCCGACATGCAGGCGGACGTGGCGCGCGACCTGATCAAGGCGGGTGTCGCGGTGCATGTGTTCAACCAGCGCAGCGTCGAGGGCATCCTGGCGATGATCGAGACCGTCGGCCGGCTGGTGGGGGCCGAGGAGCGTGCGCTGGCCCTGGTGGCCGAGCTTGAGGCGACGATGGATGCGGTGCGGGCGCAGGCGGAATCGCTGCCGCGGCGGCCGCGGGTGTATTTCGAGGAGTGGGACGAGCCGCCGATCAGCGCCGTGCGCTGGGTGTCGGAGCTGATCGGCATCGCCGGCGGCGAGGACGTCTTCGCCGAGCGCTCACGCCACCCCGGGGCTGCGCAGCGCATCCTGGCCGATCCGCTGGAGGCGGCGCGGCGCGCGCCCGACATCGTCGTGGGCTCCTGGTGCGGCAAGCGCTTCCGCCCCGAGCGCGTGGCCGCCCGCGCCGGCTGGGAGGACGTGCCGGCGGTGCGCGACGGCGAGCTGCACGAGGTGAAGTCGGCGCTGATCCTGGCGCCGGGGCCGGTGGCGATCCGCGAGGGGCTGCCGGCGCTGGCGCAGATTATCGCGCGCTGGGCGCGGCGCCAGGGCGCCTCCTGAGCGCGTTGCGAGCCTCAGGCGGTTTCGCCGCTTCCGCTGCCCGTTAGCCCCCACGCCTGCGCCACGAGTGCGAACGACTTCAGCCGCGCTGCGTGATCGAAGATCTGCGCGGTGAGGATCAGCTCGTCGGCGCCGGTCTGCGCGATCAGGCCTTCGAGCTGGCTGCGCACGGTGTCGGGCGCGCCGACGGCCGAGCAGGCGAGGGACTCGTCGGCGAAGGCGAGTTCGGCGGGCGACCATTCGCTCTCGACGAAGGCTTCCGGCGGTGGCAGCTGACCGCGCACGCCGCGCGCCATGGCGGCGAAGCGCAGGCGCAGCGAGCGCAACAGGTGGTGCGCGGCCTCGTCCGTGTCGGCGGCGATGGCGTTGGCGGCGACCGCCACATACGGCTTGTCCAGCTGCGCGGAGGGCTGGAAGCGGCTGCGGTAGAGCTCGATCGCGCGCAGCAGGAAGCGCGGCGCGAAGTGCGAGGCGAAGGCGAAGGGCAGGCCGAGGTGGGCGGCGAGTTCGGCGCTGTAGAGGCTGGAGCCGAGCAGCCAGATCGGCACGTCGAGCCCGGCGCCGGGCACGGCGCGCACCGCCTGGCCGGGCTGCACCGGTTTGAAGTAGGCCTGCAGCTCGAGCACGTCCTGCGGGAAGCTGTCGTCGCTGCCGGCGAGGTGGCGGCGCAGCGCGCGCGCCGTGTTCTGGTCGGTGCCGGGGGCGCGGCCGAGGCCGAGGTCGATGCGCCCCGGGAACAGCGACTCGAGCGTGCCGAACTGTTCGGCGATCACCAGCGGCGCGTGGTTGGGCAGCATCACGCCGCCGGCGCCGACGCGGATGCGCTCGGTGGCGCCGGCGATGTGGGCGATCACCACCGCGGTGGCGGCGCTGGCGATGCCGGTCATGTTGTGGTGCTCGGCCAGCCAGTAGCGCGTGTAGCCGCTGCGGTCGGCGAGCTGGGCGAGCTCGCGCGTGTTGCGCAGCGCGTCGGCGGCGGTGCTGCCGAGCGTGATGGGGGCGAGGTCGAGGACGGAAAGCGGGACGGAATGCGGAGCGGACGGAGTGGACATCGGGCTATTGCTAGAATCGCGGCCTTTCATTACGCCACAGCCCCCGATGACTGCCAAGCCGTTCGACGTGGTGATCCTGACCGAGGATCGCTATGCCCGCCCCGACCTCGAGGACTGGTACCAGGCGCAGATTGCACGCGAGGACGGCCTCGTCGCCGACGCGCTGCAGGCGCTGGGCCTCCGCGTGGCGCGCCGTTCCTGGTCCGATCCGGCGATGGACTGGCGCGCCTGCCGCAGCCTGCTGTTCCGCTCGACCTGGGACTACTTCGACCGCTTCAGCGAATTCTCGCCGTGGCTGGACGCGGTGTCGGCGCAGACACGGCTGTTCAACGACGCCGGCCTGATCCGCTGGAACGTCGACAAGCATTACCTCGCCGACCTGGCTGCGCGCGGCGTGGCGATCGTGCCGACGCGCTTCGCGGCGCGTGGCGAGGCGGCGACGCTGGCGGCGATCATGGCGCGGCAGGGCTGGGACGAGATCGTGTTCAAGCCGGTGGTGTCGGGTGCGGCGCGGCTGACCTACCGGGTGAGCGCCGCGTCGCTGGCAGCCCACGAACCCGTCTTCGCGCGCTGCCTGGCGCGGGAAGCGATGATGGTGCAGCGCTTCGAGCCGGGCATCCTCGCCGACGGCGAGCTGTCGCTGATCGTGATCGACGGCCATACCACCCACGCCATCCGCAAGACCGCGCGCGCCGGGGACTTCCGCGTGCAGGACGATCACGGCGGCACGGTGCATGCGCACGCGCCGAGCGCGGAGGAGCGCGCCTTCGCCGAGGCCGCGGTGGCGGCCTGCCCGTCCTTGCCGCTGTACGCGCGGGTGGATTTCGTGCGCGATGGCGGTGGTGGCTTCCGGCTGATGGAGCTCGAACTGGTCGAGCCCGAGCTGTTCTTCCGCTTCCATCCGCCGGCGGCCGACACGCTGGCGCGGGCGCTGGCCGAAAAGCTGCGTTGAATCAAGGACCTGAATCCGTGTTGTCTTCAGCGCGTACCCGCTCCGCGAGCCCCAGCGCATGATTTTTCTGCTGCCTGACTCCCAATCTCAGCTCACCGCAGCCCCGA
>JARRBR010000138.1 GCA_029982755.1 Rhodocyclaceae bacterium
GGCAAAGGGCAGGCCCTTGTCGCGCATCTCGGACAGGATGAAGTTGGTCGTGCCGTTGATGATGCCGGCCAGCCACTCGATGCGGTTGGCGGTGAGGCCTTCGCGCAGCGCCTTGATGATCGGGATCCCGCCGGCGACCGCGGCCTCGAAGGCCACCATTACGCCCTTCTTCTGCGCCGCGGCGAAGATCTCGTTGCCATGCACGGCGAGCAGCGCCTTGTTGGCGGTGACCACGTGCTTGCCATTCTCGATCGCCTTCAGCACGAGTTCCTTCGCCACGCCGTAGCCGCCGATCAGCTCGACGACGATGTCGATCTCGGGGTCGGCGACCACCGCGAAGGCGTCGTCTGTGAGCTTGACGTCACCGCCGGTGACCTTGCGCGCGAGTTCCAGGTTCTTGTCGGCCACGGTGGTGATGACGATCGGACGACCGGCGCGACGGGTGATTTCCTCGGCGTTGCGCTTGAGGACAGTGTAGGTGCCGCCGCCGACGGTACCGATGCCAAGGAGGCCAACATTGATGGGTTTCATAAGGCTTCAGGAGTGAGGTGTAAGGAGTCGGGAATGAGGCGGGCCGCAGCGCCGCGCGCCGAGCCGCCGGCGGATTCGACGTCAGGTGCCGTGGCGCTTGCGGTAGTTCTCGAGGAAGCGGGCCACGCGGCCGATCGCATCGCGCAGGTCGTCCTCGTGCGGGAGGAAGACCAGACGGAAATGATCCGGGTGCGGCCAGTTGAAACCCGAGCCCTGCACCAGCAGCACGCGCTCTTCCTCGAGCAGTTGGGCGATGAAGGCCTGGTCGTCCTCGATCGGGTAGATCTTGGGGTCCAGCCTGGGGAACATGTACAGCGTGGCCTGCGGCTTGACGCAGCTCACCCCGGGAATCTGGGTGATGAGCTCCCACGCCAGGTCGCGCTGGCGGCGCATGCGCCCGCCTTCGGCGACGAGGTCGTCGATGCTCTGGTAGCCGCCGAGCGCGGTCTGGATCGCGTACTGGCCGGGCACGTTGGCGCACAGGCGCATCGAGGCCAGCATGTTCAGCCCCTCGATGTAGTCGCCCGCGCGGCGCTTGTCGCCGCACACCACCATCCAGCCCGCGCGGTAGCCGCAGGAGCGGTAGTTCTTCGACAGGCCGTTGAAGATGATGGTCAGCACGTCCTCGGACAGCGCCGCCATCGAGGTGTGCTTGACGCCGTCGTACAGCACCTTGTCGTAGACCTCGTCGGCGTACAGGATGAGGTCATGCTCGCGCGCGAGTTCCACGATCTGCTTCAGCGTCTCGTCCGGATACACCGCGCCGGTCGGGTTGTTGGGGTTGATGATGACGATCGCGCGGGTGTTGGGCGTGATCTTCGCCCGCATGTCCTCGAGGTCGGGCATCCAGCCCTTGGATTCGTCGCACAGGTAGTGCACCGGCTTGCCGCCCGAGAGGCTCACCGCCGCGGTCCACAGCGGGTAGTCGGGCGCCGGCACCAGCACCTCGTCGCCGGCATCGAGCAGCGCGTTCATCGCCATCACGATCAGCTCGGACACGCCGTTGCCGATGTAGATGTCCTCGATGCCGACGCCCTTGATGCCCTTCTGCTGGGTGTAGTGCATCACCGCCTTGCGCGCGGAGAAGATGCCCTTCGAGTCCGAGTAACCCGCCGCGTTGGGCAGGTTGCGGATCATGTCCATCTGGATCTCTTCGGGCGAATCGAAGCCGAACGCGGCGAGGTTGCCGATATTGAGCTTGATGATCTTGTGGCCCTCGTCCTCCATCTGCTTGGCGCGCACCAGCACCGGCCCACGGATGTCGTAGCACACCTCGGCGAGCTTGGCGGACTTGCGGATCGGACGTGCGGCGGCTGCGCCCGCCTCGGCCTTGGCGACCGGTTCCGGGTTTGCCGTTGCGAGCTCGAGGGTCTTCACCGCTTTCATGCCAGTCCTTCCTGAGAGATGGAAAAGCGCGGCACCATTTTCAGGCGCCACAAAAGGTTGTTATCTTAGCCCTGCTCCCGCACTGCGGCAATTTCGCCATCGACCACGAACCTGCATCCCTTCGCGCACCGCGCCGGGCACCGGACCATGAAGCTCTACCAGGACAAGAACGCCAACACCAACGTCGTGAACGGCTACGGCGACGATCACGTCATGATCGGCAAGGTGCGCCACGACGGAAACCTGCTCGTCAGCGCCAGCCGCATCGTCGCCGACTGGGCGCCGCAGGCCGGTGGTGACCTCGCCGGCCTGCGTGCCGAAGACCTCGCCCAGGCCGCGGAGCTCGGCGCCGAGATCCTGATCGTCGGCACCGGCCGCCGCCAGCGCTTCCCGCAGCCGCAGCTGCTGCGCCCGCTGGTGGAGGCGCGCATCGGCTTCGAGTTCATGGATTTCGCCGCCGCCTGCCGCACCTACAACATCCTGGTCGGCGAAGGCCGCGCGGTGGCGCTGGGCCTGCTGTACGAGCGTTGAGCCCGGCGGCAGCCGCCGCAACGCGGCTGTAACGCGCCTGCAAGAGGATATTCACGAGGACGCCGGCTTTCGGCTACCCTGCGTCCACACACGCGCCCGCCGCACGGCGGGCCAGCGCCCATCCACGAGCAGGAGACCCGATTGAGCGCCATCCCCGCCCCCGACTTCAGCCTGCCCGCCACCGGCGGCAACACCGTCACCCTGTCCGCGCTGCGCGGCCGCAAGCTGGTGATCTACTTCTATCCCAAGGACAACACGCCCGGCTGCACCAACGAGACGCGCGACTTCGGCACACTGCATGCCGATTTCGCTGCCGCCGGCTGCGACATCTTCGGCGTGAGCCGCGACGGCCTGAAGAGCCACGAGAACTTCAAGGCCAAGCTCGAACTGCCCTTCGAGCTGATCTCGGACCCGGAGGAGAAGGCCTGCGAGGCGTTCGGCGTCATGAAGCTGAAGAACATGTACGGCAAGCAGGTGCGCGGCATCGAACGCAGCACCTTCCTGATCGACGCCGCGGGCAACATCGCACGCGAGTGGCGTGGCGTGAAGGTACCCGGCCACGCCGAGGAAGTGCTCGCCGCCGCGCGCGCGCTCTGACCCTTCCGACGGCCGCGGTCGCAGCGCGCGTCCGCGGTCCCGATGTCGCCCCGCAGCCCGGACCCGACCTCATGCCCGCCATCAGCAAAGCCACCCCACCCGCCACCCCCAACGAAGCCACCGCCACCACCGCGCGCCCGCGCCGCAACAATGGCCGCCGCGCCGCCAAGCCGGCAACGTGCAAGCTCTTCGTGCTCGACACCAACGTGCTGATGCACGACCCCACCAGCCTCTACCGCTTCGAGGAGCACGACCTCTACGTGCCGATCATGACGCTGGAGGAACTGGACAACAACAAGAAGGGCACCAGCGAGGTCGCACGCAACGCGCGCCAGGCCAGCCGGATGCTCGACGAGATCGTATCCGGCGCGGCCGACGGCATCGTCGACGGCATCCCGCTCGACGGCCCCTCGCGCAGCCTGGCGACCGGCCGGCTGTACGTGCAGACCGAGGCAATCGAGATCAAGCTGCCGCCCGCGCTGCCCACCGCGCGCGGCGACAACCAGATCCTCGCCGTGGTGATGTTCCTGGTCGATAAGTACCCGGGCCGCGAGGTCATCCTGGTGTCGAAAGACATCAACATGCGCATCAAGGCGCGCGCGCTCGGCCTCGCGGCGCAGGACTACTTCAACGACAAGGTGCTCGAGGACAGCGACCTGCTGTACACCGGCACCCGCGAGCTGCCCGCCGACTTCTGGGACACCCACGGCCGCGGCATGCAGTCGTGGAAGGAGGAAGGCCGCACCTACTACCGGCTGAACGGCCCGCTCGCTCCCGAGATGCTGGTCAACGAGTTCGTGTATCAGGATGGCGACGCTCCGCTACAGGCCTGGGTGAAGGAAAGGGAAGGCCGCAGCGTGGTGCTGGAGACGCTGACCGACTTCAGCCACCACAAGAACAACGTGTGGGGCATCACCGCGCGCAACCGCGAGCAGAACTTCGCGCTGAACCTGCTGATGAACCCGGAGATCGACTTCGTCACCCTGCTCGGCCAGGCCGGCACCGGCAAGACCCTGCTGACGCTTGCCGCCGGGCTCACCCAGGTACTGGAATCGAAGCGCTACAGCGAGATCATCATGACCCGGGTGACGGTACCGGTGGGCGAGGACATCGGCTTCCTTCCCGGCACCGAGGAAGAGAAGATGGCGCCGTGGATGGGCGCGCTCGAGGACAACCTCGACGTGTTGAACGGCACCGCCGGCGAAGGCGGCGACTGGGGCCGCGCCGCCACACGCGACCTGATCCGCAGCCGCATCAAGATCAAGAGCCTGAACTTCATGCGCGGGCGCACCTTCCTCAACAAGTTCCTGATCATCGACGAGGCGCAGAACCTGACGCCCAAGCAGATGAAGACCCTCATCACCCGCGCCGGGCCCGGCACCAAGGTGATCTGCATGGGCAACATCGCGCAGATCGACACGCCCTACCTCACCGAGGGCTCGTCGGGCCTCACCTTCGTCGTCGACCGCTTCAAGGGCTGGGCGCACTCCGGCCACATCACCCTGCAGCGCGGCGAGCGCTCGCGCCTGGCCGACTACGCCGCCGACGTGCTCTGAGCATCCGCAGCCGCACGCGGCCTCGGTCGGCCACGTGCGCTCGCGGCCCCCTCGCCGCGCAGCGGCTCACCTATAATCGTCGCTTCACCCGACGACAGGGCCGTCATGACCACCGAAGCCGCAAACCTGCTGGTGGGCGCCAGCACCGATTTCCTGCGCAACTTCTCGCCCTTCAACCGCATGGAGGCCGAGGCGCTGGCCTTTCTCGCCGAGCGTGCGGTGCTCGCCTTCCACCCGCGCGGCTCGGACATCCTGACCCCCGAAATGGGCGTCCCCCGCCATTTCTACATCGTCCAGCGCGGCAAGGTGCAGGCGAGCCAGACCGGTTCGACAACCGTCACCGAGTACGCCAGCATGACGCTGGGGCCCGGCGAGTGCTTCCCGATCGGCGCGATCTCCGCCCGCCGCCCGTCGACCAACGCCTACGTCGCGGTCGAGGACAGCTTCTGCTTCCAGCTCGGCGCGGACGATTTCCTGCACCTGATGCAGATGAGTCCGGTCTTCCACCTGTTCTGCACGCAGTACATCGCCAGCCTGCTCAACCAGTCCCGCCAGCAGCTGCAGACCACCTTCGCGCAGCGCGCGGCCGAGCAGCAGACCATGACCACCAGCCTGGGCAAGCTGGTCAAGAAGGACCCGGTGTTCGTGACCGCGGACACGCCCACGCGCAGCGCGCTCGAGCGCATGAACGAGCTGCGCCTGGGCTGCATGGTGGTGGTCGACGACGAGCGCCGGCCGGTGGGCGTCGTCACCCAGAGCGACCTGCTGCCGCGGGTGATCCTGGCCGCCTTCGACCTCGCCCGCCCGATCGGCGAGCTGATGACCGCCAATCCGCACCAGCTGCCGACCACCGCCTCCGCCTACGACGCCGCGCTGGAGATGGCGACCCACGGGGTGCGCCACCTGTTGGTGGTGGACTCGGATGGCATCCTAAAGGGCGTGGTGTCCGAGCGCGACCTCTTCACCCTGCAGCGCATCAGCCTGCGCCAGATCCGCGCCGGCATCGAGAACGCAGCCGACATCCAGGCCCTGCAGCGCGCGAGCACGGACATCCGCCAGCTTGCGCTCAACCTGATCGCGCAGGGCATCGGTGCCGAGCAGCTCACGCAGTTCATCTCCGCGCTCAACGACGCGCTCACCCGCCGCATCATCGTGCTCGCCCGCGAGCGGCACGACCTGCTCGGCATCGACTTCGCCTGGTTCGCGTTCGGCTCGGAGGGGCGCCACGAGCAGACGCTGTCCACGGACCAGGACAACGGAATCGTGTTCCGCGTGGTCGGGAGCGGCCAGGTCGATGAAGCGCGCCGGCGCCTGCTCGCGTTCGCCAGGACGGTCAACGACGACCTCGCCGCCTGTGGCTTCCCGCTGTGCAAGGGAAACATCATGGCGAGCAATCCGGACCTGTGTCTGACGCTCGACGAGTGGAAATCGCGTTTCGGCGACTGGATCCGCGAACCCGACCCCCAGGCCCTGCTCAACGCCTCGATCTTCTTCGACTTCCGCGTGCTCTACGGCAACGAGCGCTTCGGCGACCAGCTGCGCACCTGGCTCAACAAGGCGGCCAAGGGCAACAGCACCTTCCAGCGCATGATGGCGGCCAACGCGCTGAAGGTCCTGCCCCCGCTCGGGCGCATCCGCGACTTCGTGCTCGAGGAGGACGGCAGCATCGACCTCAAGAAATCCGGTGCCCGCCTGTTCGTGGATGTGGCGCGCATCCTGGCCCTGCGTACCGGCGTGGACTCCAGCAGCACCGTCCAGCGCCTGCGTCAGGCCAGCACGAAGATCGGCTTCACCCCGGAAGAGATCGCGGCGATCATCGACGGCTTCAATTTCATCCAGCTCCTGCGCCTGCGCTCGCAGCACCTGGAGACCGAGCACGACACGGGCGACGACAACCGCGTCGATCCCGAATCGCTGAACGAGCTCGACCGTCGCATCCTGAAGGAAGCCTTCCGTCAGGCGCGCAAGCTCCAGTTGCGCCTCAAGCTGGACTATCAGCTATGAGCTGGCTCAGCCGTCTCAAGGCCGCGCGCGGCGGCGCGCCCGCCCTCGGCAAACAGGCCGAGCAGACCCTCCGCGACTGGCATGCCCTGCCCGATGCGGCGCGCGACCGTCCGCACTTCGAGAGCCGTTACGTGGTCGTCAATACGGAGGCGACAGGACTCGACCGCGACCGCGACCGCCTGATCGCGGTGGGGGCCATCGGCGTCGATGGCGGCCTGCTCCACGCCGCCGATGCCTATTACGCGAAGCTGGACCCCGCAGCGGCCGACGCGCTCGCGGGTCTGCTCGGGCTGACCGGCAAGAACCCGCTGGTGGTGTTCAACGCCTCGTTCAACCGCAACATGCTCGAGCGCGCGTTTCAGGAGCATCTGGGGCTCGTACCCGAGTTCCTCTGGATCGACCTCTACTTCCTGCTGCCTTCCCTGTTCCCGGAAAAACTCGATCGCCCGGGGCGGCTCGGCGACTGGATGGCGGCATTCGGTATCGAAACCTTTCAGCGCCATCACGCGCTCGGCGACGCCTGGGCGATCGCCCAGCTCTTCCTCGCCGTCCAGGCGCGTGCACCGTCCTTCGGCGTCAACAGTCCGGAAGGCCTCGCAGAGCATCAGCACGCCTACCGCCAGAAGCTGAAGGTCTGACTCTCCACGACCCTGACCGATGCCCGCTCGCGACCGCGGGGGAACGACATTTCTTGTTTACAACCCCGGCTTGCGTGCGTATATTCCGCCGAATGTTTTTGCGCCCCGCCCTCCTATCCCTGACAGTCCTGCTCGCGTCGGCCCCGTTCGTCCACGCCGCCGAACAGCCTGAACAGCCGAAGGCGGTGCAGGTCGGGCAGAACTCCGTCATCGACGATTACACCGTCGTCGCCGAGCAACTGGTCGACGAAGCCCTGTCCTACCTGGGGATCCGCTACCGCTTCGGCGGCACCTCGCCGGCAACCGGGCTGGACTGCAGCGGCCTGGTGCTGAACGTGTTCCGCAACGCCGTCGGCCTCAATCTGCCGCGCACCGCGAACGAGATGGCCAAGCTCGGCGACCAGATCGGCCGCCAGGAGCTCAAGCCGGGCGACCTCGTGTTCTTCAACACCATGCGCCGCGCCTTCTCCCATGTGGGGATCTACCTCGGCGACGGCAAGTTCGTTCACGCCCCTTCCAGCGGCGGCAAGGTCCGCGTCGAGAACATCTCCAACCGCTACTGGGCGCAGCGCTTCAATGGCGCGCGCCGCCTGCTCGACGAGGGCGACACCCTTCACGACGCCGCGCGCATGGTGTCGATCCGCTGATCCCCGCTTCGCCCGAACACAGATCGGGATAGGGGCGGTCAGCTTACCTGACCGTTCCCCTCCCACACCACCCGGCATGCGGGTCCGCACCGGGCGGTTCGAGTTGTTGAGGTTATGAG
>JARRBR010000139.1 GCA_029982755.1 Rhodocyclaceae bacterium
CGCCGGTGCCGCGCGAGCTGGTGCGCAGCGGGTTGCGCTGCGCCGGCGGGACCAGCGCCAGGCCGCTGGCGGCGGCCATTTCGATCACCGCGGTCGCGCCGTCGCCGGTGAGGCCGTAGAAGGCCTCGACACGCTCGCCGAGCGGGCCGCTGACGACGACGGTCTCCCTGCGCCCGCCGGTGGCGGCCACCATCGCGTCGACCGTGCCCTCGCCGCCGTCGGCCACCGGTACCAGCACGTATTCCGCGTCGGGGAAGATCTGGCGGAAACCAGCCGCGACCGCCTGCGCGACCTCCAGCGCGGACAGGCTTTCCTTGTACGAATCGGGGGCGATGACGATCTTCTTCATGGGGGGCGTCTCCGGTGCTTGTCGTTGTGCTCGGCAGCGCTCATCCGTGGGCGCGGGCTTGCCCGCGAAGTGCGAAAGACCTCCGGCACTCGAACCCGCGAACTCGCAGATGGGGCAGAGCTTAGCGCGCCGGAACAGGCCTGTAATCGGCGTTCATTACAATTAACAGAATGCATTCAACGCAATAATTGTCGTCTTGCACAATCACGCGTCCTCGACCAGCTCGAGCCCGATGAACAGCAGCAGGCAGTCGTCGAGGCGGGCGAGATCCAGCCCGGTGAGTTCGCCGATCCGCCGCAGGCGATAATCCAGCGTGTTGCGATGCACGTGCAGGGCGGCCGCGCTCGGCGCCGTCTTCATGTCGTGGGCGAACCAGGCCACGAGCGTGCGCCGCAGCTGGCCGTCGCGGTCATGGGCGGCGAGGCGCTGCAGCGGGCGCTGCAGCTCGTCCGCCCGCCAGCCTTCGGCGAGGCCGGCGAGCAGCACGGCGAGGGTGAGATCGGCGTAGCAATGCACCGCCCCTTCGGGCTGGCGGCGGCGGCCGGCGCGCAGCGTGGCGCGCGCCGACTGCCACGAGCGCACCAGCCCCTCGGTACCGGCGAACACGCCGCCGAGGGCGAGACGCGGCACGGCCCCCTGCGTGGCGATGCGGGCACGCAGGTCCTCGACGCGCGCACGCAGGCGGGACGCTTCGCCCTCGCCGGGCAGGACCGGCAGCAGCACCGCCAGCTCGCGCAGCGACACCGGTGCCGACAGCAGGCCGGGCTCGAGCGCGGCCAGCAGCCGCTGCAGGCGCTGCTGCTCGGCCAGCATCGCATCCGCCGCCAGCGCCGGGGCGTCGATATCGACCAGCAGCACCACGCGCGGCACGGCGAGATCCACCTGCAGCCGGCGCGCCCACTCGCGGATCCAGTCATCCGAGGCCGGCCGGGCCGGTGCGGCGCCGATCAGCTGCAGCACCAGCTCCTCGCGCAGGCGCTCGTCGCGCGCCAGCACCTGCATCAGGCGCGCCTGTTCGAGCATGGTCTCGGCCGCCATGCGCACCAGCTCGGCGTGCTGGCGGATGGCCTCGGGCGCGCCGCTCAGCCCCACCACCCCCACCACCCGGCCCTCGGCGCGCAGGGGCAGGTTGATGCCCGGCCGGGTGTCGTGCAGGCGGCTGGCGACCGCCGCGTCGATCTCCACCGCCCGCCCCTGCGCCAGCACCAGCAGCGCGCCCTCGTGGCGGGTGCCGATGCGTGCGGGCTCGCCGCTGGCGATGATCAGGCCGCGCTCGTCCATCACGTTCACGTTGGTGCGCAGGATCTGCATCGCGCGATCGACGATGGACTGGGCGAGCGAGGCATCGAGCAGGAACATGGTGGCGGACCGGGCGGCGGAAGGGATGGACACTGCCCACATGCTGCCCCGCGGCGTGCGGCGGAACAAGGGCGGGCGCAGAATCGTCCGACGATAGCCACGATGGTCGCGATGGCGACCACGACCTTCCCGCTCATCCGCCTGCGGAGGCCCGCCATGACCCGCATCGAAACCGACAGCCTCGGCCCGATCGAAGTCCCCGCCGAGGCCTACTGGGGCGCCCAGACCCAGCGCTCGCTGATCAACTTCGCCATCGGCGGCGAACGCATGCCGCTCGCCATCGTGCATGCGCTGGCGCTGATCAAGAAAGCGGCCGCGCGCGTGCACGCCCGCTCGGGCGAGCTGCCGGCCGACATCGCCCTGCTGATCGAGCAGGCCGCCGACGAGGTCCTCGACGGAAGCCACGACGCGCAGTTTCCGCTCGTGGTGTGGCAGACCGGCAGCGGCACGCAGACCAACATGAACGTCAACGAGGTCATCGCCGGCCGCGCCAACGAGCTGGCCGGGCAGGGCCGCGGCGGCAAGGCGCCGGTCCACCCCAACGACCACGTCAACCGCGGGCAGAGCTCGAACGACTGCTTCCCCACGGCGATGCACATCGCCGCCGCGCGCGCGGTACACGACGCGCTGCTGCCCGCGCTCACCGAACTGTCGAACGGGCTCGCCATCCAGGCCGAACGCCATGCCGCGGTGGTCAAGACCGGGCGCACGCACCTGATGGACGCCACGCCGATCAGCTTCGGCCAGGAACTGTCGGCCTTCGTCGCCCAGCTCAACACCGCCGCGCACACGATCCGCGCGAGCCTGCCCGCGGTGTGCGAGCTGGCCCAGGGCGGCACCGCGGTCGGCACCGGGCTCAATGCGCCGCCGGGCTTCGCCGAGCAGGTCGCCGCCGAACTGGCGGCGCTCACCGGGCTGCCGCTGACCAGCGCGCCCAACAAGTTCGCCGCCCTCGCCGGCCACGAGCCGCTGGTCGCGCTGTCGGGCGCGCTGAAGACGCTGGCGGTGGCGCTGATGAAGCTCGCCAACGACCTGCGCCTGCTCGGCTCCGGACCGCGCGCCGGCCTCGCCGAGCTCAGGCTGCCCGCCAACGAACCGGGGAGCTCGATCATGCCGGGCAAGGTCAACCCGACGCAGTGCGAGGCGCTGTCCATGCTCGCCTGCCAGGTGCTGGGCAACGACGCCACGATCGGCTTCGCTGCCTGCCAGGGCCAGCTGCAGCTGAACGTGTTCAAGCCCGTCATCGCCCACAACGTCCTGCAGTCCATCCGTCTGCTCGCCGACGGCTGCCGCAACTTCCAGCGCCACTGCGTGGCCGGCATGGAGCCGGACGCCGCGCGCATGGCCGAACACCTGGAACGCAGCCTGATGCTGGTCACCGCGCTGGCGCCGCACATCGGCTACGACCGGGCCGCGCAGATCGCCAAGAAGGCGTGGGCGGAAGGCACGACGCTGCGCGCCGCCGCGCTCGCGCTGGGCTTCACCACCGCCGCCGAGTTCGACGCCTGGGTGCGGCCGCAGGCGATGCTCGGCGGGTGAAAGCTGCATCCGGATGTGATCGCGGCGCGCTGCGCGGCGCGCCGCCGCAAAACGCGCAAGGACGCGGAAGAAGGCGCCGATGCAAGGGAAACAGCGAGGTTGCGCGGGTTTGGACGGCACCGTCGGAACCCGCCGGGGCAAAAGCCGCTCGAAATAATTGGATACGCCGCGCCCGGATCCTGGTGGCGATCCCGCGTTCATACTTCACACACCCCGACCGCGCGGCCGCCACATCGGGCCCGCGCCTTGAAACGATCAGAAGGAGGCCCTCATGAAAGCCCGTACCCTGATTCCCGCCCTGCTCATCGCCTTCGCCGCCAGTGGCTGTGCGACCTGGGACAACATGTCCTCGCGTGAGAAGAGCGCAGCGACCGGCGCCGCCGTGGGTGGCGTGGCCGGTGCCGTGATCACCGACGGCGGCATCCTCGGCACCGTGGGCGGTGCCGCGATCGGCGGCGTCATCGGCGACCAGGTCGGCAAGAACAAGTAAGCAGCCGCCGCGGAATCCCTCGTCTCTCCTCGTTCGGGGCATCGACACCGCTCGCGGTGGACGTGCCCCGTTTTTCATGCGCGGCCAATTCGCGCCCCCGGCGCGCTCAGGCCTTGCGCCAGCGCCGCACGATGCGCTGGAAGAACAGGCTGTTGGGCACCTGCAGCACCTGGTCTTCGGCCTCCTCCTTGAGCGTGGTGTAGATCAGGTTGATGTCCACCACCTGCCCCTTCAGCCCCGGCTTGTCGCCGCTCTCCAGCACCTCGACGTGGTCGTGCAGGCGGAACGGCCGGGTGGTGAAGATCAGCAGCGTGCAGAAGATGTTCGACAGCACGCTCCAGGCCGCGAAGAAGGCCACCGCGGCGACCGCGGCGAAGCCGGTGAAGGCGGTCCACAGCACCGTGGCCGACACCCCGAAACGGTCGAGGATCAGCAGCAGCGCGCCCAGGTAGATCACCAGCCCGATCACCCGGCGCGCGCCCATGACCAGCTCGGCGGGCAGGCTGTAGCTGCCGCCGAGACGGCGGATAAGGCGCCGGAACAGCAGGTTCAGGAACCAGGCGCCGAGCACGATCAGGACGATCTGCAGGCCGAGCTCGATGACTTCCAGCCAGGGTTCGGCCCAGTCGGGCAAGAGCTGCATGATGCGGGCGCTACGTTCGATCACGGCGTGCGGACTCCAGGTGCGGGATCGCCATTCTAGAAGCGGATGCGCTCATCCGCCCGCAAAAAGGCCTGATCCGCCCGGCACTTGGTAGAATCCGCCGGTCAGGCCGCCGCCCCGAACGCGCCGCGCCGCCCCTTCACCCGAACAGGCTGTCCTCCCTTGTCCTCCACGCCGTTTCCGCCCGAACTCCTGCGCGACGTCGAAAAACGCCGCACCTTCGCCATCATTTCGCACCCCGACGCGGGCAAGACCACGCTGACCGAGAAGCTGCTGCTGTTCGGCGGCGCGATCCAGCTCGCCGGCACGGTGAAGGCGCGCAAGTCAGCGCGCCACGCCACCTCCGACTGGATGGAGGTGGAGAAGCAGCGCGGCATCTCGGTGACCAGCTCGGTGATGCAGTTCGAGTACCAGGGGCACACCGTGAACCTGCTCGACACCCCGGGCCACGAGGACTTCTCCGAAGACACCTACCGCGTGCTGACCGCGGTCGACGCCGCGGTGATGGTGATCGACGCCGCCAAGGGCGTGGAAGCGCAGACGATCAAGCTGCTCAACGTCTGCCGCCTGCGCAACACGCCGATCATCACCTTCGTGAACAAGCTCGACCGCGAGGTGCGCGAGCCCTTCGAGCTGCTGGCCGAGATCGAGGACGTGCTCAAGATCACCTGCGCACCGGTGACCTGGCCGCTGGGCATGGGCAAGGCCTTCCGCGGCGTCTATCACCTGCTGCAGCAACAGGTGCTGACCTTCACCCCGGGCGAGGAACGGCGCAGCGACGGCGAGATCATCAAGGGCCTGGACAACCCCGAGCTCGACAAGCGCTATCCGCTGGAGATCGGCCAGCTGCGCGACGACGTCGAGCTGATCGACGGCGCCTCGCCGCCCTTCGACCTCGACGACTTCCTCGCCGGCAAGCAGACGCCGGTGTTCTTCGGCTCGGGCATCAACAACTTCGGCGTGCAGGAGATCCTGCAGTCGCTGATCGACTGGGCGCCGCCGCCGCAGGCGCGTGACGCGGGCGCGCGCATGGTGCAGCCGGCCGAGCCCGCCTTCACCGGCTTCGTGTTCAAGATCCAGGCCAACATGGACCCGAAGCACCGCGACCGCATCGCCTTCTTCCGCATCTGCTCCGGCCGCTACAGCGCCGGCATGAAGGTCAAGCACGTGCGCGCCGGGCGCGAGATGAAGCTCGCCAACGTGCTCACCTTCATGGCCAACGAGCGCGTGATCATGGAAGACGGCGTCGCCGGCGACATCGTCGGCATCCACAACCACGGCCAGCTGCAGATCGGCGACACCCTGACCGAGGGCGAGAACCTCGGCTTCAAGGGCATCCCCTACTTCTCGCCCGAACTCTTCCGCGCCGCGCGCCTGCGCGATCCGCTGAAATCCAAGCAGCTGCAGAAAGGTCTGCAGGAGCTGGGCGAGGAAGGCGCGATCCAGGTCTTCGAGCTCGAAGGCGGGCAGATGCTGCTCGGCGCGGTCGGCGTGCTGCAGTTCGAGATCGTCGCCCAGCGCCTGAAGGACGAGTACAAGGTCGACGCGATCTTCGAGCCCGCCGACATCCACACCGCGCGCTGGCTGACTTTCCCCGACGACGTGACGCGCCGCAACTTCGAGCGCGAGCAGGCGCTGCGCCTGGGCAAGGACATCGACGGCAACCCGGTGTATCTGGCCACCAGCCGCTACAACCTGGAAGTCACCGCGGAGAAGTGGCCCAAGGTCACCTTCCACGCCACGCGCGAGCATGGGGAAGTGCTGGGCTGAGCGGGCGCTCGCGGGCATCCGCTGCTATCATCTGTCCATGTGGTCATTTGGAGCGATGCCATGCGTACGGTTGCGGTTGTCGAAGCCAAGAGCCAGTTTTCCGCGCTGCTGGCGGCCGTGGAGAACGGCGAGGAAGTGGCGATTACCCGGCGCGGTCGGGTGATCGCCCGCCTGGTGCCGGATACGGCTCGTTCGGCTGCGGACGTCTTTCGCGCCTGCTGGCAGGAGGGTGGCCTGGATCTGGCGGCGCCGGCCGATGCGCCACCCGAACCGGTCGCGGGCTGGGATTGAGCCGGCATGAGCTATCTGCTCGATACCAACATCTTCATCGCTGCACTGAAGGCTCACCCTGCAGTACGCGCCCGCCTCGAATCCTTGCCGGCGTCCTCGATCATGCTCTCACCCGTCGTACTGGGCGAACTCGAGACCGGGGTAGAGAAGAGCACCCAGGTCGAGCGCAACCGCAAGCGCCTGGACGAAGTGGTGACAGGCCTTGCCGTGCCTCCGCTCGACGCCGCGACGAGTTTGAATTACGCGCGGATTCGGGCAGTGCTCGAGCGCCAAGGAACGCCGATCGGCAGCAACGATCTCTGGATCGCCGCGCACGCACTTGCACTCGGTGCAGTGCTGGTGACCGACAACGTCAAGGAGTTCGCTCGCGTTCCGGGCCTGGTCGTGGAGAACTGGCTGGCGCAGTGAGGTCGAACTCAGGATCTGCCCCCGCGCCCGGGTTCCATCTCCGCCGTCTCCCGCAGCACCGCCAGCACCTGCTCGCGCTCGATGGCGTCGAGGCGCGCCTCCAGCGCGGGCCCGTCCAGCGCCGGGCGCGACGGGTCCATCAGGTAGCGCGCCATCGGCTTCGCGGTGCCGTGGCCGATCGCCGCCGCGCGCGAGATCCATTCGACGCCGAGCGCCTCGTTCGCCGCCACCCCGCGGCCGGCGATATGGCAGCGGCCGAGCTGGTGCATCGCCTCCGGGTAGTTCTGCTTCGCCGCCAGCGCCAGCCAGCGCACCGCCTCCGCCGCCAGGTTCTGCGCGAGGAACAGCAGCGCGAGATCGCACTGGGCTTCGGCATCGCCCGCATCGGCCGCCGCGATCAGCGCCCGGTCATCGCCCTCCAGGCGCAGCGGCGACATGGCGAGCACGTCGTCGAGCAGCACGCGGGTGTGTTCCCCGCCCCCCGACGGGATGCCGTGCACACGGAGCTGGCCGTCGGCAATGCGCCGCCACAGCGTGCGCTTGCTCAGCCCGGTGATCGACACGGCGGTATTCAGGGTGATGTGGGCCATCGCGGCGTCCGAGGTGGGTGAAAGCCGCTAGTTTAGCGCCGGCCCGCGGCTGCGGGCAGCGCGCGGCTCGGCGTATGACCACGCCCGCTGTGCCACGTCCCCGCATGACACGGGGTGCACCGTGCCAGTCCGGCGTCATGTCTCGGGTTTGCACGGCGTTTGTCACACCCCCTGGAACGCGCTCGTGAAGCAGGTCACACGCAAACACCTGGCATGGCGGTTGCGTGGGGAGAGGCGGAAGGCAGGAATCGGCAACACCGCTCCGCGCCGGACACGAAATCTCAAACTTCCTGAAGGGGATGGTCATGAAAAAGATGCAACAAGGCTTCACGCTGATCGAACTGATGATCGTCATAGCGATCATTGGCATTTTGGCAGCTATCGCTCTGCCTGCTTATACTGATTACACAATTCGGGCTAACAGGATGTTGATTTAATTGACCTTCCTGCATCCGTGCGGACTCTACGGCTGATATAATTACGTTCGCATTACGACACCAATTATTCCCATGCGC
>JARRBR010000023.1 GCA_029982755.1 Rhodocyclaceae bacterium
TTCGCGGGCAAGCCCGCTCCCACAGGGCGTCGCTCCCAAAGCGCGCAGTCTCCCATTGATCTGCGCCCGGCCATATTCACTCTTCAGACAAACCCTCACAGGTCCCCAACATGAACGACCCCCTGGTCATCGCCGGCAAGGCCTATCACTCCCGACTGCTCGTCGGCACCGGCAAGTACAAGGACTTCGCCGAGACCCGCGAAGCCATCGACGCCAGCGGCGCCGAGATCGTCACCGTCGCCATCCGCCGCACCAACATCGGCCAGAACCCGGGCGAACCCAACCTGCTCGACGTGCTGCCGCCGGAGAAATTCACCATCCTGCCCAACACCGCCGGCTGCTACACCGCCGACGACGCGGTGCGCACGCTGCGCCTGGCGCGCGAGCTGCTCGATGGGCACGCGCTGGTCAAGCTCGAGGTGCTCGGCGACCCGAAGAACCTGTTCCCCAACATGCCCGAGACGCTCAAGGCCGCCGAGACGCTGGTGAAGGACGGCTTCGACGTCATGGTCTACTGCGCCGACGACCCCATCCAGGCGAAGATGCTCGAAGACATCGGCTGCTGCGCGATCATGCCGCTGGCCTCGCTGATCGGCTCCGGCATGGGCATCCTCAACCCGTGGAATCTGCGCCTGATCATCGACAACGCCAAGGTGCCGGTGGTGGTCGATGCGGGTGTCGGGACGGCCTCCGACGCCGCCATCGCCATGGAGCTCGGCTGCGCTGCGGTGCTCATGAACACCGCGATCGCCGGCGCCGCCAGGCCGGTGCTGATGGCGAGCGCGATGAAGAAGGCGGTCGAGGCCGGGCGCGAGGCCTTCCTCGCCGGGCGCATGCCGCGCAAGTTCTACTCGGCCGACCCGAGCTCGCCGACGCAGGGGCTGATCGGTTCATGAGCGAGACGCAGAACGCGCAGGTCGAGATCATCGGCCGCGACAGCCCGGAACACCGCTTCTCCAGCCGCAGCATCCGCAGCTTCGTGCTGCGCCAGGGCCGCATGTCCGAGGCCCAGCAGCGCTACCTCGACGACATGCTGCCGAAGATCGGCATCGACTACCGCGTCGCGCCGCTCGACCTCGACGCCGCCTTCGGCCGCCAGGCACCGAAGATCCTCGAGATCGGTTTCGGCATGGGCGAGACCACGGCGAAGATCGCCGCCGCGATGCCCGACCACGACTTCCTCGGCATCGAGGTGCATACGCCGGGCGTCGGCGCGCTGTGCAAGCTGATCGCCGAAGGCAATCTGACCAACCTGCGGATCATGCAGCATGACGCCGTCGAGGTGATGCGCGACATGATCGCGGACGGCGCGCTCGCCGGCGTGCACCTGTTCTTCCCCGACCCCTGGCGCAAGAAGCGTCACTTCAAGCGCCGCATCGTGCAGGCGGATTTCGTCGCCCTGGTGGCACAGAAGCTCGCGCCCGGCGGCTACTTCCACTGTGCCACCGACTGGGAGGACTACGCGCACTGGATGCTCGAGATCCTGTCCGCCGAGCCGGCGCTGCAGAACACTGCCGACGGTTTCGCGCCGCGTCCCGACTATCGGCCGCTGACGAAATTCGAAAACCGTGGTCTGAAGCTGGGTCATGGCGTGTGGGACCTGGTGTTCCGCCGCCGTCCCGCATGAAAACGCTCTTCTGACGAGGAAACCGCGGCGTGATACGAGGCCTGTTCCGCTTCATCTACAACGTGCTGCGCATGTTCGTGCGCCTGCTCGACCTGGTCGTGCGCGGTGCCTTCTATGCGCTGCTGATCTTCGGGCTGGGCGTGCTGGTGGCGTTCTTCTTCCACCCCGAGCCCGAGGTGCCGCAGGGCTCCGCGCTGGTGCTGCGGCCGGTGGGGACGATCGTCGAGCAGGCCGAGCTCGAGCCGCCGCTTGCCCTGCTGCGCGCGGGCGGTGCGCCTGCGGGGCAGATGCGACTGGCCGACCTGGTCGAAGCGGTGCGCAGCGCGCGCGACGACGCGCGCATCAGCGCGCTGGTGATCGAGACCGATGAGCTGGTCGGCGGCGGCCTGTCCAAGCTCGCCGAGCTGCGTGCCGCGATCGCCGACTTCAAGGCCTCGGGCAAGCCCGTGCTCGCACGCGGCGAACGCTTCACCCAGTCGCAGTACTACCTCGCCTCGGTCGCCGACGAGCTGCATGTGTCGCCGGACGGCTTCGTGCTGCTGCGCGGCCTGGCGCGCTACGGCAGCTACTTCAAGGACGCGCTCGACAAGCTCGGGGTCAAGGTCCATGTGTTCCGCGTCGGCGAGTACAAGTCGTTCTCCGAGCCCTTCACCCGCACCGACATGTCGGACGAGGACCGCGAATCCACGCGCGACCTCCTCGACGGCCTGTGGCGGATCATGCGCGACGACATCGCCGTAAGCCGCAAGCTCACGCCGGAAGCGGTCGACGCGCATGTGAACGACATTGCCGGTGCGCTCGCCCGCGCGGGCGGAGACGCGGCCAAGGCCGCGCTCGATGCCGGGCTGGTGGACCGCTTCAGCACCCGCGACGAATGGCGCCAGCGCCTGCTCGAGGCGGTCGGCCAGAGCGCCGAGGGCGAGGAGCCGCGCCGTATCGAGGTCGGGCAGTACCTTGCCGTGGTCGAGGCGCAGAAGGACGCCGCGCCCGCCAGCGTGGCGGTGATCGTCGCCCAGGGCACCATCGTCGATGGCGCGGAGCCCGCTGGCGTGGTCGCCGGCGACACCTTCGCACGCCTGATCCGCGAGGCGCGCGAGAACGACAGCATCAAGGCGGTGGTGCTGCGCATCGACAGCCCCGGCGGCAGCGCCTGGGCCTCCGAGCTGATCCGCCGCGAACTCGAGCTGACCCGGCAGGCAGGCAAGCCGGTGATCGCCTCGATGAGCTCGGTTGCGGCCTCGGGGGGATACTGGATCGCCTCCGGTGCCGACGAGATCTGGGCCGCGCCGGCGACGCTCACCGGCTCGATCGGCATCTTCGGCCTGTTCCCGGAGTTCTCCGAACCGCTGCGCCGGCTGGGCATCGGCGTCGATGGCGTGACCACGGCACCGCTTGCCGGCGCGCTCGATCCGCGCCGCCCGCTCGATCCCGCCGCGGCCGAGGCCATGCAGCTCAGCATCGAGCACGGTTACCGGCGCTTCCTCGAGGTCGTCGCCAAGGCGCGCAACATGAGCACGGCCGAGGTCGATGCCGTGGCCCGCGGTCGCGTGTGGACAGGCGAGGCGGCCAGCGGGCTGGGCCTGGTCGACAAGCTCGGCGGCCTGCAGGAGGCGGTCGCTGCCGCGGCAGCACGCGCCGGGCTCACCGACTACCAGCTGATATGGCCGGCGGCGGTGGAGTCCTTCGAGCAGCGCCTGCTGCGCCGGCTGCTGCGTGCGGGCGAGGATTTCGGACTCGATCTGGCCGGGACCGGCGTGGCGAGGGGGCCGCTGGCCGGCCTGGTGGGCGAGGTGCAGCGCTCCACCGCCGACCTGTTGCGCTGGAACGATCCGCGCCACCTGTATCTGCACTGCCTGTGCGAGACGCCCTGAGCGCGCGCAGGCCGTGGCCAACCGAGCACCGCAGCACGACGACCCAGTGTTCACTTCAACTTGCGAGGAGAATGCCTTGAAACTCACCAGCCAGAGCTTCGCAGACGGCGCCCGCATCCCGGGCGAATTCGCCTTCTGCATACCGGCCGCCGAAGGCCACGTCTGCCTCGGCGCCAACCGCAACCCGCAGCTGGCGTGGTCCGACGCGCCCGCCGGCACGAAGTCCTTCGCGCTCATCTGCCACGACCCGGACGTGCCGAGCCGGGGCGACGATGTGAACCAGGAAGGCCGCACGGTGCCGGCCAGCCTGCCGCGGGTGGATTTCTTCCACTGGGTGGTGGTGGACCTGCCCGCCGAGCTGCGCGCGATCGACGCCGGCCACTTCTCCGGCGAGGTCACCCCCGGCGGCAAGCCCGGCCCGGAGACCGCGCTCGGCGCCCGCCACGGCGTCAATGACTACACCGCCTGGTTCGCCGGTGACGATGCGATGAAGGGCGACTACCACGGCTACGACGGCCCCTGCCCGCCGTGGAACGACGAGATTATCCACCACTACGTGTTCACGCTGTATGCGCTGGATGTGCCGCGCTGCGCCGTGGAAGGCCGCTTCACCGGGCAGGACGTGCGGGCCGCGATCGCCGGCCACGTGCTCGCCGAGGCCCGGCTCACCGGCACCTACACGCTCAACCCGGCGCTCGGCGCCACCTAAGCGGCATGCGGGAATGGGACTGCGGGCGTGAAGGGATTGACGCAGCGCCTGCTTGAGCAGCCCCCGTGGGAGCGGGCTTGCCCGCGAGTGGCGGATGCCTCTTGTGGCGCGGCTGCATTCGCGGGAAAGCCCGCTCCCACGAGGACCTGCGGCGCGGGAAATCGGGGTCTGTCCCCTATTTCCCGGGGCTCGCTTTCGGACTGCTGGTGTCGTTCATGCCCTGGTTCATGGCCGGGCTGTACGACCCGCGGCTGGTCGTGCCCGAGGAGGTGGCCTCGCGCTGGCAGGTGATCCTGCGCTATGCGGTGGCGATGCCCGCGGTGGCGATGCTGCTCTTCCTTACCTCGCTGTGGGGCGGCTTCGGCGCCAGCCTCGGCGGCTGGCTGGCCGGGCTGGCCGCGGTGCCGGTGGAGCTCTTCATCGAAAGACGCTGGCGGCGCTGGCGGGCCGCGCGCGCCGGCCGTGATCGCGCCGCCGCCCGCGAACGCCAGCGCCACGACGTCGCCAACGCGCGCCGCGAGCGTGACCTCCTGACCCTGGACCCGGACTTCGCCCCCACCGGCGCCGACACCGTGGTCATGCAGCTGTGGGAGGTCAAGCGCGAGTTGGTCGAACTGCGTCGGCCCGACCTTGCCGTGCAGGCCGACCGCCTGTTCACCCGCTACCACCGCGCGCTCGACGTGCTCGACGACAAGTTCGACGTGCGCGAAGTCACCTACGAGCGCGCCCGCGGCCTGGTCGGCGAGGTCGGCCGCGAGGCCGCCGCCGGGCTGGGGGCGATGGTCGAGCTGGTGCACGGCAGCGCTGGCCTGGACGCCGACTTCGTGCGCGAACGGCTCGAGCGCGAGGCCGCGCGCCTCAACCCCACCGAGCGCGAGGCGCTGCGCCGCCGCCTGGCGATCGCCGACGAGACCGAGCGCCGGCTGGCCGAGATCGCCGCCGGCAACGAGGCTGCGCTCACCGCGCTCGACGACGTCGCGGTCGCCGTCGCCCGCATCGACACCGGCCGCGGCCAGGGTGCCGCCGCCGGCAACATGGAGCAGGCGCTGCAGGAACTGCGCCGTTTCGCCGAGCGCGCCGGTCTGTACGGCCGCCAGCCGTGATCCGAGGAGTTTCGCGATGAGTCTGCCGCTGCTGTCCCTTCTTCATCCGCTGTTGCAGGCACCCGTGGGCGAGCAGGGCGGCGGTGGCCAGCCCCCGGGCGGGGGAGCGCGCGCGGGCCTTTCATTGCCCCCGATCGAGGACATCGCGCGCGAAGCGGTTCCGCCCCAGCCCGCGCAAGCGCCCGAAGATCCCGAGCTCGCCGCCACCGCCGACGCCTTCGTGCGCGACGCGCTCGCCGCCGGCGAAGCCGAACTTCACCGCCAGCGCGAGGCGGTCGACACCATGGGCATCGAGCTGCAGCGCCAGGCCGCCTGGCGCAGCGAGATGCTGCAGGCGCCGATCCGCAAGCTCGCCCATCAGGGCGACGAGGGCGGTCCGGTGGCGCAGGCGCTGATCGCGCTGCGCGACAAGATGCAGGAGCTCGACCCCGCCCGCCAGAAGCTGAGCGGCGAGGGCCTGTCGCGCGCGCTGTCCTTCATCCCCGGCGTCGGCAAGCCGATGCAGCGCTACTTCCAGAAGTACGAGAAGGCGCAGGACGCGCTCGACGCCATCATCGGCGACCTGCAGGGCGGCGCCGACATGCTGCGCCGCGACAACCTCACCCTCGCCGACGACCAGCAGTCGCTGCGCGCCATCCTCGCCCAGCTCGAACGCCAGGTCGAACTCGGGCGCATGATTGACCGGCGGCTGGCCCGCGAGGCCGCCTCCGCCAGCCTGCCCGCGCCGCGGCGCGCCTTCGTCGAGGAGGAGCTCCTCTTCCCGCTGCGCCAGCGCATCGTCGACCTGCAGCAACAGGTGGCGGTGAGCCAGCAGGGCGTGCTCGCGCTCGAGGTCGTCATCCGCAACAACCGCGAGCTGATCCGCGGCGTGGACCGCGCCATCAACGTCACCGTGTCGGCGCTCAACGTCGCCGTCACCGTGGCGCTCGGCCTGGCCAACCAGCGCCTGGTGCTCGACCGCGTCGCCGCGCTCAACCAGACCACCTCCGCGCTCATCGCCGGCACCGCGCAGGCGCTGCGCACCCAGGGCGTGGACATCCAGACCCGCGCCTCCTCGGCGATGCTCGACATGGGCCAGCTCGAACAGGCCTTCGCCGACGTGATCGGCGCCATCGACGACCTGTCGCGCTACCGCCGCGAGGCCCTGCCCAGGCTCGACGCCCAGATCGACCGCCTCGCCGCGCTCGCGCAGCAGGGCGGCGCGGCCATCCGCCGCATGGACGAAGGCAATCGCGCCGAGCCGGCGCCCTGACCACCCTCCGAATCTCCTGAAATGAGCACGAGACACCAACACACCACGAGCCAGGACACCGCGGTCGATGGCCAGCACGGCCGGCTGTTCGTCCGCACCTGGTCGCCCGAGGTGCCCTCGCACCTGGCGCCCATCGTGCTGCTGCACGACTCGCTCGGCAGCGTCGAGCTGTGGCGCGGGTTTCCCGCAGCGCTGTGCAAGGCCACCGACCGTCAGGTGGTCGCCTACGACCGTCTCGGCTTCGGCAAGTCCGACCCGCATCCGGGCACGTTGGCGCTGGACTTCATCGCCAGCGAGGCGGACGGCGACTTCGCCGCCGTCGTCCGCCAGCTCGGCATCCCACGTTTCATCGTCTTCGGCCACAGCGTGGGTGGCGGCATGGCGGTGAACTGCGCCGCGCACCACGGCGCCGCCTGCGTTGCGCTGATCACCGAATCCGCCCAGGCCTTCGTCGAGGACCGCACCATCGAGGGGCTGGAGGATGCACGCGAACTGTTCAAGGACCCCGGCCAGGTCGATCGGCTCAAGCGCTACCACGGCGACAAGGCGCGCTGGGTGCTCGACGCCTGGATCGAGTCCTGGCTGGCCCCCGCGTTTGCGAGCTGGTCCCTGCGCCCCGTGCTGCCGCAGGTCGCGTGTCCGACGCTGGTCATTCACGGCATCGACGACGAATACGGCTCGTCCACGCATCCCAGGCTGATCGCCGAACTCGGCGGCGGCACGGCGCGGCTGGCGCTCATGCCCGATACGCGGCATGTGCCGCATCGCGAGCGTGAGGCCGAAGTCATCGCCATGGTCAGAGCCTTCGTCAGCACGCTGCCCTGAGCCGGAAGCCCGACCCGCCAGCGTGTCCGCCGCTTCGCCACCGCGCGCGCCGCGATCGCCAGCCGAGGGCGCGCCCGCTTGCTATAAGTAAGGGAACGCAGCCTGCATTCGCGCGCGCTGCAAACACGCGAGGGAACGGATCATGGAAAACGCACTGGCCGGCAAGCGCGTCCTCATCACCCAGGCGACCGCCTTCATGGGCCCCGTGCTGTGCGAGGTCTTCGCGGAGCAGGGCGCCGAGGTGATCGCCAACGCCGATGAGCTCGTCGAGGCCGATGCCGCCGAGCGCATCGTCCACGCGGCCGGGCGCATCGACGTCCTGGTCGCCAACCTCGCCATCACGGCCCCATCGACCGCGGCGCTCGAGGTCGCCGAGGCCGAATGGCGCGACGTCTTCGCCGCGCTGGTCGACCCGCTGCCGCGCCTGGTGCGCGCCGTCGCGCCCGCCATGGTCGAGCGCCGCGCCGGCAAGATCCTGGTGATGGGCAGCGCCTCCGCCCTGCGCGGCATGAAGCGCGCCTCCACCTACAGCGCCGCGCGCGGCGCGCAACTGGCCTATGTGCAGGCCATCGGCGTGGAGCTCTGGCGGCGCACAACGTGCAGGTCAATGCCGTCGCGCAGAACTTCGTCGACAACCCGACCTACTTCCCGCCCGAGGTGCAGGCCAACCCGCGCTTCCAGGAGCGGCTGGCGCGAGAAGTGCCGCTGGGCCGGCTGGTGTCGGCGCGCGAGGATGCGCTGTTTGCCGCCTACCTGTGCAGCAGCGCGGCGGACTGCTTCGTCGGCCAGGTGTTTCCGGTGTGTGGCGGCTGGGTGGGGCGGTAGGCGAGGCCCCAGGCCGCCGCGCTACACCGCTGCGCCGCCGGGCGGCCAGTCGGGCAGGGCGGCGGGCAGCAGCGCGCGCAGGCCCTGGGTGAGCGTGCCCGCGCGCTCGAGTTCGTACGCCACGCGCTCGACCACGGCCCATACATCCGGCCGCTGCAAGGTGAGCACCGTCAGCGCGGCCGCGTGGTCGAACGCATCGCGCGCCGGCAGCAGCCAGGACAGATCCTCCGCCTGCCGCACTTCATCGAACTCGCCCGCCGGGCCCAGGCGCACCGCCTCGCCCCTGAACATTTGCTCGGCCGCTGGCCCGGCCATCAGGCCCATCATCTGCGCACGGATCTCGCGCTGCAGCCGCACGCCGAAGCCTTCCACCTGCGCCCGCCCCTCGGGGCGCTGCAACAACTGCGGGTGGCCCCGGCCGTCCGGGTGCAGGCAGCCCTCGTTCATCAGCCAGCGCAGGAATTGCCGCGGCAGCACCAGGTCCGCCTTCTCGCACAGTCCCCACAGGCCGGTGCACATGCGTCCGTTGCGGATGTCAGTGCGCCAGGCCTCGGCGCCTTCGTCCGCCACTTCCAGCCGATAGACCGACACGCCGCCCAGCGCGAACGCCACCGCGTGGCCGGCTTCGTGGATGCAGGTGGCGCGGCGCTGGGCGGGGGTCAGTGTGGTCATGCTTGCGGTCCGTGCGGGATGCCGGGGCGCCGCCATGGAATCGCGGCGGCGGGGCGAAGCTTTGCACATCGCACCGGTGCCCGGAATCAGGGGCGCGCCGAGTGGGACAAGTTAAGTGCGCTATGTTCGGGCGTTCAACCAACGGTAGTGGGTGGGGGCGTTCAACGCGAACTCACACATTCGGCAATCAGGAGACATAGCGGCTGAGAAATTTCCTCCAACGCGAACGGCGGGTAACCGATCTGGGACTGGTCATCGGCCTTCGACAAGTACTCGGTCTGCGCTGATCGCCATTTTGCACGGCCCACTGTCTTCACTCTGGGCATCCGGATTCCAGTTGTGGCCGGCACTTCCTCTCGACAAATCCGCCTTCACCGCTTGCGCAATATACGTCATTGACGTATATTGCGCGAGTGAGAACAGTTGCTGAAACCGCTATCTTCCAACGCTATGCCAGCGAAGTCTGGTCGGAAGTCGAGCGCGTTGAGTTCATCAACTGGATCGCGGCCAATCCAGAAGCCGGTGACGTCATCCGGGGAAGTGGCGGCTGCCGTAAGGTGCGTTGGACATCTGCGGGACAAGGAAAACGCGGCGGTGCCAGGGTCATCTACTTCAACGCGAACACCGAGACCATTTGGCTATTGATCGTCTACAAGAAAGCCAAGTTCGACAATCTCCCCACGTCCTTCTTGGCGGAGTTGAAGCAAGGAGTCGAAGATGCCCTCTGAGATCGAAAAGTTCCAGCAGGATTTGCTTGAGTCCGTCAAGCAAATGAGACGTGGCGACGCCGTGTGCACCACGCGTGTCGAGTTGCCCGAAGCAGCTCAGGCTCGCGCAAAGACGGGTTTGTCTCAGCAAGCCTTTGCGGAGCTCCTTGGCGTGTCCTCCAGAACGCTCCAGGAGTGGGAGCAGGGTCGTCGCTCGCCCACGGGTGCCGCCAAGACGCTGCTCCGTGTTGCCGTTGCTCACCCCGAAGTCTTGCAAGAATTGCGTATTTGAATCAATGCAGATCGGGTAGTTTCAAAAGTCCACATGGGCGGCAGCTTGACGACCTGCATGCTGCCGTCGCGCTTGAGAATGTCATCAGGCGGCTCCGGGTCGGATACAGACGGCTAGGAGTGAGTCAATGAAAGACCGGGCCCCTGACGCCCGCAGATGCCGCCCTGCGCCGGAATTGAAAAGTCGGCGCTGGGGTTACGGCCGCCAGATGCGCATCGGACGGTCAGCCCTCGCGATACTTCTCCTTGCCGGCTGCGCCTCATCGGGGCCACAGCCGCTCGGCCTCGGCCTGGGCGGAACTGCTTGGCAACTGGTGGCGATCCAGTCGATGGACGACACCCAGGGCACGACGAAGATCAACGCGCCCGAGCGGTTCACCCTGCAGTTTGGCTCCGATGGGCAAGCCAACCTGCGACTGGATTGCAACCGCGGCATGGGGCGATACGATGCTACGGCGGCAAGCGACGGTCGTTCCGGGTCAATCCAGTTCGGCCCCATCGCCGCCACCCGCGCGCGCTGCCCGCCGCCGCACCTGGACGAGCGCATTGCGCGCGACTTGCCCCATGTGCGTGGCTACCTGCTCAAGGACGGCAAGCTGTTTCTGTCATTGATGGCCGATGGGGGCATCTACGAGTGGGCGCCCATTACAAGTAAGGAAACGATCCGATGATCCGCTTTCTTCTGCTGTTGCTGATGGCGTTTGCCTCCGCGACGGCTGTAGCCACCGATGCCGACCGCACCGTCAGCGCCGTGCAGTTTCCCAAGGGCAAGAGCAGTATCGTGATTACCGGCAGCATCGAGGGGCGCCGTTACATCGACTATCGGTTACGTGCCGGCGCCGGGCAGACCTTGAACGTGAGCCTGACGGGCAGCAACGGTGCCAATTATTTCAACCTTCTGCCGCCGGGATCCAATGACGCGGCGATGGCCATCGGCGAGTTGAACGGCAACCGTTTCTCGGGCCTGCTGCCGGATGACGGGCTCTACACGATCCGCGTGTTCCTGATGCGCTCGGCGGCCCGGCGCAACGAGACCAGCAACTTCAAGCTCTCGGTCGCCATTACGGGCAAGCCGCTGAAGCCTGTTTCGGCCAAGGTCGATGCGGTCATTCCCGGCACGCCCTTCCATGCGCGCACGACGGCGCCCTGCGAACCCGCCTACTCAGCTGTGCGCGAGTGCGAGGTATGGGTGATCAGGCGCGGGTATGACGGCACGGCCACCGTGGAGTTGCGCTGGGCCAACGACAGCAAGCAGCCCGCGAAACTCCGCATCCTGTTCATCAAGGGCGAACCGGTGGCGGCGGATGTGTCACCACCAATGACCTTTACCCGCACTGAGCGCGGCTGGCAGGTGATCTTCAACGGCGATGTGCGCTTTGAGGTCCCGGAACCGTTGGTGTTTGGGGGATAGCCGCTGCGAGTTTCACATCAATAACTGCGAGAAGCCAACCTGCCACCAGATTGCTGACCGATGTTGTCTAGATCTGGGCCGGTCACCCAGTTCGAGAACTTTCACTTGATCGTGACGTGGAGCTACTGCTTGATACCGATCACGGCCTGGCCTCTAGGTGCCGATCACGCGTTGGCTCCATTGTGCCGATCATCAACTGGCTCCAACGTGCCGGTCGGTGACACCGCGTCCCTGAGTCGTGTCAGCGGCGTAGCGGCCGCGCCGGGTGGGCGCAAACCGGGGTGCTGTGGCGATGCCTGATCAGCAGACGACCGACAAGCGACGGCCCGATCCGGTCGCGCGGTTTCTCTTTGCCCTCATCAGCCTGACGGTCGTGGCCCTGGGGGTGCTCGCGGTCGTCACGGCGTACGCGCCGGCGCGTTCGACGCGCTTCGGCATGGCGGGGCCGCTGTTCGACGGCGATGCGGTGCATTTTGGCGTGACGATGATCTTCGTCGGGCTCGCGCCGCTCGGGTTCTTCGCCAGGACCGCGCGGGGCGCGGGCTGGTGGGCGGGGGGCTGCATGGCGCTGGCCCTGCTCACCCTGTTCGTCGGCCTGAGGCTGGTGCCCTGAGCCTGCGGCGCCGGACCGTCTTGATCAGCGTCAACGAGAATTGCTTTCGTTTCAAACACGCTTCCACGACCCCGGGCTCGGGATCATTTCAGGAGCGAGACATGGCAAGAAAGCTTGAAGGCAAGGTCGCAGTCGTCACTGGCGCCAGCAGCGGGATCGGAAAATCGATCGTCGAGAAATACGTGGAAGAAGGCGCCCGGGTCGTCGCGTTTGCGCGCAATCTCGACGCCCTGAAGGCGCTGGAGGCGAGCCATCCCGGCCAGGTCACGGCGGTGGCGGGCGATGTGACGAAGCCCGAAGACCTGAAGCGCCTGGTCGATGAAGCCGTCCGCGCCCATGGCGGCGTGGATGTCGTCGTCCCGAACGCCGGTATTGCGCGCGTCGTGTCTTTCGAGGACAGCACCGCCGAAGCCTTCAACACCCAGTTCTCGGTCAATCTCTTCGGCGCGGCGGAAACCGCGCGCCTGTTCGTGCCCCACATCCGCAAGGGCGGATCGATCCAGTTCATCACCACCTTCCTCACCCAGGTCGGCTTTCCCGGTCTGGCCATCTACAGTGCCAGCAAGGCGGCGCTGAAGTCCCTCTCCCAGACCCTGGCCGCAGAACTCGCACCCCAGGGCATCCGGGTCAATTCCATCGCACCGGGCCCGATCGGCACGCCGCTGTGGGGAACGGTCGGACTGCCGCCCGAGGTCCTGGGTGCGGTCGCGGAGAAGATCAATTCCCGGCTCATGCCCGGCGCATTCGGTCAGCCGGAGGATATTGCCGAGCTCTCGGTGTTCCTGGCCTCGGATGCTGCGAAGAACATCTTCGGGCAGGAGATCGTCGTGGATGGCGGCTATACGGTAGGGTGACGCGGTCGGGATCTCCCGCATCTGAGCCGCCCGCCCGGCGGAGCGGGCAAGTGAAAGACCTGAGCCTGCATTTCGCGCGCGGTTGGGCGGTTTCGTATTCTCCGTACCGCCCAACCGTCAGCTGAATCAGGGTTTCCAGTCGCGCAGTTCGCACACCGCCGTGTCGTCGGGTTGCATGACCTTGCCTCCGCCTGGTGACTTGCAGAGCCGCGTCGACTGTTCGTTGTCCTGCGCAGTGGAGCGTGCCCACACCGTGACCAGTCCCGAGTTCTCGATCGTCTGATTGCAGCCTTCCTTCGCGTGGAAGGCGTGAATCGCGTTGCGCTCGAAGTAGGTCAGCCACTCGTGGCTCGGGTCCTGGTTGGCGAACCATTTCTTCCAGCGTCCATCCGAGCCGTCGATGTTCACCGTCCATCCATCGGCGCGACGCTCGTGGTCGAACTCGTGGCTGTCCCAGTGCATGACCATGTACTTGTTCTGGTCGATGCACTGAGGCTTGGTCAGTGTCATGTAGATTTCCTGCGGGTGGTGGTAGTGGAAGGGGTACGAGGTATTGAACAACTGCACCGTCATGCCGATCTCTGCCCCAACCGTCTCGCCATCGATCTGCTTGATGCGCAGGTTGCCCCACGGTCCCATCAGCTCGGCGTAGAGATAGCCGCCGCGGAAGCGGTCGGCGCCGGCATCCGGGTTCTCCGCATAGAACGGGATCCAGCCGACCGAGGACCACAGCGTCGGCAGCCCCTTGATGCTCACGTCGCGGCTCCAGTGCACGCTGGTATCGGTGCGGGACGTCACGGCGACGAAGTTCTCATTGAGCTCCAGGCCTGCTGCGCCGATCTCGCCGCCCAGCTTGCGGTAGTAGTCCGTCAGCAAGGGCCGGTCGCCGCGTCATACGTTTGAATCGTCGCCTCTGCCGAATCCTTGCACTCGCCCGTCGGGGTTTCCAAGGCCCGCAAGTACTGACCGAGATATGTCAGTGATTCTTCCCAGAACTGGTCGACCAGGCGCTGCTCCTCCGCTGAAACGGGTGACCGGCCGCGCGAGACGGCCGGTCACCCTGGCTCAGCTGGTTCAGCGATTGACGTCCACGATCACGCGGCCGCGGATCTCGCCATTGATCAGCTTCGATGCGGCGGGGATCGCGTCGGCCAACGAAATCTCGGTGCTGATCGTCTCGAGCTTGGAGATGTCGAGATCGGCGCCGAGGCGGCGCCAGGCCTCGAGGCGCTCGGCACGCGGGCACATCACGCTGTCGATGCCGGCGAGCGTGACGCCGCGCAGAATGAAGGGCGCAACCGTGGCCGGGAAGTCCATTCCGCCGGCAAGCCCGCAAGCGGTGACGACGCCCCGGTACTTGGTGGTGGCGCAGACGTTCGCGAGGGTATGGCTGCCGACGACATCGACCGCCCCCGCCCAGCGTTCCTTGCCAAGCGGCTTGCCCGGCGCCGCGAACTCCGCGCGACCGAGCACTTCGGAGGCGCCCAGGCGCTTGAGGTAGTCGGCCTCCTCGGTGCGACCGCTGACCGCGACGACGGTGTAGCCGAGCTTCGCCAGCACCGCGATCGCCACGCTGCCGACCCCGCCTGCGGCGCCGGTGACGAGGATCTCGCCGTGGGCCGGGGTCACGCCATGGCGCTCCAGCGCGAGCACGCAGAGCATGGCGGTGTAGCCGGCGGTGCCGATCGCCATCGCCTGCTGGGGAGAGAACCGCTCGGGCAGCGGCACCAGCCAGTCGCCCTTGAGGCGCGCCTTCTGTGCGAGTCCGCCCCAATGCACTTCGCCGACGCCCCAGCCATTGAGGACCACCTGGTCGCCGGGCTTGTAGTCGGGGTGGCTGCTCGATTCGACGGCGCCCACGAGGTCGATGCCCGGCACCATCGGGAAGCGGCGAACCACAGGCCCCTTGCCGGTTATTGCAAGGCCGTCCTTGTAGTTGAGCGTCGAGTGGCTGACGCGGACCGTGACGTCGCCATCGGGCAACTGTGCCTCGTCGATGTCCTTGATGGCGGCACGGTAACCGGCGTCGTCCTTCTCAATCAGAATGCCCTTGAACATGCTTCGCTCCTCCTGTTTTAGACTGATCGTCTACTAAAAATGAAAAAAATTAGGCCTTCTTCAGCCCGGCGAAAAAACCGCGGGCAAAGAGCTCGAGGGCTTTGTCACTGCGTTCGAGCTTCGCCCGCAACACCGCACCCTCCCAGCCGATCCAGAAAAAGACGGCCGCCTGCTCGCAGTCCACGGAACGGGGAATCTCTCCCTGCTGCTGTGCTGCTTCGAGGCAGCGCGCGAAGCGCTGCTCCCAGTCGTGAAACACCGCGTTGAGACGCGCCCGATAACTTTCCGGTAACGCGGCCATCTCCTGACCGAGGTTGCCGATCAGGCAGCCGCGGCGGAAATCGTGTCGCTTCATGCCTGCCCGCGCGTCTTCGACGAAGGCCCACAGGCGATCGAGTGGCCGCATCGACGCATCACCGAAGTGGCGCTCCAGCTTGTGGGCAAAGTAGCGCGCGTACCGCTCGATCAACTCTGCCCCGAAGGCTTCCTTGCTGTCGAAGTAGTGATAGAACGAGCCCTTCGGCACGCCCACCCGCTTGAGCACCTCGTCGATTCCCGTGGACGAAAAGCCCTTCTCGGTCAGCGCCTCGAGCCCGGCACGCACCAGCAACTCCCGCGTTTCCAGGGACTGTTCGGGCCGCTTGGGGGGGCGGCCGCGTCGGCGGACTGCGGTTTGCTGTGCTTCCATGGATCAATATTAGACCGCTCGTCTAATTAAATGCAAGCACTTCTTCGCCCTGCGAGGACCCCGATCAGGATGAAGGCTCCCGGAGCCCGGGCCGGTGCTGCGAACTTACTGCACCCGCACCTCGACCCTACGCGCTTCGGCGGCGTCGGCGCCGCCCAGGGTGACGGCCGGGCGGCGCATCAGCACGCGCTCGGCGGACACGCCGGCGGCGATCAGCGCCTGGCGCACCGAAAGCGCGCGGTTCTTCGCGACCTCGGCGTTGACGGCCGCGCCGCCGGTTTCATCGTGATAGCCGGACAGCAGCGCGCTGGCCTGCGGCGCGGCGGCGAGGGCGGCGACCACGGTGGCGATCTGATCAGGCGCTGTGGCTGGCAGCGTGCTCTGGCCGAGCTCGAAGTGGATCTTCACCAGCGGTTCGCCGACTTCGGCGATCTCCACGAAGGCCACCTCGCCGGCGCCGGGTGCCGCGACCGCCGGTGCCGCCTGCCGGGTGCCCATCTGGTAACTGGCCAGGCCGATGACCAAGGCGATGACCAGCGCGATGATGCCGAACACCACACCCATCACGACGTTGAGCTCGCTGTCTTCCTGATCGAACATGTGCTGAATTCTCCGGTAGCGAAGCGACCCGAGGGTTCGGGCCGCTTGGCCGGGATTCTATCGGAATGCGCTTGCAGCGGTATCCGTCGCTGCACGAGGGCAAGGCCGGGGAGACTCGACCGCTGGTTGAGCGCGGCAGCCGTGCTTCATCCCCATGGTCGTGAGGGCCGCAGCCCTCAATCCCGCAGGAACACCTGCAGCAACTCGTTCAGGAAGCGCCGCCCGCGCAGCGTCGGCCGCAGCTGGCCCTCGGCGGTCTCCAGCAGTCCCCGTTCGCGCGCCTGCGCCAGCTCGTCGGTGATGGCCTCGAGCGGCACGCCGGTGCGCGCCGCGAACAGCTTCGCCGGCACGCCTTCGGTGAGCCGCAGGGCGTTCATCATGAACTCGAAGGGCAGCTCGGCCACCGAGACCTCGCGCGCTTCCTGGATGAAATCGCCGCGCGCCGCGCCTTCGAGGTAGCGCCCGGGGTGCTTGTGGCGCATCTCGCGGCGGATGCCTTCATGGCTGGAGAGCTTGCCGTGGGCGCCGGGGCCGAGGCCGAGGTAGTCGCCGAAGGTCCAGTAGTTGAGGTTGTGGCGGCTCTGCTCGTGCGGGCGGGCGAAGGCGGAGGTCTCGTAGTGGGCGAAGCCGGCCGCGGCCAGGCGGGCCTCGATGGCTTCCTGCATGTCGGCGGCGATGTCGTCGTCGGGCAGCGGCGGCGGGTCGTGGGCGAAGGGGGTGTTGGGCTCGAGCGTCAGGTGGTAGCAGGACAGGTGCTGTACGCCGAAGCCGATCGCGGTCTCGAGGTCGGCGAGCGCCATGTCCGGGGTCTGGCCGGGCAGGGCGTACATGAGGTCGAGGTTGACGCGCTCGAAGTGGGTGCGCGCGGCGTCGATCGCGCGCCTCGCCTCGTCGCCGCCGTGGATGCGGCCGATCTTCGCCAGCATGGCGTCGTCGAAGCTCTGGATGCCGAGCGACAGGCGATTGACGCCGGCGGCGCGATAGTCGCGGAAGCGGCCGGCTTCGACCGTGCCCGGGTTGGCCTCGAGCGTGATCTCGGCGAGCGGGTCGAGCGGCAGCAGCATGCGGATGCCGGTGAGCAGGCCGTCGAGCGTGGCCGCCGACATCAGGCTGGGTGTGCCGCCGCCGATGAAGACGCTATGCACCCGCCGGCCCCAGACCTGGGGCAGGGCGTGCTGCAGGTCGGCGAGTACGGCGTCCAGCCAGGCCTGCTCGGGGATGCCGCCTTCGCGCGGGGCGTGGGAGTTGAAGTCGCAGTAGGGGCACTTCTTCACGCACCACGGGAAATGCACGTACACCGACAGCGGCGGTGGGGCCTCGAGTTGCGGGCGTTCGGGCAGCGGCAGGGCGCGCGCCGGCGCGGCGGCGGGGGCGAGCGGGATGATGCGGCGGGTGGTCACGGCGAGGGGCGGTCCGGTGCGGTCTGCTCGTGTAGCAGCAGCGGTGGGTGTAGCCGTGGGAGCGGGCTTGCCCGCGAATACAGCGCTACAGCATGCAAAATTCGCGGGCAAGCCCGCTCCCACAGGGCGGCGGCGTCAGAGCGGATGTGCGGCAAGCCGGTCGAGCAGGTGGCGCATGGCGGCGCCGCGGTGGCTGAGGGTGTTCTTGAGCGCCGGATCGAGTTCGGCAGCGGTCTGCTCGAGCTCGGGCAGCCAGAACAGCGGGTCGTAGCCGAAGCCGCCCTCGCCGCGTGCGGCAGGGAGGATCTCGCCGTGCCATTCGCCATCGGCGATCAGCGGGCGCGGGTCTTCGGCGTGGCGCACCAGCACCACTGCCGAATAGAAATAGGCGCGGCGCTGGGCGGGCTCGGTCAGGTGGGCGAGCTTTTCCAGCAGCAGGGCGTTGTTGCGCGCATCCGACTTGGGCTCGCCGGCGAAGCGGGCGGAGATGACGCCGGGTGCGCCGCCGAGCGCCTCGACGCACAGGCCGGAGTCGTCGGCCACCGCGGGCAGGCCGGTGGCGGCCGCGGCGTGGCGGGCCTTGGCAAGGGCGTTCTCGACGAAAGTGGGGTGCGGCTCCTCGGCCTCGCCGACGCCGAACACGGATTGCGGGATGACCTCGATGCCGAGCGGGGCGAGCAGGGCCTGCATCTCGGCGGCCTTCTTGGCGTTGTTGCTGGCGAGGACGAGTCGGGTGCTCATGCGTGATCTCCTGGCGCGCCGGGCTCAGGCCGAGAGGATGGCCGAGCGCACCGCGGCGCGTTGCAGTTCGAACAGCTGGCGGGCGCCGAGTTCGGCGAGGTCGATGAGCGCATTGAGCTCGGCGCGCGAGAAGGCCGCGCCCTCGGCCGTGCCCTGGACCTCGATCAGGCCGCCGCCCTCGGTCATCACCACGTTCATGTCGGTGTCGCAGTCGGAGTCCTCGGCGTAGTCGAGGTCGAGCACCGGCACGCCCTGATAGATGCCCACCGACACCGCGGCGACGAATTCGCGCATCGGGTTGTGGGCGAGCTTGCCGGCGGTGACCAGGCCGACGAGCGCGTCATGCACCGCGACGCAGGCGCCGGTGATGGCGGCGGTGCGGGTGCCGCCGTCGGCCTGCAGCACGTCGCAGTCGACGACGATCTGGCGCTCGCCGAGCGCGCCGAGGTCCACCACCGCGCGCAGGCTGCGCCCGATCAGGCGCTGGATCTCCTGGGTGCGGCCGCTCTGCTTGCCCTTGGCCGCCTCGCGCGCGCTGCGGGTGTGGGTGGCGCGTGGCAGCATGCCGTACTCGGCGGTGACCCAGCCCTGGCCCTTGCCGCGCAGGAAGCCGGGCACGGACTCCTCGACGCTGGCGGTGCACAGCACGCGGGTGGCGCCGAATTCGACCAGCACCGAGCCCTCGGCGTGGCAGGTGAAGCCGCGGATGAGGCGGACGGCGCGGAGTTGGTCGGGCTGGCGCTGGCTGGGTCGCATGGGGTGGTCCTATCGTTTCTGGTCGAATTTGCGGATGGTTTCGTTGATTTCGCGGATGGCGCGCTCGATCTCGTCTTCGTCGAGGTCCTTCGTTGGCCCCGGGCCCATGCTCGACATGTCGAGCCGGGTGGTGAAGTCGTCGAGTTCCATCGTGTGCGTGGAGATCGATTCGGCGCTCGCCGGGCCGGCATTGTCCTCGTCATGCCAGCACATCGCCACCATCGACAGATTGTCGGCGGTCGCGCCGGCACGACGCTCGGCTTCCTCGAGCAGGCGGGGTACGCCCTGGCTCAGCGGCGCGGCGGTCAGGTTGCCGAGCAGGCAGTCGTCGCTGACCGGTCCCCACACCCCATCGCTGCACAGCGCGACGATGTCGCCGTCGCGCAGCGGGGTGCGCGGCGAGTGCTCGATCTGCGGGGCGTGGTTGCCGCCAAGGCAGGAATAGAGCCGGTTGCGGCCGGGGTGGTTGGCCGCGTCCTCGGCGTCGAGCAGGCCCTGGTCGATGAGCAGCTGCGTGCGCGAGTGGTCGCGCGTGTGCGTGACGATGCGTCCACGCCGCAGCAGGTAGAGCCGCGAATCGCCCGCATGGGCCCAGAAGGCGGCGCCGTCCTGGACCACGCAGGCGACCAGGGTGGTGCGCGGCGCCTCGGGCAGCATGCGGTCGAGCGCATCGTCGAGGATGGCGTGGTGGGCACTCGCCAGGACGCGCGACAGGAACAGCCCGGGGTCGGGCAGCCGCGGCTGCGCCTCGCGCTGGAAGGCCTGGGTGAGATGCTGGGCGGCGATCTGCGCGGCGAGCTCGCCATGGAGATGGCCGCCCATGCCGTCGGCGACCAGCATCAGCAGCGCCTCGCGCGAGTAGCAGTGGGCGATCCGGTCCTGGTTGCTGCGGCGGCGGCCGGTCCGGCTTTCCTGGTAGATGGTGAAGCGCATGGGGGGCTCTTTCAGCTGCGGCCGATGAAGGACTTGAGCCGATTGCCCAGGTCCGCAAACCAGTTTTCGGGGCGGTCGGCGCCACCGTGGCGGTGAATCAGCGCCTTCTGCACGGTATAGACGCTTTGCGGGCGAGCGAGGGGGTCGAGTTGCAGGCACCAGTCGATGAGCTCGAGCAGCTGGGGGTCGTAGCGCCCGGCCTGGGTCTTCGCCACCGGCTGCAGGGTGTCGGTCTTGACGCGCTCGTCGGCGCGCGGCGGGGCGCTGCCGGTGACGCAGGCATGGAGGCTGGCGCCCACGCTGTAGATGTCGCTCCATGGCCCGAGCAGCTCGCGCTTGTCGTACTGCTCGGGCGCCGCGTAGCCCGGCGTGTACATGGGCTTGAGCACCGGCTGGTCGGAGAGCAGCGTCTGGCGCGCGGCGCCGAAGTCGAGCAGCACCGGGGTGCCGTCGTTGCGGAGGTAGATGTTCGCGGGCTTGATGTCGAGGTGCAGCAGCTTGTGCGCGTGCACCTCGCGCAGACCGTTGAGCATGCGCGCGAACACCGAGCGGATCAGCATCTCCTTGACCTCGCCGCGGTGCTTCTGGATGTATTCGTGCAGGGTGCGGCCGCGCTCGAACTGCATGACCATGTACACCGTGCCGTTGGCGCGAAAGAAGTTGAGCACCCGCACCACGTTCGGATGCATGAGCTTGGCGAGCGCGCGCCCCTCCTCGAAGAAGCACTTCATGCCGTAGCGGAAGGCGAGCCGATGCTCGTCGGAGACCTGTGGCTCGGTCTGGCCTTCCTTGCGCAGCGCGAGCGAGTTGGGCAGGTATTCCTTGATCGCCACCGGGGTGTCGTGGGCGTCGAAGGCGAGATAGACGATCGAGAAACCGCCCAGCGACAGCTGGCGCTCGATGCGGTACTGATCGAGCTGAAAGCCCTGTGGCAGCGCGCAGTTGGCTTGAGACGGCATCTTCGGGGGCGCTAGAATCGCGACTTTCGCGGTTTTTCTTTCCTGATCGGACCCCGCAGTCTAATCGATGGCAGCGGGTTCCCGGAGCGCCTCAATGGTCCAAAGCATGACAGGTTTCGCGGTGCAGACGCGAGACTTGGGGAGTGTCAGCCTTCACCTCGAGCTGCGCAGCGTCAATTCGCGCTATCTCGACCTGGGTTTCCGCATCGTCGATGACCTGCGCGCGGCGGAGCCGGCGATCCGCGAGCGCATCTCGGCGCGGCTGGGCCGCGGCAAGGTCGAGTGCCGCCTCAACCTGCAGACCGGCCACGCCGCGCCGCGCCGCCTCGCGCTCAACGCCACGCTGCTCGACCAGCTTGCCGACGCGCAGGCCGGCCTGCGCGCCCGTTTCCCCGACGCCGCGCCCTTGTCGGTGAGCGAGCTGCTGCGCTGGCCCGGCATGCTCGCCGACGACAGCCTCGGCTTCGACGAGATGCTGCCGGCGATCGTCGCCCTCACCGAGGCCGCGCTCGACGAGCTCGTCGCCACCCGTCGCCGCGAGGGCGAGAAGCTCGCCGACATGATCCGCGAGCGCGTGGCGCGCATGCGCGAGCTGGTCGCCCAGGCCCTGCCGCGCTTGCCGGCGGTGGTGATCGAGTACCAGGAGCGCCTCACCGCCAAGCTGCGCGACGCCGCTGCGAGCCTGGACGAGGACCGCATCCGCCAGGAGGTGGCGCTCTACGCCCAGCGCATCGATGTGGACGAGGAGCTGACGCGCCTGATCACGCACCTCGACGAGGTCGAGCGCATCCTCAAGGCCGGCGGCGCGGCGGGCAAGCGGCTCGACTTCCTGATGCAGGAGCTCAACCGCGAGGCCAACACCCTGGCCTCCAAGTCGCCCGCGACCGACATCACCGCCATCGCCATGGAGATGAAGGTGCTCATCGAGCAGATGCGCGAACAGGTGCAGAACCTGGAATAACGGCTCCACGCCAAGGCACCCACAGGAACGCAGGCCATGCCCGGAACACTTTTCATCGTCACCGCGCCCTCGGGCGCCGGCAAGACCACCCTGGTGCGCGGCCTGCTGCAGCGCGATGCGCGGGTGCAGCTGTCGATCTCCTACACCACGCGCGCGCCGCGCCCCGGCGAGCAGGACGGGCGCGAATACCACTTCGTCGACGTGCCGACCTTCCGCGCGCTGCGCGACCGCGGCGAGTTCCTCGAATGGGCGGAAGTGCACGGCAACTACTACGCCACCTCGAAGGTCTGGCTCAAGGCGCAGATCGATGCAGGGCGCGACACCCTGCTCGAAATCGACTGGCAGGGCGCGCAGCAGGTGAGGAAGCACTTCCCCGGCGCGGTCGGCGTCTTCATCCTGCCGCCGTCGATGGAGGAACTCGAAGCCCGTCTGCGTGGCCGAAACACCGACAGCGACGACGTGATCAGCCGCCGCCTGCTCGGTGCCCGCGGGGAAATGCGCCATGTCGCCGAATTCGACTACGTTATAATCAACGACGAAATCGATGCCGCGCTCGACGACCTCGTTGCCGTCGTGCGCGCTGCGCGTTTGCGCTACGCCAACCAGCATCAGCGGCATCCCGAATATTTCGCCTTTCTCGAACAGGATTGAACATGGCCCGCATCACCGTCGAAGACTGCCTGAAAAGGATTCCGAACCGCTTCCAGCTCACCCTGGCGGCAACCTATCGTGCCCGCCAGCTCACTGCCGGCGGCACGCCGCAGATCGAACTCGAGCCCGGCGACAACGACAAGCCCACCGTGATCGCGCTGCGTGAAGTGGCGGCGGGCAAGGTCGGTCTCGAGATGCTCAATCGCGGCCAGGCCTGACCACGCCGGGGGGTCGCATGAAGACCGCAGAAGCGGGCCCAGCCCCCCAGCCTTACCGGCCGCCCCCCTCGAGCGTGCTCTCGCTCGATTTCCAGCAGCTCAAGACCAAGCTCGAGACCTACCTCAAGGCCGAGGACGTGGGTCGCGTCGAGGCGGCCTACCATTTCTCGGCCGACGCCCACGCCGGGCAGTTCCGCGTCAGCGGCGAACCCTACGTCAGCCACCCGGTTGCGGTGTGTTCCCTGGTCGCCGACTGGCATCTCGACCCCCAGGCGCTGATCGCTGCGCTCCTCCACGACGTGATGGAGGACACCCACATCACCAAGGCGGAGATCGCCGAGCGCTTCGGCAAGGTCTCCGCCGAACTCGTCGACGGCCTCTCCAAGCTCGACAAGATCGAGTTCCGCTCGCAGGAAGAGGCGCAGGCGGAGAACTTCCGCAAGATGCTGCTGGCGATGGCGAGCGACCTGCGCGTCATCCTCATCAAGCTCGCCGACCGCCTGCACAACATGCGCACGCTGGACCACATGCGTCCGGCCAAGCGCCGCCGCATCGCCAACGAGACGCTCGAGATCTACGCGCCGATCGCCAACCGGCTCGGCCTCAACGATCTGTTCCGTGAGCTGCAGGAACTCTCCTTCCGCAACAAGTACCCGCTGCGCTTCGAGGTGCTGTCCAAGGCCATCCGCTCGGCGCGCGGCAATCGCCGCGAGGTGGTCGGCAAGATCCTCGCCAGCATCGAGGAGCGCCTGCCGCAGTGGGGCATCGTCGCGGAGGTGCAGGGCCGCGAGAAGCACCTCTACGGCATCTACCGCAAGATGGTCGAGAAGCACCTGTCGTTTTCGCAGGTGCTCGACATCTACGGCTTCCGCGTCATCGTCAAGGACGTGCCGAGCTGCTACCTCGCGCTCGGCGCGCTGCACTCGATGTACAAGCCGGTGCCGGGCAAGTTCAAGGACTACCTGGCGATCCCCAAGGCCAACGGCTACCAGAGCCTGCACACCACGCTGATCGGTCCCTTCGGCATGCCGGTCGAGGTGCAGATCCGCACCCGCGAGATGCACCACATCGCCGAGACCGGGGTGGCCTCGCACTGGCTGTACAAGGAAGACGAGAAGACGCTGACCGAGCTGCAGCAGAAGACGCACTCCTGGCTGCAGTCGCTGCTCGAGCTGCAATCCACCTCGGGCGAGGCCACCGAGTTCCTCGAGCACGTCAAGATCGACCTCTTCCCCGGCGAGGTCTATGTGTTCTCGCCGATGGGCAAGATCTTCTCCATGCCCAAGGGCTCGACGCCGGTGGACTTCGCCTACGCGGTGCACACCGACGTCGGCAATCGCTGCGTGGCCTGCCGCATCAACGGCGACCTGATGCCGCTGCGCAGCGAACTGCGCAATGGCGACCAGGTCGAGATCATCACCGCCGCGCACGCCAACCCCAATCCGGCCTGGCTGTCCTACGCGCGCACCGGCAAGGCGCGCTCGCAGATCCGCCACTTCCTCAAGAACGCGCAGCAGGACGAATCGGTCGCGCTCGGCGAGCGCCTGCTCAACCAGGCCCTGCGCCCGCACGGCCTCACCCTGGGGCAGATCTCCACCTTCGCCTGGGACCGCTTCCTGCGCGACCGCGGGGTGCGCAACAAGAAGGACGTGTTCGCCGACATCGGCCTCGGCAAGCGCCTGCCGGTGATCGTCGCCCGCCGCCTGGCCGAGGCCCAGGATCTCGAATCGGGCCGGCCCGACGTGGTCAAGCCCAAGCCCGCGGGCGCGATCACCATCCGCGGCTCGGAAGGCGTGGCGGTGCAGCTCGCGCGCTGCTGCCACCCGATCCCCGGCGACCCGATCATCGGCACGCTGCGCAAGGGCCAGGGGCTGGAGGTGCATACGCACGACTGTCCCAACGTCGCCAAGCTGCGCGGCGACCGCGGGCGCTGGGTGGACGTGGAATGGGAGCACGTGGTCGACGAGCGCATGTTCGACGTCGGCATCCGCGTGCTCAGCCGCAACTCGCGCGGGGTGCTGGCGCGGGTGGCGAGCGCGATCGCCGAGGAAGACTGCAACATCCAGAGCGTCAGCATGGAAAGCGAGCAGGGCGACTACACCGCGCTCAGCTTCACCCTGCAGGTACATGACCGCATGCATCTGGCGCGGGTCATGCGCGCGGTGCGCCGGGTGCAGGAAGTCGTGCGCATCGGCCGGGTGAAGGCCGACGGGCGCGTGGGCTGAGCGGCGCCGGCGCTGGTAGAATGCGGGCCGACCGCAGCGCAACGCGCGCTGCAATCACATCAACAGGGGCCCGACATGGCGATGTACGAATCCGATCACACGAAGTTCATGCGCGAGTGGATGGAGAAGCATCCGGAGCAGCGCGACGAGCAGAAGAAGGGCCGCGCCCTGTGGTGGGACAAGCCGCAGAGCGTGGACGAGCAGCAGCGTATCGCCACCGCGCGCGTGCCGGTCAAGCCCTATTACTACGACTCGAACCACTGAGCCTGTGCGCATTTCGTGCTGACCGGGCGCCGCGGGGCCGTGCACTGCGGCCTCGCGGTCGTGCTTCCCGGCGGCCGTTCGTGAGCCGAACACCGATCCCGCGTGGCGGGCCGGCATGAGCCTGCCGCGTCGCCTGGCCATCATCGATGTCGAGAGCACCGGTGCGCATCCGGTGCGCGACCGCATCACCGAGATCGCCATCCTGCGCGTCGAGGACGGCGAGGTGGTCGCGCGCTGGGAGAGCCTGGTCGCCCCCGGCCAGCCCATCCCGCCGCTGATCGAGCAGGTCACCGGCATCTCCGACGCCATGGTCGCCGGCGCGCCGGCCTTCGAGGCGGTGGCCGACACCGTCGCCGCGCTGCTCGAAGGCTGCGTGTTCGTCGCCCACAGCGCGCGCTTCGACTTCGGCTTCATCAAGAACGCCTTCACCCGCATCGGCCGCGAGTTCGATGCGCCGGTGCTGTGCACCGTCAAGCTGTCGCGCGCGCTGTTTCCCGAACATCATCGCCACGGCCTCGATGCGCTGATCGAGCGTCACGGCCTGGTCTGCGAGGCACGCCATCGCGCGATGGGCGACGTCGAGGTGCTGTGGCAGTTCGTGCGCCAGGTGGAGGCGGGGTTCGCACCCGAGGTGCTGGCGCGCGCCGTCGAGCGCGCGATGAAGGCCCCGGCGCTGCCGCCCGGCCTGCCCGAAGGCATGCTCGAAGCGGTGCCCGACGTGCCCGGCCTCTATCTCTTCCACGCCGCCGAGGAGCCGCCGGCCGACGGGCGGCGCGAGCAGCCGCTGTTCGTCGGCCGCGCGCAGAGCCTGCGCGCGCGGGTGCGCGAGCACTTCGCCCCCAACGTGCGCAAGGGGCGCGACGCCGAGCTGGCGGCGAAGGTCAGGCGCGTGGAGTGGATCGAGACCGCGGGCGAGCTCGACACCTCGCTGCAGGAACTCGTGCTGCTGCGCGACCTGCGCCCGCCCTTCAACCGCCCGCAGGAGCCCGCCGACGGCGCCTTCGCGCTGCGCCTGCTGGCCAACCGGCGGCGGGCGCCGATGCATGAGGCGGTGCCGATCGCGGGCACCGATCCGGCCGGCTGGGCGGGCCTGTACGGCGTGTTCCGCAACCGCCGCGAGGCCGACAACCTGCTGCGCGAGCTGGCCATGCTGTATCGCCTGTGTCCGCGCCGCCTCGGCCTGGAGGGCGGCAGCGGGGCGTGCTCGGCCCATGCCGCCCGGCGCTGCGCCGGCGTGTGCGCCGGCCGCGAGTCGGCGGCCGAGCACGATGCGCGCCTGGCCGCGGCGCTTGCCGGCGTGGGGACGAAGCCCTGGCCGTGGTCGGGCGCGGTGGGCGTCGCCGAGCATCATCCGGCGAGTCCCTTCACCCGCGTCCACGTCTTCGACCGCTGGTGCTACCTGGGGAGTGTGGCCGACGCGGGTGTGGCGCGGGAGCTGGCGACGACCGCCGTGCGTGCCTTCGACGCCGACATCTGGCGCATCTTCAGCCGCTGGCTCGCCGTTCCGGCGCACCTGCAGCACATCCTGCCCCTGGCTGGGGGCGAGGCCTGAAACCTGCCGCGCGCAGATGGGTGCGCGCGTGCGCCGTTGTTCAGTGCGCTGCGCAGCTGCGCAGCTCGGACAGCTTGCTGAGCACGATGCCGCGCCGGCCGCGGGGCTGGATCATGCCCTCGCGGGTGAGCTGCGACAGGATGCGCGACAGGGTCTCGGGGGTGAGGTTGAGCTGCGCGGCGATGGTCTGCTTGTCGATGTCGAGGCGGATCTCGCAGCGCTCGGCATCGGCCGGGGCCAGGCGGGTGAGGTAATGCGCCACGCGCTGCGTGCCGCTCATCTGCAGCTGCATCTGCATCGTCGCCAGCAGGTCGTAGTTGGCCATCGCCAGCCGCATCGCCATCGATACCGAAAACGCCGGCGAACTCACCATGGTCTCGCGCAGGATGACGGTCGGCACCAGCAGCAGCTCGCTGGGGCACATGGCCTGCGCATTGACGATGTGGGGACGGTTGAGCAACGCCGCGTCCTCGCCGAAGAAGCCGCCCGGTTCGCCCAGATTCACGATCTTCTCGCCGCCGGAGGGCGACAGCACGAAGCATTTCACCCGGCCGGACAGGACCAGATAGACCCCGCGCGGACAGTCGTCCTGCTGCAGCAGCAGTTCCCCGCGCGCGGCGTGGATCGGGCGGGCGCCGGCCTGGATGCGGGCGCGCTCCCTGTCGTCGAGCATGTTGAACGGCGTGAAGCGGGCCAGAAGATCCTGGGAATCCACGGCGGGGGGCTTTTGGCAGCTCATGCGACTCTCCTGCTGACGCCAAGTGCGGCGGTCGGGCTGTAGACTAGCCGCTCGCGTGCTGGATGCATGCTGCGGCGCGCCGGCGGAAGGCGCGGCGGAGTAGATCCGGGTACCTCCAAAGAGGTAGATGGGAACTTTTTCAAGACATTGATAATGAAGAGAAAATGAAAGCATCAACCCGTCTTGGAGAAGGAAACGGCGTGGAAGGGATACGTCCACGTTGCCGGTGGGAACGACGCCCACGACAAGGCCAGCAAGGAGGCCGATGATGGAATTCGCGATTCCCCGCCTGCTGGTCCGGCGCTCGATCATGCTGCTGGTATCGGTGGCGATGCTTGCGCTCACGCTGATCAGCCTGGCGGGCATGAGCGCCTCGGTGCTGGTCGTGGAGAGCACGCGCGGCAGTGCGAGCGCGATCAACATCGCCGGCAGCCTGCGCCGCTACACGCACCGGGTGGCCAACCTGATCGCGGTCGATTCCCTCAATGGCCGCTTCCAGACTGCGCGCGTCGCCGATGCGGTGAGCGACTTCGAGCGCCAGCTCGAGCATCCGGCACTGCTGCGCTTCATCGAGCGCGCGCCCGGCGACCTGTTCGCCGCCACCTACCGCGGCGTGCACGCCTCCTGGCACATGAGCCTGAAGCCGCGCATCGAGGCGCTCGGCAGCCGCTCGCCGCCGCCGCCGGCGGAGCAGGTCGAGCTGCTGCTGACCGAGGTGGACGCCTTCGTCGAGCAGCTCAACACCCTGGTGGCGGTGCTCGAGCACGACACCGAGACGCGCATTCAGGACCTGCGCTTCATTCTCGGCGTCGCCATCGGCGTGACCATCCTGGTGGTCCTGGTCGCCCTGTACATGCTCCATCGCGCGCTGCTGCGGCCGCTGCGCGGCCTGCTCGATGCGGCGCGGCGCATCGCTGACGGCGATTTCGGCGTGCGCGTGAGCTACAGCGGCGAGGACGAGCTGGGCCGGGTCGGGCGAGCGTTCAACCTGATGACCGACAAGCTCGAGGAGCACTACCGCACGCTCGAGCAGCGTGTCGCCGACAAGACCGCGGAGCTGCAGCGCAGCAACCGCTCGCTCGAGCTGCTGTACCACGCCATCGCGCGCCTGTATCAGACCCCGACCGCGGCCGAGGCCTACGAGGCCACGCTGCGCGACATCGACCGCGTGGCCGGGCTGGAGGGCAGCTTCGTGTGCATCGAGCCGCCCCAGGGCGGGCCGGCGACGGTGATCGCGTCGTCGATCGGCCCCTGTCCGGACCGCCTGGCGCGCGGCGACGAGGCCTGCGGTGCCTGCCGCGCCGCGTCCGGCGGCGACGGTCTGGCGCTGCACAATCCGGGCCTGCTGCGCTTTCCGCTGCGCGACCGCGAACACCACTACGGGATGCTGCGCCTGGCGCTGGCCGACGGCGTACGCCTGGCGGACTGGCAGCGCCAGCTCATCGAGGCCTTGTCGCGCCACATGGGCATGGCGCTCGGCGCGGCGCGGCGCAGCGAACAGGAGCGCCTGCTGGCGCTGCAGGAGGAGCGCTCGGCGATCGCGCGCGAACTGCACGATTCGCTGGCGCAGGCGCTGTCGTACATGAAGATCCAGGTCAGCCTGCTGCAGCCGGTGGTGGCCGATCCGGCCTGCAACGCCCAGGCCGCGCCCATCATCGCCGACCTGCGCGAGGGCATCAACGCCGTCTACCGCCAGTTGCGCGAGCTGCTGGTGTCCTTCCGCCTCGGGCTGTCCGCCGACCTCGCCACGCTGATCCAGGACGCGGTGCGCGAGTACGGCACCCGCGGTGGCGTCGACATCGCGCTCGACGTCGACCTGGGACACTGCCAGCTCAGCCCCAACCAGGAGGTGCACGTGCTGCAGATCGTGCGCGAGGCGCTGTCGAACATGGTGCGCCACGCCGGGGCGCGCACGGCGCGGGTGGCGCTCCACGGCGCCGCCGACGGCGGGGTCTGCCTCAGCGTCGAGGACGACGGCGACGGCATCGGCGGCCCGCCCGCCGATGCGCACAACCACCACGGCCTGACCATCATGCGCGAGCGCGCGCGCAGCATGGGCGGGGAGATCGAGATCGCCCCCATGGAGCGGGGCGGAACCCGGGTCTGCGTCCGCTTCCGGGCCGCGACCGGGGGCGCGGCGTCGGCGGCGGACGCGCCCGTCGCACAGGGAGGGTCCGGCACATGACCGAAACGCAACGCGTGCTCATCGTCGATGACCATCCGCTGTTCCGCCGCGGGATGGTGCAGCTGCTGCAGGTGATCCCGGGCTTCCAGCTCGTCGGCGAGGCGGCCGGCGGCGCGGAGGGGCTCACGCTCGCCCGCGAGCTGCGTCCCGACCTGGTCCTGCTCGACCTCAACATGCGCGACATGAGCGGGCTCGAGGTGCTGCGCGGCTTGCGCGCCGCGCGTCTCGACATGCGGGTGGTCATGGTCACCGTGTCGGACTCGGGCGAGGACGTGGTGTCGGCGCTGCGCGGCGGTGTCGACGGCTACCTGCTCAAGGACATGGAGCCCGAGGCCATGCTCGAGGCGCTGCAGGCCGTCGCCGCCGGCCGCACGGTGATCCCCGAGCAGCTCAACAACCTGCTCGCCGCCGCGCTGCGCAGCGAGTCGCGGCCGCAGTCGGTGGGGGCGGCCGGCCTCACCGAGCAGGAGACGCGCATCCTGGAGAAGATCGCCGAGGGCCTGTCGAACAAGCAGATCGGGCGCGAACTCGACATCGCCGAGGGCACGGTGAAGGTGCACGTGAAGCACATCCTGCGCAAGCTCGACCTGCGCTCGCGGGTCGAGGCGGCGGTGTGGGCGGTGGAGCGCATGCGCGGCTGAAGGACGCCGGCGCCGCGCCGGCTGTGCTCGATCGGTACCGATTCTGTCGATTTGCGAGTTGTTCGCAAGTTGATCAGAGTCAATAACCCGGACGCTGGAGTGGGCTCTAATCCCGAGTGCCATTCCTTCAGGAAATCGTCGTGGTTGCCGAGTCGTCCTCTCTTGTTGTGCCTTCCCGCAGGGGTTTCCTGCGCATGGGACGGCCGACACTCGCGCCTGCAAGGCGTCCGCCCTGGGCGCTGGAGGAGGCGCTGTTCATCGACCGCTGCACCCGCTGCGACCGCTGCATCGAGGCCTGCCCCACCCGCATCCTGGTCCGCATGGACGGCGGCTTCCCCGGCGTGGATTTCAGCCGCGGCGAGTGCACCTTCTGCGCCGACTGCGTGAGCAGCTGCGAGCCGCAGGCGCTGTTGCGGCGCGATGCCGATGCGGCGCCGTGGGCCATCGTGGCGACCATCGGCGAGGCCTGCCTGGCCGTGCGCGGCGTCGAATGCCGCGTCTGCGGCGAATCCTGTCCCGAAGCCGCAATCCGTTTTCGTCTGCAACTGGGCGGCGTTGCCCAGCCGGTGCTGGATGCGAGCGGCTGCACCGGCTGCGGCGCGTGCATCGGTCCCTGTCCGACACGGGCGATCGCCATGCGCTCGGACAACAACATTCCCACGGAGAGGGAAGCATGAATATTGCGAGTCTGGTCGTGCGGGCGTTCCCCGCCGATTTCCCCGAGGTGATCGAGGCCCTGAAGAAGATTCCCGGGGTCGAGCTGCACGGGTCGTCGACTGAGAAGGGCAGCATCGTCATCACCATCGAGGATGGTGCGGGCTGGTCGGTCACCGACTCGATCCTGGCGGTGAATCTCGCCCCGAAGGTCCAGGGACTGACGGTCGCCTACGAATACACCGATGCTGGTCTGGAATTGACGGAGGTCTGAAATGAGCATGAATCGACGCGAATTCATCAAGAACAACGCGATTGCCGCTGCGGCTGCCACGGCAGGCATCGGCATCCCGGTCGTGACCCAGGCGCAGGAAGCGACGCCCAGCACCAAGGTGCGCTGGGACAAGGCCGCCTGCCGCTTCTGCGGTACCGGCTGCTCGGTGCTGGTCGGCGTGCAGAACGGCCGCATCGTCGCCACCCAGGGCGACCCCGATTCGCCGGTCAACCGCGGCCTGAACTGCATCAAGGGCTACTTCCTGTCCAAGATCATGTACGGCGAGGACCGTCTGACCAAGCCGCTGCTGCGCATGAAGAACGGCCAGTACGACAAGAACGGCGAATTCACGCCGATCTCGTGGGACCAGGCCTTCGACATCATGGAGCAGAAGTGGAAGAAGGCCATCAAGGAGCACGGCCCCGATTCCATCGCCATGTTCGGCTCCGGCCAGTGGACGGTGTGGGAAGGCTATGCCGCCTCCAAGCTGTACAAGGCCGGCTTCCGCACCAACAACATCGACCCCAACGCGCGCCACTGCATGGCCTCGGCCGTGGCCGGCTTCATGCGCACCTTCGGCATCGACGAGCCGATGGGCTGCTACGACGACATCGAGAACACCGACACCTTCGTGTTGTGGGGCTCGAACATGGCCGAGATGCACCCCATCCTGTGGAGCCGCATCACCGACCGTCGCCTGTCCAAGGAGGGCTGCCAGGTCCACGTGCTGTCGACCTTCGAGCACCGCTCGTACGAGCTCGCCGACAACCCGATGATCTTCGTTCCGCAGACCGATCTGGCGATCCTGAACTACATCTGCAACCACATCATCCAGACCAAGCGCGTCAACACCGAGTTCGTCAATCGCAACGTCAAGTTCAAGATGGGCGAGACCGACATCGGCTTCGGCCTGCGCCCGAACCACACCCTCGAGGCCAGCGCGACCAGCAACGGCTATCCCGGCGCCGACGGCAAGCCGAAGGGCGACACCGGCGCGGCCAAGGACATCAGCTTCGACGAATTCGCCAGGTTCGTGTCCGAGTACACGGTCGAGAAGGTGTCCAAGCTGTCGGGCGTGCCGGAGGACCGCCTGAAGAAGCTGGCCGAGGTCTATGCCGACCCGAGCCGCAAGGTGGTGTCGTTCTGGACCATGGGCTTCAACCAGCACACCCGCGGCACCTGGGTGAACAACATGATCTACAACGTCCACCTGCTGGTGGGCAAGATCAGCGAACCCGGCAACAGCCCGTTCTCGCTCACCGGCCAGCCCTCGGCCTGCGGCACCGCACGCGAGGTCGGCACCTTCGCCCACCGCCTGCCGGCCGACATGGTCGTCACCAACCCGATGCACCGGGCGCTGACCGAGGAGATCTGGAAGCTGCCCGAGGGCACCATCCCGGCGAAGATCGGCTACCACGCGGTGGCGCAGAGCCGCGCGTTGAAGGACGGCAAGATCAAGTGCTACTGGACGTCCACCACCAACAACATGCAGGCGGGTCCGAACGTCAATGACGAGATCTACCCGGGCTGGCGCAATCCGGAAGCCTTCGTGGTGGTGTCCGACGTCTATCCGACTGTGTCCGCGCTGTCGGCCGACCTGATCCTGCCGTCGGCGATGTGGGCCGAGAAGGAAGGCGCCTTCGGCAACGCCGAGCGCCGAACCCAGTTCTGGCGCCAGCAGGTGGCCGCACCGGGCGAGGCCAAGTCCGACCTGTGGCAGTACATCCAGTTCGCCAAGCGCTTCAAGGTCGAGGAAGTGTGGCCCGAGGAACTGCTCGCGAAGAAGCCGGAGTACCGCGGCAAGACCCTGTACGACGTGCTCTACGCCAACGGCCAGGTCAACAAGTTCCCGCTGGCGGACGTCGACAAGGCCAACGCCCATGCGATCCCCGGCTACATGAACGACGAGTCGAAGGAGCTCGGCTTCTACCTGCAGAAGGGCCTGTTCGAGGAGTACGCCGCCTTCGGTCGCGGCCACGGTCACGACCTTGCGGACTTCGACGTCTATCACAAGGCGCGCGGCCTGCGCTGGCCGGTGGTCGACAACAAGGAAACGCTGTGGCGCTTCCGCGAGGGCTATGACCCGTACGTGAAGGCGGGCGAGGGCGTGAAGTTCTACGGCCACAAGGACAACAAGGCGGTGGTGTTCGCGCTGCCCTACCAGGATCCGCCCGAGATGCCGGACGCCGAGTTCGACATGTGGCTGTGCACCGGCCGCGTGCTGGAGCACTGGCACACCGGCTCGATGACCCGCCGCGTGCCCGAGCTGCACCGTTCGGTCCCCGAGGCGCAGATCTTCATGCACCCGGACGACGCGCAGAAGCGTGGCCTGCAGCGCGGCATGGCGGTCAAGGTGGTGTCGCGTCGCGGCGAGATCGTCGCCCGTCTCGAGACGCGTGGCCGCAACAAGCCGCCGGTCGGGCTGATCTTCGTGCCCTTCTTCGACGAAGGCCGGCTGGTGAACAAGCTCACGCTCGACGCCACCTGCCCGATCTCGAAGGAGACCGACTACAAGAAGTGCGCGGTCAAGGTGCTGAAGGCCTAAGGCTCAACGACAGGAGGCGCGAGTCCCGCGCCCCGCCGACCGGGGGGACGGCTGCGGGTGCGGGCTTGCGGTGATCATGAACGAAAAGGTGCAACCGACCGGACGTGCTGCAACCAGCGCCCCGTCGCCGCGCCGCCGCTTCCTCAAGGATGCGGCGGGCGTCGCCGGGGGTGCGGGCCTGCTCGCGCTCGGTGCCGGGATGTACGCGAAGCAGGCGTCGGCGCTGCCGGCGACCGCGATCCGCCCCCCCGGCGCGCTCCCCGAAGACGACTTCCTCGCGGCCTGCGTGCGCTGCGGCCTGTGCGTGCGCGACTGCCCGTACAAGACCCTGAAGCTGGCCGAGCTCGGCGACGGGGTGGCCACCGGTACGCCGTATTTCGAGGCCCGCGACATCCCCTGCGAGATGTGCGAGGACATCCCCTGCGTGGTCGCCTGTCCGACCGGTGCGCTCGATCGGGCGCTCACCGACATCGGCAAGGCCAGGATGGGGCTGGCCGTGCTCATCGACCAGGAGAACTGCCTCAACTTCCTCGGCCTGCGCTGCGACGTGTGCTACCGGGTGTGCCCGGTCATCGACAAGGCGATCACGCTCGAGCGCATCCACAACCCGCGCTCGGACCGCCACGCGATGCTGCTGCCGACCGTGCATTCCGAGCACTGTACCGGCTGCGGCAAGTGCGAGAAGGCCTGCGTGCTGCCCGGCGAGTCGGCGATCAAGGTGCTGCCGATCAGGCTGGCGCAGGGCTCGAAGGCCGAGCACTACCTGCGCGGCTGGGAGGAGAAGGAAGCCGCAGGAAAGTCCCTGATCGGCGACCAGGTCGAGCTGCCGGTGCGTGGCCTGGAGGACAAGGCCTACGGCGACACCCGCGTCGGTCCGGGTGAAAGTCCGCAGGTGCCCGATTACAAACCCGCCCAGCCTGCAGGTGGCGGTCTCGATTCGGGGTGGAAGCCATGAGCGCGCAGACGACGACCGGCGGTGTGGCGGAGCGCAAGGTCCCGCCCACCAGCGTGCGCGGCGCGGCGATGCGCGGCGTGGTGGCGAGGCCGGGACAGGAGGCGGTCGAGGCCAAGGGCTGGCTGCGCGCCCACAAGTGGCTGCTGCTGCGGCGCGCGTCGCAGCTCGGCATCCTCGCGCTGTTCCTGCTCGGGCCGTGGTTCGGGTGGTGGATCGTCAAGGGCAACCTGTCCTCGAGCCTGACGCTGGGCGTGCTGCCGCTGACCGACCCCTTCCTCATCGTCCAGCAGCTCGCGGCCGGCCACTGGCCCTACCGCGAGGCGCTGCTCGGCGGCGGCATCGTGCTCGCCTTCTACCTGCTGTTCGGCGGGCGGCTGTTCTGCTCATGGGTGTGTCCGGTGAACCTCGTCACCGACGCCGCCGCGTGGTTGCGCCGCCGCCTGGGCCTGAAGGGCGGCAAGGCGCCGGCCGGCAGCACGCGCTACTGGCTGCTCGGCTTCGTGCTGGTGATCGCGGCGGCGACCGGTGCGCTGGCCTGGGAGTGGGTGAATCCGGTGTCGATGTTCCATCGCGGGCTGATCTTCGGCTTCGGCCTGGCCTGGGGCATCGTCGGCGGCATCTTCTTCTACGACCTGCTGATCGCCCCGCGCGGCTGGTGCGGCCACCTGTGCCCGCAGGGCGCCTTCTACGCGCTGCTCGGACGCGCATCGGTCGTCAGGGTGTCGGCCGCCAGGCGCAGCGCCTGCAACGACTGCATGGACTGCTTCGCCGTCTGCCCCGAGCCGCAGGTCATCCGCCCCGCGCTCAAGGGCGTGGGCCAGGACCACCCCCTCATTCTGGATGCCGACTGCACCACCTGCGGACGCTGCGTGGATGTGTGCGGCAAGGACGTTTTCCGTATTACGACCCGATTCAACAGGAGCGAGTCATGAAGAAGCAAACCCGAAATCTGGTGCTCGCGCTCGTCGCCGCAGTCGGCTTCGGCGCCATGGTGCCGCCGTCGGTGATGGCGCAGACCGTCAAGAGCATTCGCGGCGCGGACGTCGCCGATCAGGAGCTGCAGGTCGGCAACTACAAGCCGATCCCCGATCAGGCGCCGATCGAGCGCGATTACGTGCAGCAGCCGCCGCTGATCCCGCACAAGGTCGAAGGCTATGAGGTCACGATCAACTTCAACAAGTGCATGGATTGCCACGCCTGGAGCCGCTACAAGGAGTCGGGGGCGACCAAGGTCAGCCTGACCCACTTCAAGGACCGCGACGGCGGCGAACTGTCGAACATCTCGCCGCGGCGCTACTTCTGCATGCAGTGCCATGTGCCGCAGACGGACGCCAAACCGCTGGTGGCGAACAAATTCCAGCGCGCGGAAGGGCTGCGCTGAAGCGTCGATAAACGGGGAAAGTCATGACCGACAACAACAAGAGCCTGATGCGGCGCATCCGCGGTGCAGGCTGGGGCGCCGTCGTGCTGCTCGTCGCCTTGGGCGTGGTCTTCTGGGGGGGCTTCAACTGGGCCCTGGAGATGACCAACACCGAGAAGTTCTGCATTTCCTGCCACGAGATGGAGGAAAACGTCTTCAAGGAATATCGCAACACCATCCACTATCAGAACCGCACCGGTGTGCGCGCGACCTGCCCGGACTGCCACGTGCCCAAGGAGTGGGGGCCGAAGATGATCCGCAAGATCAAGGCCTCGCGCGAGCTGTACGGCAAGGTGATGGGCACCATCGACACGCCGGAGAAGTTCGCCCAGGAACGTCCGCGCCTGGCGCAGAACGAATGGAACCGCATGAAGGCGAACAACTCGCAGGAGTGCCGCAACTGCCACAACTACGAGTACTTCGACTACTCGGTGCAGGGCCGCCGTTCCAACCAGATGCACCAGGCCGGCTTCGCGGAAGGCAAGACCTGCATCGACTGCCACAAGGGCATCGCCCACTCGCTGCCGCCGGTCAAGCAGGACATCGGCGTCGATCGCGGCGGGGTTGCGCCCGAGGTGATGCACCCGCCGGTGCAGAAGAACTGAAGCCCGGACGATACGCCCGACTCGACTGAAGACGGCCCCGCGGCACGCCGATCCGCTC
>JARRBR010000024.1 GCA_029982755.1 Rhodocyclaceae bacterium
GCACGGCACCGCCTCCAGCACCCGGGGCAGCTTCGGCAAGCTGTGGGCGGCGGACAACGCCGCCGGGCTGGACGCGCGCACGCGCCTGGCCGCCGCGTATCCCGGCCGCGCCTTCGCCTACGAGCACCGCAGCCTGACCGAGAGCCCGGTCGCCAACGCACTCGCGCTGGTGCGCCGCCTGCCCGCGGGCGCGCAGCTGCACCTGGTCAGCCATTCGCGCGGCGGGCTGGTCGGCGAGCTGCTGTGCCTCGGCCAGTGCGAGGGCGTGGCGGCACGGCTCGACAATGCGCGACTCGCGCAGCTGTTCGCCGCCGACCGCACGATCGCCGAGCAGCTCGGCCTGCTGCCCTTGTCCCCGGACGAAGCCAAGGAGCGCGACGCCGCCTACGCTGCCGACCGCGACGCGCTCCTCGCGCTCGTCGGCGAACTCGTCACCCGCCAGATCCGGATCACCCGCTTCGTGCGCGTGGCCTGCCCGGCGCGCGGCACCACGCTTGCCTCCGGGCGGCTCGACCGCTGGCTGTCGATGCTGAACTTCCTCGCCGGCCGGGCGCTGGGCGAGAGCCCCTTCGCCGACGCGCTCGAGTTCCTGCTCGCGGTGGTCAAGGAGCGCACCGACCCGCGCACCCTGCCCGGCCTGGAGGCGATGATGCCGGGCTCGGCCCTGACCCGGCTGCTGCATCATCCGGAGCTCGTCTCCGCCGCCGACCTCAGCGTCATCGCCGGCGACGTCGAGGGCGACTCGCCGTGGCAGAAGATCAAGCTGCTGGTCACCGACTGGTTCTACGGTGCCGACCACGACCTGGTGGTCAATACCGGCGCCATGTCGGGCGGCCTGCGCCGGCCCGAGGGCGGCGCGCGCTTCCGCCTCGACCGCGGCGCGCAGGTCAATCACTTCAGCTACTTCCACAATCCGGACAGCGTGCGCTGGCTGCTCGCCGGGCTCACCCGCCGCGACGACGACGCGGCCGGCTTCCTGCCGATCGCCGCCGCGCCGCACACCCCGCCGCGCTGGCGCGAGGCGGTGGCGCGCAGCCAGCAGCAGGCCGGGCCGCGCCCGCTCGCGGTGGTGCTGCCCGGCACCATGGGCAGCGGGCTGTCGGCCGGCGGGCGGCCGATCTGGCTCGACTACGGCGCCCTGCTGCGCGGCGGCCTGGGCGAGATCGCGATCGACCGCCCCGACGTCGCCGCCGGGCACCTGATCGACGACTTCTACGCACCGCTGATCGAATTCCTCGCCGCCAGCCATCGCGTCGAGCTGTTCCCCTACGACTGGCGGCTGTCGGTGCGCGAGGCCGCCGCACGCCTGGCGAACGCGCTCGAGCAATGGCTGCCGCAGGCCGAGCAGGCCGCGCAGCCGGTGCATCTGGTCGCGCACTCGATGGGCGGCCTGGTGGTGCGGGCGATGATCGCCGACGGCGGCCGCGGCGCGGCGCTGTGGGCGCGGATCACCCGCCTGCCCGGCAGCCGGCTGCTGATGCTGGGCACGCCCAACGCCGGCTCGTACGAGGCCCTGCGCTGGCTCACCGGCACCAACCCGACCGAGGCGCGGCTCGCCCTGCTCGACTTCACCCGCGGCATGGACGACATCGTCGACCTGGTGCGCGACTACCCCGGCCTGGTCGAACTGCTGCCCTTCGCCGCGTCCGACCCCGACTTCGCCGATCCGGCGCGCTGGCGCACCCTGCACGACACCCTGCAGCCGCACTGGAAGACGGTGCAGGCGCCGGTGCTGCGCGCCGCGCGCGAGACCTGGGCGCGGCTGCGCGCGGCGCGCGCCGATGCGGCGCACATGTGCTACGTCGCCGGCAGCCAGCCGGCCACGATCGTGGATTACCAGTTCGCCGACTACGATTTCGCCAACCCCGCCGACGAACTGGCCTGGCTCGCCGGCCGCAAGCGCCTGGCCTTCATCGCCAGCGCCGAAGGCGACGGCACGGTGAGCTGGGCCTCGGGCCGGCTCGACGGCGTGCCGATGTGGTACCTGGAGGACACCGCCCACGACGCGCTGTGCGTGCAGCAGCAGGCCTTCCCCGCCTACCTCGACCTGCTGCAGACCGGCACCACCACCCGCCTGCGCACGACGCCTCCGCTGCGCGCCCGCGCCGGCGGCGATCAGCCGGCGCGCTTCGAGCTCCCCGCCACGCCGCCGGCCGACGGCCTGCCGGGCGAGGACGAGCTGCGCAGCCTGGGGTTCGGCGGCGGGCTGCGGCGGGCGCCGTCGGCGCTGCGCCCGGCGGCGCCGCTGATCGAGATCGGCATCCGCCACGGCGACCTGTCCTACGCCCGCCATCCGGTGCTGGTCGGCCACTACCACGGCGACACCATCGTCAGCGCTGAAGCCACCCTCGACCGCCAGCTCGGCGGCGCGCTGTCGCGCCGGCTCGAGCTCGGCCTCTACCCCGGCCGGCTCGACACCTGCGCGCTGTTCTTCAACGTGCGCCGCCATGCCAAGCCCGAGGGCGCGATCGTGGTCGGTCTGGGCCAGGTCGGCGAGCTCACCCCCGGCCTGCTCGAGGCCGGGGTGCGCGCGGCGCTGCTCGACTACGCGCTGCAGATCTCGCAGTGGCCCAACGCGCGCTTCGGCCCGGCGGGCGGCACGCGCAGCGCCGCGGTGTCCTGCCTGCTGGTCGGCACCGGCGCCGGCGCGCTGACCACGCGCGATTCGCTCGAGGCCATCCTGCGCGCGGCGATCGCCGCCAACGCCCAGCTGCAGGAGACCCGCCTCGACAACCCGGTCGCCATCGACCGCCTGGAGTTCATCGAGCTGTTCGCCGACGTCGCCATCTCCGCCGCCGAAAGCCTGCATGCGATCCTCGCCAACGGCCAGATCGCCGCCGCGGTGCGCTGGCCCGCGCAGGTGGTGGAGGCGGGCCGTGCCGGCCGCCGCCGGGTGCGCTTCGACGAGGCCCCGGAGTGGTGGCACCGGCTCGAGATCGTAGACGAGGACGGCCGCCGCAACGCGCTGCGCTTCATCTTCACCACCGACCGCGCGCGCGCCGAGGAGACGCTCGCCACCGGCCAGCTCGCGCTCGCCGACGCCTTCATCCGCGCCGCCTCCAGCTCGCCCAGCGCCAACCCCGAGGCCGCGCGCACGCTCTATGAGATGCTGCTGCCGCTGCGCCTCAAGGAAGCCGCGCCGCGCCAGGGCGACCTGGTGCTGCTGGTGGACGAATGCTCGGCGCGCTACCCCTGGGAGCTGCTGGAGAACCGCTGGAGCGACAACGGCCGCCCGCCCGCGGTCAATGCCGGGCTGGTGCGCCAGCTGCGCACCGCGGACTTCCGCCCGCGCCCGGCGCACGCCTTCGAAGCCCGCGCGCTGGTGGTCGGCAACCCCGACCTCGAAGGCTGGGACGCCTTCCCGCCCCTGCCCGGCGCCCAGCACGAGGCGTTCAAGGTCGCCGACCTGCTGCGCGGCCACGGCTGGCAGGTGGAGGACTGCATCGACCGCCGTGCCGACAAGATCATCGAGCGCCTGCACGGCGACGCCTGGCGCATCCTGCACCTGGCCGGCCACGGCGAGCACGACTACGCGCTGCCACCGCGCGCCGAGCGCCCGTGTGCGGCCCCCGGCAAGGACGGGGCACCGCTCAAGGTCTCGGGCATGGTCATCGGCCGCGACATCTTCCTCACCCCCGGCGACATCGAGCAGATGCGCTGGGTGCCGGAGCTGGTCTTCATCAACTGCTGCCACCTCGGCAAGCCCGGGCCCGGCACCGACCGCGGCGCGCTCGCCGCCAACCTCGGCATGCACTTCATCCGCATGGGCGTGCGCGCGGTGGTGGCGGCGGGCTGGGCGGTGCACGACGCCGCCGCGCTCGCCTTCGCCGACGCCTTCTACCGCCGCATGCTCGACGGCGAGGCCTTCGGCGAGGCGGTGCGCGCGGCGCGCGAGGAGGTGTGGCTGCGCTTCCCCGGGGTGAACACCTGGGGCGCCTACCAGTGCTACGGCGACCCGGCCTACACCCTGCAGCGCAACGGCCCGCAGCGCCAGCGCCAGCGCCTGCCCTTCCATGCGCCCGACGAACTGGTGGCCGAACTCGACAACCTCACCCAGTGGCTGCGCGCCGGCCCCGGCGCCGAGGGCCGCGACGACGCCACCGCCGCGCGCATCAACCGCCTGCTGGCGCGCATCCCCGAGGCCGAGCGAGCGCGCTGGCTGGCGCGCGCCGACGTCGCTGCCGCGCTCGGCTTCGCCTGGGGCGAGGCGCGCTTCTGGGAAGCTGCGATCGACGCCCTCGTCACCGCGCTGAGCGCCGCCAATGGCAACTGCCTCTTGCGCGCCATCGAGCAGCTCGCCAACTTCCGCGCCCGCCATGCCGCCGAGCTGTGGCGCTCGCGCCGTGCGCGCGGCGCGGCCGAGACCGCAGACGAAACCCGGGCGCGCGGCGAGCTGATGGCGCGTGCGATCGCCGACCTCACCCAGCTGTGCGAGCGCGCGCCCACTGCCGAACGCCTCGACCTGCTCGGCAGCGCCCACAAGCGGCGCGCGCTGGCCGCCGAGTCCGACCCGGCGGAGCGCCTGGCCGCGCTCGACGCCTGCGCCGCCGCCTACCGGCAGTCCTTCGAGCGGGGCGGCCGGCAGGAGGCCTACCCCTTCACCAACTGGGCAAGCGCCGCGCTACTCGCCGGGCGGCTGGATCCCGGACGCCCGGACGCCTGGCGGCAGGGACTGGAAGCCGACATCGCCCGCCTGCAGGCCGCCCTGCAGGCGCGCTACGAGCGCGAGCCCGACTTCTGGGACGGCGCCGCGCTCGCCGACCTGGAGCTCGTGCGCCTGCTCGAGCGCTGCATCGGCACGCCCGCGGCCCGTCCGCGGCCGCGGCGCGCGACCAGCCTGCCGGCCCCGTGCGCGGAGATCGCCGAGCGCATCCGCGACGGCTATCGCGGGGTGATCACCCGCGGCGCGAGCCCGCGCGAACGCGCCTCGGTGATCGAGAACCTGGACTGCCTGATCGCCTTGCTCGGCCAGGACCTGCCCGCGCTGCGCAAGGCGCTGGAGGAGATCCGCGACGCGCTGTGAGACGGGCAGCGCCGACGCGGGGTGCGACAGCTGGGCCCCGCGCGACTCGCCCCCTTCACCGCCGCGACGGACGCCGAAAAGCCGGCGTCAGCGTCGCGGGGCGCCGTGGTCGAAGGCGCCGGTATCGAGGAAGCGGACGGCCTGCACCAGGCAGGCGCGCGACCACAGCATCTGCAGGTGGGTGACGGGCAGCACGATGTGGTCGCGCGCGCCCGGCCAGCGCGTCTCCGCCACCGTCACCATGCCGTCGTTGGGCTTCTCCAGCCCCGGCACGAGGCGGCCGAGGCCGACCGGCCACCTGCCGGCGACCACGCCGATCTCATAGTCCTGCGCCACCTCGGGCCGCGCCCGCGCGAGCCATTGCGGCAGCACCCGGCCGAGCGCATGGCGCAGCAGCGGCACGCGCAGGATGCGCTGCGCCGGGTAGGAGCCGAGCACCGGCGATCCGAGCAGCACCACGCGCCCGATGCCTTGCGGCCGGTGGCGCGCAAGCATGTTCAGCACCACGCAGCCGCCCAGGCTGTGCCCGACCAGATGCACCGACTGCTGGTCGAAGCCCGCGATGCAGGCCGCCAGGCCATCCGCCGCAGCTTCCAGCGAGCCGCGCAACGACGGGTAGGAAAACGTCTCACTGTTCCAGCCCAGCACCCGCAGCCGGCGCCGGTGCAGCGCGAACACGCAGCCGTGCATCCACAGGCCATGGACGAAGAGAATTGCGGGCGTCGGCGTGTTCATCGATGTGCCATCGGTCGGGACGCCCCGGTTCCGCCCGGCAGCCCCCTCAGTTCCCCTTCAGCTGCCGCGCCGTCAGCGAGGGGTTGTCGCCGCTGTAGGCGGCCTTGATCGCGTCCCACGCCTCCTCGGCGGTCTCTGCGTAATGGAACAGGTTCTTGTCCTCCGGGCTGATCACGCCGTGTTCGACCAGCACGTCGAAGTCGATCAGGCGCTGCCAGAAGTCGCGCCCGATCAGCACGATCGGACGGCGGCGGATCTTGCGCGTCTGGGTCAGCGTGAGCACCTCGAACAGCTCGTCGAGCGTGCCCAGCCCGCCGGGGAAGCTCACCAGCGCCACCGCGCGCATCAGGAAGTGCATCTTGCGGATCGCGAAGTAGTGGAACTGGAAGCACAGCTCGGGCGTGATGTAGGGGTTGGGCGCCTCCTCGAAGGGCAGGAAGATGCTCATCCCCATGCTGCGCCCGCCGGCCTCGAAGGCGCCGCGGTTGCCCGCCTCCATGATGCCCGGCCCGCCGCCGGTGGCGACGATCACCGGCTCGCCTAGCGCGTCCGCCTCGCGCGTGACCAGCTCGCCGAAGCGGCGCGCTTCCTCGTACCAGCGCGCGTTCTTCACCATCTGCTGCGCACGCCGGATGGCCGCCTCGTCGCGGCTCGCCACCGCGTCCTCGAGCATCTGCGCCGCCACCTCCGGCGCCTTGAAGCGCGCGCTGCCGAACACCACCACGGTCGATTCGACACCCTGCTCCTGCTGCACCAGCTCGGCCTTCAGCAGCTCGAGCTGCAGCCGCACCGGGCGCAACTCCTCGCGCAGCAGGAACTCGGTGTCGGTGAAGGCCATGCGGAAGGAACTGCCGGGGCCGTCGTAGCGGCCCTGCGGCTGGGCGGCCCTGGCCTCGTCCTCGGCAGACGGGAAGTTGCGGGCGCGCAGGGGAAGTTTGTCGCTCATCGGGGGATCCATGCGTTGGGGAACCTGGATCATCGCACCCAGGTGTTACGTTCAACGAGCATCCGGGCCTTGGTCTCGAGCGCTCGTCCGCGTTGCAAAGGCTGAGCTTCAAGCAGACCTGAAAATATCCACCTTCGTCTCCAGGCAGCGCCGCAGGCTGAGGTCGTTCGATCCGATCCCGTACCAGCTATCCGGCCTCTGGAAGAAGTCGAGCCCGCGCCCGATCTTGATCACCCAGCCGGTGTCGATGCGGATCTCACGGTCGTGAAGGTTCTCGTTGATCTTCACCTCCAGCGCCACATCCAGCTCCAGCAGGCTCTGCTGCAGTTCGGCGAGCCGGTCGGACACGTTCTTCACGTCCGTGTCCGCGTCGTAGCTCGTCGTCAGGGTGATCGTGCGTACCGTAGGCGACTTGATCGCGGCCTCGCAGAAGCGCACGAAATTCTGGATCTGGTGGTTGGCGCGGATGTAGGGATCTTCGATCTCGATCGCCTTCGCGCCCTTCAGGTAGGGCAGCACGATGCTCTCGTAGCTGTAGCCGGTGTCGCCGTAGTGGATGGTGAAGCGTTGCTCTGCCAATTCAGGCTGTGGCGCAGCGACCGCGGGCGTCGGTTCGAGCGGAGCGGCGGATGCGATCGAAGATGCCGGCGCGTGCGTAGCCATCGTCGCCGCCTCCTGCACCGGCGCGCCCGCAGCATGAATGTTGCGCCGACTCGGCTCCTGGGTCGCCGTGGCAGCGCGCGACTCGGGGCAATGCACCACCACCTCCTCACCCGCGCTGTCGATGAACGAGAGATTGATGCGCCCGAACTCGTCGTCCGTCTTGCGCTTGTTCATCTGCTCCTTCACCCGGCGGCGCATCTCCACGGCGTAGGCGACGTACTCGTCGAACTCGGCGTCCGCGGGCGGGCCGTGCGGGTGCAGGATCTTGATGAACGCGCACACCGTCTTCTTGATGCCCTTCTCGTCACGGCCTTCGACCGACTTTCCGAGCCTGATCCGCTTGCTGACCTCCTCGTAGCGGTTGGTCTGCTTGAGCTGGTGGTGGAAGGCCTCGGCCAGGTAATCGGTGATGAAGCCGTAGTGGCTGGTCAGGAACTCGCTGCTGTTCTTGGGCATCTCCCAGCCCGGCAGATAGCACGCAAAGCGATCCTGCACCGCGAGGTCGAACTCCTTGGGCAGCGGCTGGAACAGGTCGTACACTTCAGAATGCACGATCTGCTCGACCGACAGGTCCAGGTTGCCGACGAAGGCCATCGATGCGTCGGCGATCACCTCCACGCCGCGGGAGAAGCGCCCGTTGGCCATGAAGTCCTTCATGATCTGGATGGTGTCCTGGTCCTTCACCTTGATGCCGCCGACCTCGTCGAAGGCGACCGTGTCCCAGTAGCCGACCAGGCCGATCTTGCGGCGCTGGTTGTTGTAGAACAGCGTCGCCTTGGTGGCCTGGCCACCGCTGATCAGCGTCGAGTAGGGCGAGAACTCGCTGAAGAAGTAGGACTTGCCGGTGCCTCGCGGCCCCAACTCGATGAAGTTGTAGTTGGCTTCGATCAGCGGCGCCAGGCGGGCGACGAAGTGCATCTTCACCCGGTGGCTGAGCTTGGCCGGCTCCAGGCCGACCGAGCGCAGGATCACGTCCAGCCATTCGTCACGGCTGAACTGTGCGCGACCTTCCTTGTAGCGCTCGAAGTCGAAGCGGGCGAGCTGGATCGGGCGCAGGTCCTCGACGTAGAAGGTGTAGCCGTCTTCCTCGATCTCGTTGAACGCAATCGTCACCTCGGCCCACAGCCCGCCCTGCAGCAGGCGGTCGTTGTCGCGGTAGAACTTCTCGCTGATCGCCACCCGGCGCGAATCGAAGTTCTCCAGTGCTGCCCAGTGCCGGCGGTCCTTCTCGACGTAATTGACGTGCACCTTGTCGATGAAACGATGCTTGCCCTTGGTCGCCACCCGCGACTGCGCCGCATTGGCCTCGTTGGGGCGCACGTAGTTCTCGTTGAGCGTGTCGAGCACCGCCTCCATGCCGGCCTGGATCTCCGCCGCGTCGTCGCTCGCGCAGAAGCGCGCGAGCAGGAATTCCAGCACGAAGGTCGGCACGTTGGTGCCTTTCTTGATCCGGTGCAGCAAGTCCTTGCGCACGACCTTGCCGTCGAAGATCGAGGTCAGCTTCTCGTCCAGGGTGTCCATCAATCAAGTCCCTCTCCGGGTGGCTCCATCACTCAAACCGCGTAGTCGGTTTCGAGCTCGATCTGGGCGTAGATCGCGTTGGTCTTCGGGTTCAGGGCCTTGACCTTGAACTTGCCCTCGAACTCCATCTGCATCTTCAGCGTCACTTGGGCCTTCTCGCCCGCGCGCAGGGTCAGCGTGCCAGTGGCCGGGTTCACCGCGCCGCCGGCCTTGGCCTCGCCGACCACATCGCCCTTGGCGTTGTGCGCTTCCAGCAGGATCTCGAACACGCTCTCGGTCGAGAACATGTCGGCCGCATCCACCGCCAGATCGATCACCGGCACCCGCGTCGTCACCCGTTTAGCGCCGTTCTTGTAGCGCAGCGCCACCGCAGCCTGCGTCAAGGAGGGTTGCTCGGCGGCCTTCAACTGCATCGTGATCACCGGCACCACGCACTCCTGCAGCGACGCACCCCCGTGGTAGTAGAGCAGGCCGGCGCGATACGCCGCCAGGCTGAGCGGCCCGGCAAGGCGGGCAAAGTCGCCCCGGATGCCGAGCTTGTCCGCGCTCATCTCGAAGTGGTGGGCATCGGCGCTTCCGTCGCCCAGCGCGCAGCGCTCGTGCACCGCGATCCAGTTGCCGGCGGGCTTGACGCACACGTCGCCTGCGCCGGCATGGGTGTTCATGAAGAAGCCGTGGTCGGTCGCGATCACTACCTCGTTGAAGCCGCGCTGGGTCAGCTTGTGGATGGCCTTGCGGATGCGCTTGAGGGCGTTGGTGATCTCGGCCGGCGCGGTGTCCGGATGGTTCTCGAAGTGGCTGTCGATCTCGACCGCGCGCAGCACCAGAAGGTCCACGTCCTTGCCGAAGTCGACGCGGTCGCGCACGAAGTCTTCCAGGCGCCCCTCGGCAAAACGCTGGCCATAGCGCCGCCGGAAAACCTCCATGCGCTGCGCCACCGTCGTGACGGCCTGGTCGCCCAGCACCGGCACGATGCTGTCACCCTGCTTGCGCAGCGTCAGCGACTGTCCCGCACCCGGCAGCAGGCTGGCCATGCCGACGGGGGTCACGCTGGGCAGTTGCGCCAACGCCGGCTTCAACTCGACCACGCCGTCCTCGGCGAGCTGCTTTTCCAGCGCGACGCCTAGTTCAAAGCGCAGGGCGTCGATCATCAGGTAGGCCACGCGGTGCCCGTTGTGCTGCAGCTTGGGCGCCACCACGCGATCGAACACATCGGCGTTGGACAGGTAATCGGGCAGCGGCCAGCCGCTCGCCTGCAGGTGGCGGGTGAACACCCTCTGCACCCGCTCGACCAGCTTGCCGTAGCGCTTGCGGGCTTGCTGCTTGATCGGCGTCATCGTGCTGTGGGTGTCCTGCCAGTCGAAGTCGCTAACCGCCTGTTCGAACTCGCGGTGCAGGCGATCGACCTCGCGCAGCGCGCCGACGTAGAAGGCGAGCAGGCGCTCCAGGTTCTGTGCGTGGTCGGGCAACTGGCGGTCCAGATCCTCGCAGGCCAGCGACAACTCCACGGCAGCGCGCACCAGATCCCATTGCGCCCGGCTCTCGCCCTTGCCGGTCCACACCGAGCGCTCGTGCTGCGCCAGGATCGTCCGCACCAGGTCGATGTCGTCGCGCAGGCTGGCCTCGATGGCGTTGGCCAGGAAGGTGCGCTCCTCGAAGGGGAAGGTATCGCGCTGACCCAGATTCTTGAGGCTTTGGCAGTGCGCGGGCAAGGACAGCTCGCGCTCGATCTCCTCGGCGCGATCGATGTAGATGGACTGCGTGCGGCGGTCGTTGCGCAGGTCCTCGCACAAACCCTCGATCACCGGGCGTGCGCTCACCGGCGCCTGCGGAATGTCGGCCAGTGCGGCCGGCAGCGCCTCGGGCAGATCGAACACGAACTCGCTGAACAGCACGAAGCGCCACAACTCGTCGGCAATCGACGACCAGGTCTTGCCGCGCGTCTTCAGCGCCAGGCCCAGGCTTGTCTTGAGCAGATCGCGCGCCTCGGCCACCCACGCCTCCGAGCCCTTCAAGGCCTCGTCCTGCCGCGGGCTGGGCGCCAGCAGCGCCAGCAGGATGTCGCGCCCGGACTCGACCCCGAGCAGCGCTCGCAGGTTGGGCCAGCCCAGGCCGCCGCCCACGGCATCGATGACCGCAAAGCTCGGGTTCGACGCCGCCTCGAAGAGCTTGCGGATCGCCATGCCGTGATCCGGCTTCGCCTTCAGGCACAGGCTCTCGAAGCTGTCGCTGTCACCGTTCGGGAAGGTCTCGCCGCAGACGGCAAAAGCGGCGAACGGGTCGCGCTGGCGCTCTTCGTCCGCCACCGGCGCGGGCGCTGGCACATAGATCACCAGCCCGTTCAGCGCCCCCTTGCCGAGCGCCACCAGAGCCTGGCTCGCCGCTTCGCGGCTGAGGATGCTGCTCTCGCTGGCATCGACCACCCGGCACTGCTCGTCCTCCATGCCCTGGCACACGGCGCGGTAACGGTGCTGCGGGTCGTACACCACCAGCACGCCGCGCTTCGCGAGGCGGGGGGCGAGGATGTCCTGGCGGATGAAGGTCTCGATACTCATGCGGTTCTTGTCTTCTTGTAGATCATGTACGAGCGACTACGCAGCTTGTGCCTGATGGCCTCCCGATGGTGACGGTCGGCAGTGAGTCGAGTCACGGATCAGCCTACCCAGCGCCGGGCGTCCTTCAAGAGCAGCAGCAATTGCTGCTCGCGCAACGGTGACGCGATGAACCCGAACCGGGAGTAGAACCTCGCCGCTTCGTCATCGATGGGGTGGGTCAGCATGGCCCGGATACCGGCCTGCTCGGCAATCAGCATCGTGCGGCGGATCGCATCCTGCAGCAGGCCAAAGCCGATACCTCGCCCCCGATCGTGAATGGATACCGCCAGCCTCGCCAGGATCACCACTGGCAAAGGGTACTGCCCCATCCCCTTGCGGATGCGCTCCGGCGCGTCCAGCGTATCGACCTGCCCCACGGTCAGGCTGAAGTAGCCCGCCACGCGGCCGTCATCCTCGGCAACGACGAAGGTCTTGGCCGAGCCACTACCTTGCGCCTGGCGGGCATGGCGCAAAAGCCAGTCGTTCAGCGCGGGCTTGCCGCAATCAAAACCGTCCAGCCGATGCTGCGCGGCCAAAGGCTCCGGTGCGCGCAGCATCACTTTGCATCCCAGGGTGCCTTGCGGGCAAACAAGTCGCGCACGCCCTCATTGGCCTGTTCGGGGCGCTCCAGCAGATCCATCAGGGCCTGATACTGCTTGCCCGAGACCATGAACAATCGTTGATCGAGCAGGGTCTGCTCGGCGGCCAGGCATGCGCTGTCAAGGATGAAGTCGGTCAGCGACTTGTGGGCCACCTCGGCGGCACGGCGCAGCACCACCTCTTGTTCGGGGGTGGCGCGCAGCCCAAGCCGGGCAGAGCGGCCGGAAGGCGACGATGCAACGGCAGTCATGGCAGCACCTCTTGGGTTGGATCAATCGCCGCAATGTTAGTACAAACGACGCACAGCATCTAGTTGCACGGGTGCAAGCCGAACTGAAAGCACTCGGACAAGAAACTGAACACGTCGAACACGGTGGACTTGCCACTGCCGTTCGGCTCCAGCAGCACGGTGATCGGCGTCAGCGGATCTTCATCTGCGGCGAGCTTGCCGACCTCCTCATGGATGACGCCACACACCCGAACCGGCAAACATCAGCCCGCTCACTGCCACTCCTCGGCAAGCTGCAGCGCAGACCGAAAAGCCTGAAAGCTCTTCGACGTGTTGCGCTCCGGCTGCATGTGCGCCGAGACCGCGCGCGCCAGCTCGTTCTTGCGCAGGCCGCTCTTGAAATACCCCGCGCGCTGAAGGATGCGCTCCAGTTGCTCCCAGGTGCCACCCCGAATCGCATCCGGATCGCGATAGCCTGCCTTCTGCGGCACCGTCTCCGGCACCCCCGGGTAGGCCGCACGGACGGCCGGCCAATCACCGAAGAACCAGGACTCCAGCTCCTCCACCACGATCCGGTTCACCACCTGAAAACGCCGTTCCGGACCGGCCGTCGTCTTGCTCAGCAAGCCGGCCTCCGCCGCGATGTTCTCCAGGCGCTGCTTCAGCACCAGGCAATCATCGTCGTCCCGATCGACCAGCACCAGGATGGCGCACTCTTGCGGCAGCCAGTGCGCATACCCGCGCAGACGCTCCGGCAACCTTTTCAGGAGGTCGTCCTTGCACTGAAAGGGTCTGATCTCGAACTCGGCGCCCCGCAACACCTGTGGTAGCAGTCCCTCGAGTGCAACCGCCATCGAATGTTCTTCGACAAGTGCAATCAGGCGTTTCAGCATCAGCGACGCTCCCGTTGCTTGAAGCGGGGCGCCCCCTGGTTGGATAACGGGTCTCCCAAACCAAAATGACCCTCCATCCACAGATAGCCCAGACTGGCGCCCTCGCGCATGAACTCGCTGATGCCCTGGATGTCGATCGCCCGCACCGCCTGCGTGTAGCCCTGCTCATCGCGGTACAGGATCCGTACCTCTTCCGGCCGCATCGCATTGAGCAGGAAGGGCGAATGGCTGGTGATCAGCAGCTGCGAACGTTCGGCGGCCGCACGGCACTCCTCGGCCAGCTCGGGCAACAGTTTCGGATGAAGGAAATTCTCCGGCTCCTCGATGCCGATGAAGCGCGGCGGCTCGGGGTCGTAGAGCACCGTGAGGTAAGCCAGCAGTTTCATCGTGCCGTCCGACGCAAACCGCGATAGCACCGGCTGCTCGAACGGCGCGTCCTTGATCTGCAGCAGCAAGCGTCCATCCGGCATGGGCTCGGCCTCGACGCGCTCAAGCCGAGGAATGCGCTGTCGAAGCACCTCGAAGATCTTCTCGAGTCGGTCGGGATGTTGCTCCTTCAGGTACTGGATCACGTTCGGCAGGTTCTCGCCGCCCTTGCTCAGCCGCTCCTGTGGGCCCGCCTCGGGTTGGCTGCGGGTCTGGTCGATGGAGAGGTAGGACACATACCAGTCGGTGATGAACTCGCGCAGCGCCGCCACCCGCGGGTGGTCGGAGAACTGCCCAAGCGTGCTCACGGCGATGAGGTCCGGCGAGCGCAATTTCTGCGGAATGCGTTTGTCGTCCTCATCGGGCATCTCGCCACTGACCGCCGAGCCCTCCCCACGCGCAAACTCGAGAAACCGGAAAGGCCGCCCGCGCGTACCGCGCCGCCATTGCAGCCACTCTTCGACCACCTCGGGGCCTTTGCTCCCCTCGTCGATCGCCAGGTGATAGGTGATCACCGGCATGTCGCGGTGCTCGCGATACTTGAGGTCGAACACGATCGGACCGCTGGAACCACGTGTCTTGAGCTCCTTGCCGCGACCCCGCCGGTCCCACGCGTGGCGCAGACCGAACTGGAAGCACTCCGACAGGAAGTTGAAGACATCGAAAACGGTGGATTTGCCGCTCCCGTTCGGCCCGAGCAGCACCGTCATCGGCGTGAGCTTGTCGAACTCGACTCGGCGCAAGGCGCGGTAGTTTTCCACCCTCAAGGACTCGATGCGCGGCACATCCATGTCGGCCCTGCCACGACCAAGCTGCCGCAATGATCTGCTCATGCGATCTCTCCTTTCTTCTTGCGACCACGCACGCCCTTCGGCACCGCCGGCGGCTCCACATACAGTTCTTCCAGCCCATGCGCGATCGCGAGCGACTTGTCGTGCCGGCACTTCTCGCGCACGCGCTCGGGCCAGTAGGTCATGGCCAGGTGGGCCCAGTCGTAGTCGCCTTTTTCCAGCTTGGCCCAGGTGTCCTTGAGCACTTTCTGCCACGGCTTGTGGCGGAACAGCGGCCACAGCGGGGCCGCGGTGATCTGGACGCCGTCATCGTGCTTGGGTTGGTACTGCGGGGCGACGGCCTGGAGCTGGTCGCGCAGGTCGCGCAGTTCGGCTTGCAGCGTGGTCAGGGCTTCGAGGCGTTTTTCCTCGTCGCGACTGCGGGCGCTGCCTTTGCTGCGCAGGGTGGCGGCTTCGGTTTCGCCCTCGGCGAGCTTGGGTTCGACGAAGTCGTTGATGGCGGAGTACAGCGTCTGGCTGGTGAGGCTGGAGTAGTACAGCCACAGGGTGTAGCTGCCGGAGGCGGTGGACAGCGGCCAGTAGATCGGCGCCTTGCGGCGGCTCTTGGAGTAGCGCTGCAGGTGGAAGGGGAAGAAGTCCTTCTGCAGCCAGCGGCGCAGCTCGGCCGGCACCGGCATGTCCACCCGCTCCAGCACGCGCTCGGCGATGCGGACCAGGTCGTGGGCATGGCCGGGGTCGTCCACCAGGATGCCGGCGTGGGCATGGAAAGGCGGGTCGCCGTCGGGCAGCATGCCGGGGCTTTTCGCGGGCAGCGCATCGAAGGGCTCGGGTTCGGGCGGGGCGGCGCGTTCGCCGGTGGCGAGCCGGATGTCGAAGCGGCCGAAGGCGACGCCGAGGGCCCAGGACAGCAGCGCGTCGGTGCTCGGGGTGTCGTCGGCGGCTTCGTCCTCGTCGCCCTCGGCGTCCGCGTCCTCGGCGGCCTCGCCGTCGCTGGCTTCGCCGCCGCTGCCGCCCAGTGCCGCAGCGCGGTCGGCGTCGGAGAAACCGTAAAGGTCGAAGGCAATGTCGTCGATCTCGGCCTGGATGCGGGCGAGCTCGGCTTCGATCGCGGGCGGTTCGAATGCGCCCAGGCGTTCGGCCTGCGCCTGTCGCAGGGCGAGCGGCAGCAGGAAGGCGTGGGAGGTTTCGGTGACGGTGTCGAGGCTGCGCTTCAGCGACCAGGCACGGTGGGCGAGTGTGGTGAGTTGGGCGCTGTACTCGGAGGTAAGGTCGGGCACGGGAGTGCGCTGTATCACACCGACTTCGTAGGAGCGCGCGGCTGCGTCAGCGGCTGCCAATTGCAGCGACACTAACAAGCCAAACGCGCGACTGTTGGCAAAGGCGAGGAGTGCCAGCAGTTTGCTCGGATTGTCATCCTCGACGAACGCTGCAGGACCTTTGTCAGCAAAAATGCAGCCTGTAGCCATTGCGCGCATGCTCAAACCACTGGTAGTCCGGCGGGGCCAGGTGAGGCCAGGGCGAAGGTAGAACTGTGGGTTCTTCGCAACAAACTCCGCGTTCCCATTCAGATACGGGTAGCGCCGACAAATACCTGCCTTGATCTCTGCACCTTCCTGAGCCCACTTAGTGAGCAGATAGACATCCGCGTAAAACGGGGAAAAGACGCCGCCCTTCGCAAACCCATACCAGCCTGCCCCGGGAATTTCCCACCAAGACCGGACAAAACGAAAATCCTCGGCTGTGGCGAGCCCTTGCCGCGCGGTTCTGTCACCCATTTCCAGACCCGGAACAGTCTTGAACACATTGCGAACAGCCTCGGTTACCCAATACGCAAACGGCTTCCCCGGCACCGCATCGAATGCATCTGGGGCAACCTCGAAACAACTAGCTTCGGCAGCCCCCTGCCGTACCTGTGTGCAGCTTTCAGCAAGCGCCGCAGCCTTGTCCTCCTCAGCGAGCAATCGCAGGAAAATCGTCATCAGGCTTTCTCCAGCGCATAGGCCGCCGCTTCGACCATCGCATCATCCATCACCCCATGCCCCAGGTCGGCCATGACCTCTGGCTTGGCCACGCCCAGCACGATCTCCTCCCGCCACTTCTGGAAGCTGCACAGGAAGAAGCAGGTGCGTGAGGTGATCGCCCCCAGCCGGCCGCCGCTGCGCATGAGTTCCAACCCTCGCTCGACGAAGATTGCCAGCAGGTCGTTCTTGCTGCGCGGGTAGGCTTTGGCGAGGCGGTCCTTGGTGTTGGCGGCGAGTGCGCCGAAGGGTGGGTTCATCACCACCACGTCAAACACCTCGCGGGTCAGGTCGATCAGCCGCAGGCCCTGCAGCGCATCCTGCGCGAACAGCCGGCCCTGGTAACTGGCGCGGGCGGCCTGGGCGAAGTCGGTGAGCGCGGCGCGCAGGCGGGTTTCGGCTTTGGTCCATTGCTCGGCGTCGGCGTCCTTGAACAGGCTGCCGTGTTCGCCGAAGACCTTGCGGATGAGCTGCGGCAGTTCGCGCTCCACCTGCAGCAGCACGCCGAGCTCCGGCAGGCCCTTGAGCATGAACAGGGTGTGCTCGAAGAGCTCGGCATCCAGCCCGTCGAGTTCGGCCATGAAGCGCTGGCGCAGCTCCTTTTCCGCCGGCGGGGCGACGGCGGCGAGTACATGGCCTTGGCCGACCGCGGGGCGGTCCTTGGCCGTGGTGCCGGCCTCATGCCAGGCGCGCTGGGCGCGCAGCCACAGGGCGAGCGAGGCGATCTGCGCGGCGCGGGGGTCGATGTCCATGCCGTGGATGTTGTGCTCGATGATCAGGCGCGGCACGTCGCGCAGAAAAGCGTCGGCGTCCGCATAGCTCTGGCACAGCGGGCGCAGGTCGTCCGCCTTGTGGGTGGAGAGATCGAGCGAGCCGGGGCCGTGGGTCTGCTCCCAGTCCCAGGCTTCGCGGTAGATCTCGAGGAAGAGGTCGAAGGCGTAGAGGCCGAAGTGCATGGAGCCGCAGGCCGGGTCGAGCAGCTTGAGGGTGCGCGGGTCGCGCAGCTTGACGGCGGCGGGCGGTGCCTCGTCGGGCTTCACCAGCAGGTACTGACAACGTTCGCGCAGGCTGGTGTGCCCGCCGGTGGCGTTGAACCACAGCCGGCCGAGGGTGTTGTCGACCAGGAATTCCACCACGTAGCGCGGGGTGAAGAACTGGTTGCGCACCGCCAGCTCGCGGCTGTTGCGCGGGGCCTGGCTGGCTTCGCGCATCTTCCTGCGCTCGTCCTTGGAGTTGAAGTACTGGTAGATCCAGCCGATGGTCTCGTCCTCGGCCCACAGGCTTGCCACCTCGTGGTGGTTGAGGGCGGCGATGAGCTGCATCAGTGCCGGCTCGCGCGGGAAGAGCTGGCCTTGCGGGGCGAAGCGGTCGAAGAGCGCGGGCAGGTCGTGCGCGAACTCGTCGAACAGGCTGAAGAGGAAGACGCGGTAGGCGTCGCCGGTCTCGCCCAGGGCGCTGCCGGCGATCATCTTGTAGAGCTCGAAGGCTTGCGACTGCTGGCCCTGGCTGACCGCCGGCAGCAGCAGGCCGCGGGCTTCCATCATCAACAGCGCGGCCAGGCGGTTGAGCACGGTGAAGGCCTGCTCGCGGATGATGCGGTCGATGGCGGCGATGCGGTTTGTATTGTCGTTTTCATCGCCGGCCAGGTAGTGCGCCAGGGTGTCGCGCAGCAGTTGCGCGGTGTGGCGTTCGCGGTCGGAGAGGTGGGCGAGGCGATCGAGCGGCGTGACCTCGCCGCTGTTGGGGTCGAGACCGTAGGTCTGCTGCACCTGGATGGCGAACTCGGCGCTCAGCAGGCCGCGGCAGTCGCTGACGAGCTTTTGCAGGCGGTTACGGGTCTTGTCGTCGAAGGCCATGGGGTTCTCTTTGTTGTGAGCGTGGGCGCGTCAGCCCTTGAGCACGGTGACCATGCTCGGCTTGAGGAGCTTGCGAAAACCCTTGTCGAAGGTGACGAGGTGCAGGTGATGGTGGTGCGCGGCCGCGGCGATCCAGGCGTCGGGGATGGCGTTGCCGGTGAGGCCGAGCCGAGCGCAAAGGGCGGTGAAGTACGCCCACTCCCCACCGAGAGAAACCATGCTGACACCCGGTGCCGACAGGATCGCATCGAGAAAAGCCTGGGCGTCCACCAGCGGCGCAGGTGGATCGAACACGCGCGGATGGGTCGCCAGGCGCAAGAAGCCAGCGGCCACCATGGGAAGAACGGCAAGGGCGTGCGTGGTCTCGCTGTCCGCGATGGCCTGCTCCAGCCAGGCGAGTGCGGGCACATGGTGCGGGTGATCCTTCCGCGACGCGGCGAGCAGGATGTTGACGTCGGGCGTCACTGCGGGCCCTCCAGCTCATCGAGGGCATCGAGGATGGCCTGATGGCTGCGTGCGTCCCGGATGCCAGCTTGCAGGCCACCCCGACCAGCAAATACCGGAAGACGCACACGACTGCCGCTGCCCTCCGGTTTCGCAGCGCTGCGCAGACGGGCGGCCAAGCCCTCTTCGATGAGCCGGGTGAGGCTGGTGTGTTCGCGTGCAGCCAGTTGTTTGGCTTCTTTGAGCAGGTTGTCGTCGATGTCGAGTGTGGTACGCATGCCGGCCTCTTTAGTGCAGATTTCTGCATAGACTACCAGTTTTCGGCCCCTAGCCCAGCGAAGAGGCAGCATCATCCGGACGCTTATGCCATTTGAGAGTTATCGAATTTTGCTAACTTTGGGTAACTTCGGTATAAGCATCGCGCCCCTCAATCGCCCAGCTCCACGTCCAGCTCGAAACTGTGCGCGTACTTCAACTCACCGCGCAGCTTCTGCAGGTCCTGGATCATCGCGTCGAGCGCAGCCAGGTCGGTGATGCGTGCGCGCGTCTTGATCCGGCGCTTGATGGTCTTGGGGCCTTCGTGAACGCCCAGCGGTGCCTGTTCCTCGGCCAGTCGCGCCTGCAGGCGTTCGCGGCCGAGCTGCTCGATGCGGCGACGCAGTTGCTGGACCTGGTCCTGGATCTCGAACTCGCGGTTGATCAGCGCCTTGAGGCCGGCAAGGTCGGCGGAGGCGACCAGCGCGAGCGCTTCGAGTTGGCCGAGCAGTTCCTGCTGCTCGGGGAGGCTCAACTCGATCCACTCGGGCACACGCTGCAGGGCGGACTCCGCCTCCTTGATCCGCGTCGCCTGGGCGGCCTGCATCGTCTCGACCGCAGCCCGGATGCGGGTGCGCAGTTCGGTGAGGCGGGAGGCGAGGTCCGCGGATGCGCGGTAGAAGTCGGCCTGCTGCAGGCGCTCGGCGATCTGTGCGAGCGGCTCGGCAAGTTCTTCACGCAGGATGGCGGGCGTGCCGGTGTGCGGCAGGCTGGCGATCGCGTCGCGGATCTGCTGCAGCTCGCGCAGGGTGGTCTCGAGCCCTTGTTCCAGCGCGAGCTTGAGCTCGGCGGCCCACTTGAGGCTGTCGAACAGCGCCGATTCTTCCTTGCCCAGGCGCTGCGGCGCGTCGGAGGCGTCGGTGAGCAGCAGGTCGGTGATGTCGCGCGACAGGGCGTCGAGGCGGTCCTCGCCGGGCAGGCCGAGGCCACGCAGCTTCTCCGCCAGCGGCGCGTAGCGCTGCTGCAGGTTGGGAAAGAGCTTGATGGTGGCCTTGCTGATGGCGTCTTCGAGCGGCACCACCATGTCGCCCGAGAGCTCGGTGAGGCGCATCGAGGCGAGCGCCAGCATGGCCATCGAGGGTTTGTCGTCGCGCAGCGCGACGCCGACGTTCTTGAAGCTGTTGTTGGTCTTGAGGGCTTCGATGGCCTGCTGGCCGTTGACGCTGATCTCGCGCCCGCCAGCCTTGAGCTTGAGCTCGCCGGCGACCAGCATCGCGGCGACGAGGTAACGCAGGGTGTCGGCCGACCAGCCGAAGGGGGCATCGCCAAAGCGGTCGGCCAGGGCCTTGCCTTCGATCACGCCCACGCGGTCGATGGCGTCGCGGATGCTGACCAGCGCCTTGTGGTCGACGCGGATGCTCGGCTTGCCGCCCTGGGTGTGGACGAGGCCGAGCGGGTCGATCTGCGAGGTGATGCCGGCGAGGTTGCCGGTGCGCAGGAAGCGCTCGGCCAGGTCGGTGCCTACTCGGACGGGAGCCTCGGCGTAGCGGTCGAAGACCTGCTCGGCCACGCTGGCGAGGTGCTTACGCGCGGCGTCGTGCAGGTCATTGGAAAGCCCCTCGACCGCGCTGGCTTGGCCGCGGAACAGGAAGGAGCCCTGCAGCAGGCTGCGGCGGATCAGGCGCTCGAGCTCGGCGGTGAGACGGTTCGCGCGGTCGAGCTGACCGTTGCAGTACTCCTTGACCTCCTGATCGGGCTCGTTGCGGTATTTGTTGGCGATCTCGCGGCAGCGGAAGATCTCGGCGGTGAGCTCGTCGATCTCGGGCGTGCTGCGGCCGACCAGGAAGATCTGGTACTTGGCCGAGGGGTGGCGGGACTCGTCGAGCAGGCGGTTGCGGGTGGCGTCGTAGTCTTTGGGGTCGGTGAGCTCGACGATGGTCTGGATGGTGTTGCGATCGCCGGCGAGCGCGGTGAGCATGCCGCCCGCACCCTGCGCCTTGAGGCCGGTCTGCACGGCGAGCGAGTTGTGCAGTTGCGTAGTGGGCAGCGGCGAGAACACCTCGGTGAGCGCGGTGTTGGCGATGCGCTTGAGTTCGACGCCGCGCAGGCCGATCTGGTTGCGCTCCTGTTCGATGTCGTTGAGTTTTTCGCTGAAGAAGCACAGCGCGCCGTCCTGCTCGCCGAATGGCACGATCGGGTCGGTGATCAGTTGCTCGATGGCCTGGTCGATGGCGGCCGCCTGGCTCGCGCCGCTGACGCTGTCGTGCATCAGGCTGGCGACGTTCTGGCGGGTGATCGGCAGGTTGTTGAGGATCTGCAGGATGGCGACCGTCCTGGCGATGTTCTGGTGCAGCGGCGAATCGGCAAAGCGGATGCGGCAGACGGTGTTCACCGCCTTGTGCAGGCTCGGTTCGGCGCACTGGATGTCCTTTTCCAGGGCGTCGTAGAGGGTGACGGTGGTGGCGAGCCAGCCGACCGGCTGGTTGGCGACCGGGGTGCGGCCGCTCTCGGCATCGATCAGGATGTCCTGGATGACCTTGATCGCCGAGCGCAGGCCGATGCCGCCGGTGGAGCGCGCCAGCGCGCCGAGCAGGTGCAGCAGGATGTCGAAGTGCGCGGGCAGGAAGGGGTAGAGATCGACGAAGGTCTTGCGGTCGAAGTCGGCGCCGAAGGCGCGGGCGTCCTCCAGCCTGGTGTGGTGGCGCAAGGCCTGGCCATGCTGGTCGAAGAGCGCGCCGAGCGCAGCGGCGCCCTCTGCGGACTTGCCGAGCAGGCGGGTGAAGCAGATTTCCTTGATGTCGTTGGCTTCAAGGTCGATCTGGATCGGGAAGCGGTCCTTGAGCTTGAAGAGCTGCGGCGAGTTGAGCGAGGCGCGCGGGTCGTCCTCGGTGAGCGTCTGCTGAGCGGTGCCGATGATCCACACCTTGCCGTTGCCCAGCGCCTTGAGGTTCTTGGCGAGGCCGTCGAGGTTGAGGATGAGGTTGGGGCGCGAGCCGACGTACTGGCCGACCTCGTCGATGATGAAGACGAGGTAGTCCTTGCCCGAGGCCTCGCGGGCGATGTCGAGCATCTCCTGGACGCGGTCGTTCTCGAAGCGGATGACCTCGGTCGCCGTGGTGGAGAAGGCCGCGTCGGTCTTGAACAGGTTCGGGTAGAGCTGATGCGCAATGCCGGGGATGAGGCTGTCGACGACGAGCTCGTCGTTGCGGTAGCTCTGCCAGGGCTCGCCCCCGGTGGCCTCGGCGAACAGATCGAGGAACTCCTGGTAGCGGCCTTCCTTCTTCAACCGACGTTCGAGCGCAGCCACCTTGAGGTTGCGCGAATAGCCCGCCCACTGCAGCACCTTGTAATAGAGGACGGTCGACACTTCCTCCATCGTCGCCCCTGCGAGCTGTTCGCTGGCCAGGTCGAGCAGCAGCACTGCCGCCGGGAAGCGCTTGGCGACCGTGCTCAGCAGTTGCCGGGTCTGTGTGCGCTTGAGACGGTCTTGCAGATGCTGGATGAAGGGCACGCCGTCGATCTTGATGCTGTCGTCGAAGGCCAGGCCCAGGTACTTGGTGAACGAGCTCTTGCCCGAGCCGTAGAAGCCGGAGACCCACACGCCGACCTCATTCTCGCCGCCGGCGTCCATGGCGGCCTGCATCTTCAGCAGCAGCTTGTTGAACTGCTCGTCGATGCTGTCGGTGACGACGTACTCGGTGATTTCCTTCTTGAGCCGCTCTTCCTGCGACACGCCGTAGGCGATCACCTTCTCGATGCTGCGGTAGATGTCTTTGCCGGGGTCGAAGAGTTGTTTGATTTCCATGGGAGTCTCTCAAGCCTTAGCCACCGACGTGGACCGAGCGGTAGTTGCCGTCCTCGGGGTAGAAGCCGAGGAAGCGGAGGCGGGTCTTTCCGGTGCGGACGCCGGGATAGAGGAAAACGGTGGGCACGTGGAACTTGCCCTGGAGCTGGCCTTCGATGACGCCGATGCGCAGGTAGGGGTGGAGCGCTTCGAGATCGGTGACCAGCAGGATCGCCTTGGGCTTGCCTTCGAGGGTTTCGAGCTTTGCCTCCAGGCGTTTCTGCAGCGCACCACCAGCCACGGCATTGGCGAGCGAGCCGTTGGTCTTGTCCCAGGCGAGCGGCGCCTTCTGGTCGGCGACGAGCCAGATCTTGCGCATCGGGGCCTTGGCCAGGATGTCGGTGATCTCGTCGGCGATCGAGAAGCTGTGGACGTCCCAGCCGTCGTTGGCGAGGCGCCTTTCCCAGGCAAACTGGCGGCGCTTCACGTCGAGGATCTGTTCCGGGTGGAAGACCAGGTAGAAGATCGGCTCGAAGCTCGCATGGCCGAACTCGCGACCGTGGCGGATGCGTTCGATGAGCTCGTTGAAGTCGTTATCGAGTGATGACATCGCTCAACTCGTCCAGGGTTTTACAGGTCCAGCCGACGTGGACCACATCGCCCGCCGACTGCAGGATCAACAGGCCCTGCAGGGACAGGCGCTTGAGCAGATCGCGCACATCGTCGGGGGTGAGGCCGAAGAGCTGCCAGTCCTCGTGGGTGAGGATCTGGTTGTCGCCCAGGCCCTGGAAATGCAGGTCGTAAGCGAGGTAGGCCGCCACCTTGGTGTGCAGACGCAGCGGCTGGATGGGGCGCGGGCCGCGGCCATTGCCGCCGAGCAAGTCGTAATCGGCGCAGCAACCAAGCAGGTAAGTGGCGACACGGCGGATGGTGGTGTCCGACCACGGCTTTTGCGTGCGGCCGGCGCGCATGGCGGCGATGACGAATTCGCGCGCATCGTCCAGGGTGAGCGCGTCACGGCCGGCAGCGTAGCGCGGCCAATAGACCTCACGGATGAAGTCGGCGAGCACCAGGTTGGCGCGGGCGGTGTGGATGAGCAGGAGTTGATTGAATTCCGCACGGGCGAGTCCGGCAGCCAGGCGCTTGAGCACGGCGGCGGTGTTCGGGCTGCGCAGATAGCGCGGTGCGAAGCACTCGGCAACGATGTTGCGCAGGCGCCGGGCGGTGACGAGCGGAAAGCGGCCGGAGGCGAGCGCACGCTCGGTCAGCGCCGCGACGCTCAGCCCGGGCTCGTGGAGTTCCAGCAATTGCCGGGTTTCGGTGATCAGCCCCAGCCCGGCCTGGAGCTGGGTGGTGTAGAAGCGCCCCTCCGCCATTACGCCTCTCGCAGGTAGGGAAAGGTCTTGATCCCCTTGCTGAAGGCGTCGTGATAGAGGCCGGCGATGGTCTTCAAGACCTCGTCGAGCGCGTCGTTCCAGTCGCCCACAACGATCGGGCCCTCATCGGCGCGTGCCGCCCGACCGATTGCCTGAAGCCGCGCCAGCGCCTGCTCGCGACTCGCGATGTGCACTCCGATCTGGGCCTCGAACTGCGGATCCATCAGCACGCTTGCGACCGCCTGCTCGAAGACTTCGGGCAGGCGAAACAGGTGGAGCGCACGCCCTACCCCGATGAATTCGTCGTGGAGGCGCGCAGCGGCGGCCGAAACCCCCTGGCACTGGGCAAGAAAACGCGAGCGGGCGAAAACGGGGGCGAGGAAGGCGGCGGCCTGCGGGCCGAAGAAGCGGCTCGACCACCAGGCGGGCGCCTGCTCGCCCAGGTAGCCGACCAGCACACGCAACTCTGCGACCGAACGGACGTCGTTATTCATTTTGTGTTCTTTCGGGCAAATCTTGTTATCCGCAAGCTTGTATCACAAATGCACGCGGCAGCTCATGACCGATGTCGCGGTCAGCGGCTTTCCCTGGTCTGGCGCGCGTGCGTGCGGACGCGCAACGCTGGAACGCTGCATGCCCGCTTACCCCAGCAGCGCCACCGACTTGATCTGCACCCACATCCGCCGCCCCGGACGCAGCACCAGTTGCTCGGCGGCGCGGCGGGTGATGCGGGCGATCAGCGCGGTGCCGCCGGCGTCCAGTCCCACCAGCACATGGGCCGGCGAGTCGGCGCCGACCACCTCGGTGACCGTCGCCGGCAGCAGGTTCTGGATGCTGGAGCCCTCGACCTGGTGGTCGGCGAGGCTGACGTCGCGCGCGTGGATGCGAAAGCGCAGGCGGCGGCCGAGTTCCACCGCCTGACGCTGCACCCACACCGCGCCGCCGGGAAAGTCGAGCCGGGTGAGGTGGTAGTGGTCGTCGTGCGCGGCCACCGTGCCGTCGATGACCACGCCCGCGTCTTCGGTGAAGGCGGTGGGCAGGTCGAGCCGCGCCATGGTCGCGTGCAGCTCGCCGGCAGCCATCACCCTGCCGTCGCCGAGCATGACCACGTGATCGGCCAGGCGCACGACCTCGTCGGGCGAGTGGCTGACGTAGAGCACCGGGATGTCGAGCTCGTCGTGCAGACGCTCGAGGTAGGGCAGGATCTCCTGCTTGCGGCGGTGGTCGAGCGCGGCGAGCGGTTCGTCCATCAGCAGGATGCGCGGGCTGGTGAGCAGCGCGCGCGCCATGCCGACGCGCTGGCGCTCGCCGCCAGAGAGGCGATCCGGCATGCGCTCGAGCAGATGGTCGATGCCGAGCAGCGTGGTGGCCTGCGCCAGCGACACCCTGCGCGCCGCGGCCGGGATGCGGCGCAGGCCGAACTCGAGGTTGCGCCGCACCGACAGGTGCGGGAACAGGCTCGCCTCCTGGAACACGTAGCCGAGCGCGCGGCGGTGGGTGGGCACACACACGCCGCGTGCGTCGTCCTGCCAGCATTCGCCATTGACCTCCAGCCGCCCGCGCGCCGCCGGCTCCAGTCCGGCGACGCAGCGCAGCAGCGTGGTCTTGCCCGAGCCGGAGTGGCCGAACAGCGCGGTGACGCCGCGCCCGGGCAGGTCGAGGTCGACGTCGAGGCGAAAGCCGGGGAAGACGACCTCGAAGCGGGCGCGGATGCCGACCTCCGCCATCAGCCCAGCCCTCCACCCGCCTGTCGCCGCCGGCCGTACAGCGCCAGCAGCACTAGGAAGCTGAACGCCAGCATGCCGGCCGACAGCCAGTGCGCCTCGGCGTACTCAAGCGCCTCCACGTGATCGTAGATCGCCACCGACACCACCCGCGTGCTGTCCGGGATGTTGCCGCCGATCATCAGCACCACGCCGAACTCGCCCACCGTGTGCGCGAAGCCGAGGATGGTCGCGGTGACGAAGCCCGGGCGCGCGAGCGGCAGCGCGACCGTGAAGAAGCTGTCCCACGGCCCGGCGCGCAGCGTGGCGGCGACCTCCAGCGGGCGGCGGCCGATGGCCTCGAAGGCGTTGTGCACCGGCTGCACGACGAAGGGCAGCGAATAGATCACCGAGCCCACCACCAGGCCGGCGAAGGAGAAGGGCAGCAGGCCGATGCCGAGCGCCGTGGTGAGCCGGCCGACCGGTCCCTCCGGCCCCATTGCCACCAGCAGGTAGAAGCCGATCACCGTCGGCGGCAGCACCAGCGGCAGCGCCACCACGGCGCCGACCACGCCCTTCCATTTCGAGCGCGTGCGCGCCAGCCACCACGCGATCGGCGTGCCGACCAGCAGCAGGATCACGGTGCTGACCGTGGCGAGCTTGAAGGTGAGCCAGACGGCGGACCAGTCGGCGCTAGTCAGGGAGGGCATGGGGCGGAAGGATCATCGGCGAGGGCGCGCCGTCGGGACGGCCGGGGCCCTCATTGTGCCGCGCCGCCCGCCCGCCGGGAAAGCGCGGCGCCTCGGTGCGACGGCCGCGCGCGCTCAATCGTCCGCGGGCAGCTCGAAACCGTAGCGCCGCAGCACCGCACGCGCGGCCTCCGTGCCGATGTAGTCGGCGAAGGCGGCCGCGAGCACCTTGCCCTCGGCCTTGCGGGTAAGGATGAAGCCCTGCGCCAGCGGCGCGTGCAGCGCGGCATCGATCAGGTGGTGGCCGCCCTGCGCGGCGAGCGCCGGATTGAGCGCCAGCGACAGTGCGATGATGCCGACCGTGGCGTTGCCGGTCTGCACGAACTGCGCGGTCTGGGCGATGTTCTCGCCCTGCACCAGGCGCGGCTGCACCGCCTCCCACACCCCGGCGGCGCGCAGCGCCTCTTCCGCGCGCTTGCCATAGGGCGCGTGGCGCGGGTTGGCGATCGCGATGCGGCCGATGGCCGGGTCGGCGAGGTCCTGCAGGCGCAGCGCGCTGGCATCGCGGCTGCGGCTCCACAGCACGATGCGTCCCAGCGCATAGGGCCGGGTCGGGCCCAGCGCCAGGCCTTCGGCCTCGAGCGCGCGCGGGTAGGCGATGTCGGCGGAGAAGTAGAGATCGAAGGGACCGCCCTGGCGGATCTGGGTGGCGAACTTGCCCGAGGAGCCGTAGACGACATCGACCGTTCCTTCGGGATGCGCGCGGCGGAAGTCCGCCACGATCTCGTCGAGCGCGAACTTGAGGTCGGAGGCCGCCGCCACCGTGATGCGCTCGCCCGCCACCGCTGCCGGCACGAGCGCTTGCAGCGCCAGCAGCAGGGGCAGCCCGAGCAGGCGCAGCGCAGCGCGCAGCCGGGCACCGCAAGCTCCGAACCTCTTATTCACCGTATCGACTCCTTTCCTGCCGTCATGGCGCCGCGTTCGCGCGGACGCCTCCCGCCCTCATCCCTTCCTCGCCCCTCGGCGCCTTCAAGCCCGCGCCCGCCGCCGCACGCCCTCCGCGCCCGGCAGCTGCGCCGCCACGAAGCGCCAGATCAGGCGCGAGGCGTCCGGCCCGCTCGCATCGCTGAACGCTTCGCCGGCCTGTCCGCCGCTCCAGGCATGGCCCAGGCCATCGACCTCGCACAGACGCACGCACAACTGCCGCCCGCGGCGGAAATCGGTGACCGTCATCGCCCGGCGCGCACCGCGCTGGACGAGGCGCGCCTCGCCGGGCACGGCACCGAGCGCCCCCGCCCACTGCGCCGCCGCGGCCCGGGCATTGCGCGGCGAGACCACGAGGTCGTCGCGACCATGGACGACCAGCAGCGGCGGCCAGTTCCCCGGCCCCCCGTCTGGCGCCAGCGCATGCGTGCCGGCGCGGGCGAACTCGGCCGCCGGCAGACGGCGCCCATGCATCGCGGCCAGCGCACCGGCCGCGGAATGCGCATGCCCGGGCGGCACGCCCGCATGCATCGCCAGCGCACGGAAACGCTGCGGATGAGCGACCGCCAGCAGGCCTGCCATGCTCGCCCCGGCCGACAGCCCGGCCACCGCCACCGCGTCGCGGTCCACCGGATACAGCAGGCAGGCCTGGTCGATCGCCGCCATCAGTGTCGCGGCCTCGGCATCGGCGTGGTAGTTGCGGGTGTCGTACCAGTTCCAGCACCCCTGCGGGTTGGCAGTCCGGTCCTGCTCCGGGTACAGCACCAGGAAGCGCTCGCGCGCGGCGAGCCGGTTCATGCGCGTGCTGCGCGCGAAGCTCGCCGCGGTCTGGCCGCAGCCGTGCAGCATCACCAGCAGCGGCCGGCGCTCGTCGTCACGCACGCCGGCGGGGCGGAAAAGGAAGAAGCGGCGCAGCCCGGCCGGCCCGATGGCCTGGCCGGCGATCCAGTCGCCGGCGCCGGGCGGCGGCCGATACGGCGCCGCCATCGCGTCGACCGTGCGCGCCACTGCCTTGCCCGCCGCCTTCGCGCCGGCGTGGAAGGCGTGGCGGGTCATCGAGGTCGCGGCGCGCTGCAGCGCGCGGGCCAGCGGCGACTTGCGGACGCGCGGGCTCATGGATGGGCGCTCAACGGGAATTCACGCGACGCGCCGGCATCGCTTCGGCGCGCAGGATGCGTCCGACGTGGCCGGCACCGACCGCCCGCGTGGCATCACGCGCTGCACGCCGCCGCGCATCGCCTCATCGCTCGCCGCGCTCCTCGCGCGCCACCGCCGACAGGTCGCGCAGGTACCAGGCCGCATAGGCGTAGCCGACCACGGCGATCAGCGCGGTGAACACCAGGCTGCCCTCGAAGGGCACACCGGCCAGCACGTTGCTGACCACGACGAAGCTCAGGTAGAGGGCGGCGACCATGCCGCCGAGGATGCGGATCAGGGCGAAGGTCTTGCGTTGCTTGAGGGTGGGCTGGGCCATGGCGCAGGCGCCGGACGGCGCATGAAAAGGGTACAGGCCGCAGGGTAACGGATTCGCGCGCTGCTGGCATCGGCCGCGGCGGTCCTGCCGGCAAGGCGGGTGCGACCCGGGCCTGCGCCGCGTCCGCTCAGGCCCGGTGCGCCGCCTCGCGCATGCGGTCGCGCAGGCCGGAGGCGCGCACCGTGCGCGCCGCGCAGCCGGCGACGAACACCGCGCCCGCGCCCGCCACGGTCACCTTCTTCGCCGCCCGGGTGACGCCGGTGTAGATGAGCTCGCGCGTCAGCACCCGCAGCGGCTGCGCCGGCAACACCAGCACCACCTCCTCGAACTCCGAGCCCTGGCTCTTGTGCACCGTCAGCGCAAAGGCGGTGTCGTGCGCCGGCAGGCGCAGCGGCGCGATCGCGCGGAAGCCGCCGTCGGCCGCCGGGAAGAACACCCGCAGCGCCCCGGTCTCGTCCGGCAGGCACAGGCCGATGTCGCCGTTGAAGAGGCCGAGCAGGTAGTCGTTGGCGAGCACGATCACCGGCCGCCCGGGATACCAGCGTCCGCCCGCGCTGCGATCGGGCGCAAGGCCGAGCACGGCGCGCAGGCGCGCCTCCAGCCAGGCGTTGAGCGCGCCCAGCCCGCGCCCGCCCTCGCGCACCGCGACCAGCACGCGGAAGCGCTCGAAGGCACCCATCGCGGCGGCGACATCGACGCCGGGCGCACCACCGAGTCCCGCGCGCAGCAGTTCGAAGTAGGCGGCAAAGCCGGCCTCGATGCGCGCCAGCGTCGCTGCAGCGGGCCGCGCCTCCGCATCCTCGATCCACTCCGCGGAGGCATCCTGCCCGGCGCCCAGCCAGGCCAGCGCCGCCTCGCCGCGCCCGGCGCGGATGTCGGTCGCCAGCCGGCCGATGCCGGAGTCGGCGCGGAAGCGGTGGCTCTCGGTGAGCCAGACCACGCAGTCCGCCAGCACACCGCCCGTCGCGCCCGCGGCAGGCGGGGACCCCACGGGAGCGGGCTTTCCCGCGAACGAAGGCTCGGCGACCCCGTTCGCGGGCACGCCCGCTCCCACAAGGTCCGCTCCCACAAGGCCCGCGCCTCCAAGGCCGGCTGCTTCAGGAGGGGCGGTACCCGCGGCCTCGCTCCCCAGCCCCAGCCTGGCGCGCATCGGCGCGCTGAACACGCACTCCGCCGACAGCTCGGCGAACACCGCGCCGGCCTCGACCGCGGCGAGCTGGTCCTTGTCGCCCAGCAGCACCAGGCGGGCGGCGGGCGGCAGGGCGTCGACCAGGCGGGTGGCGAGCGCGAGGTCGAGCATCGAGGCCTCGTCGACCACCAGCACGTCCACCGCCAGCTGGCTGTCGGCGTGATGGCGGAAGCGGCCGGGCTCGGGGGTGACGCCGAGCAGGCGATGCACGGTGTAGGCCTCGCCTGGCAGGCGGGCGGCGAGCGCCGCGGGCAGCGTCTGCGCGCGCTGGCGCAGGGCCTCGAGCATGCGTGCGGCGGCCTTGCCGGTGGGGGCGGCGAGCGCGATGCGCAGGCCCGGCTGCGCCTCCAGCAGGCAGGCGAGCAAGGCGGCGACGGTGGTGGTCTTGCCCGTCCCGGGCCCGCCGCTGATGACGGTGAGCCGGCCCTGCAGCGCCAGCATCACCGCGCATTTCTGCCAGTCCGGCGCCGACGCGGGGCGCGGCGGGAACAGGGTGTCGAGCAGGGCCGGGCGCGGTGCCGCGGCAGCCGCTTCGTCCGCCACCCTCTGCGCCCGCGCCACCAGTGCCGCCGCGAGCGCGCGCTCCTGGTCGAAATGGCGGCGCAGGTAGAGTCGGTCGCCCGCGTCCACGACCAGCGGATGCGCCGAACGCCCGGGCGCGGCCTGCGCCGCATCGATCACGACGCCGCTGGCGAGCAGCCGCTGGCGCAGGCCTGCGAGCGCTGCGCCTCCGCCCGCAGGCCCGGCATCGGCGAATCCGTCCTCGTCCCACGCGGGGCCCGCTGCGTCGTCGGGCGGAGGAAAGTCCTCCTCCAGCGTGGACGGATCCGGCGCGGCGAGCGCCGCGAGCGGCAAGCAGACATGGCCCGCACTGGTCGCGAGCGCCAGGCGACGGGCGACGGTCTCGAGCAGCGTCAGGCTGTCGGCCGGCGCGCCGAGGGTGGCCGCCCAGTCGGCGAGGTGGCGGCTGAAGCCGTCGGCGAGATCGTTCATGCGACGGCCTCCGCGACCGGATCGTCCCGCCCCGCGAGCAGGGCATCGAGCGCATGCAGGGTGGCGGCGGGACAGCGGTGATGGAACACGCCGGCGGGCCGGCCATCCACCCGCCAGCCCGGGCGCACGCCGCGCACGAAGAGGTAGAGCACGCCGCCGAAGTGCGCGTCGTAGTCGTAGCCGGGCAGGCTGCGGCCGAGGTGGCGATGCAGGGCCACGGTGTACAGCAGGTGCTGCAGGTGGTAGCCGTGGGCCTGCATCGCCGCCTCCAGCCGCGCCGGCGCGTAGTCCTCCGGCCGGTCGCCGAGGTGGTTGGACTTCCAGTCCAGCACCCAGAAGCGGCCGTCGTGCTCGAACACCAGGTCGATGAAGCCCTTGAGGTAGCCGTCGAGATCGGCGAAGGCCAGCCGCGGCACGCCGTAGCCCCGCGCCGCCAGCCAGGCGTTGAGCTGCGCCGCCGTCAGCCGCGGCGCGGGCAGGTGGAAGCCGAGCTCCACCAGGCGGCGGCCGTTCGCGACGCCGTCCAGGCGCAGGGTCGCGCGCGTTTCATCGGCCGGCAGCAGGGGGGTGGCGAGCACGTCCGCCAGCAGGCCGCGCAGCATGCGCCCGAGCCGGGCGTCGCCGCCGTCCTCACCCGCGCGCGCGGCAGCGCC
>JARRBR010000140.1 GCA_029982755.1 Rhodocyclaceae bacterium
CACGGCGATCTCGTCGAAGGGATTCATGCTCATCTTGACATTGGCCAGATCCACGCCGCTGCCGTCGGCCTTCACGCGAACCTTGACGTTGTAATCCACCACGCGCTTTACGGGTACGAGGATCTTCATGCTGCTCCCTTGTGTTCGTCTTGTGTTTTCGTGTGCCCGCTCAGACCACCCCGTCCGCGCGCAGGCGGGCGATTGCCTGCGCGTCGAGACCGAGGGTGGCGGCGAGGATCTGGTCGGTGTGCTCGCCCAGCATCGGCGGCGGCAGGCGGTAGTCGACCGGGGTCGCCGACAGCTTCATCGGACTGGCCACCAGCGGTACCTCGCCGGCGACCGCATGCGCCATCGTCACCTTCAGCCCGCGCGCCTGCACCTGCGGGTCGGCGAAGACGTCGGCCAGGGTGTTGATCGGGCCGCAGGGCACGGCGAGCGCCTCCAGGGTCGCGATCCACGCCGCGGTGCTGCGCTCGACGGTGAGCTTCTTCAGCAGCGGGATCAGGGTGGTGCGATTGAGCACGCGCGCGCGATTGGTGGCGAAGCGTTCATCGCGCGCGAGCTCGGGCGCGCCGGCGGCCGCGCAGAAGCGCGCGAACTGGCCGTCGTTGCCGATGGCGAGGATCATGTAGCCGTCGGCGGTGGGAAAGTCCTGGTAGGGCACGATGTTGGGGTGAGCGTTGCCCAGCCGCTGCGGGCTCTGCCCGGTGGCGAGGTAGTTGGCCGCCTGGTTGGCGAGGCAGGCCACCTGCACGTCGAGCAGCGCCAGGTCGATGTACTGGCCCTCGCCGCTCTGCTCGCGCCAGGCCAGTGCGGCGAGCACCGCGTTGGTGGCGTACAGCCCGGTGAGGATGTCGGTGAGCGCCACGCCCACCTTCATCGGCCCGCCGCCCTCCTCGCCGTCGGGCCGGCCGGTGAGGCTCATCAGCCCGCCCAGGCCCTGGATCAGGAAGTCGTAGCCGGCGCGCGGCGCGTACGGCCCGTCCTGGCCGAAGCCGGTGATCGAGCAATACACCAGGCGCGTATTCACCGCCTTCAGGCTGTCGTAGTCGAGGCCGTACTGCTTGAGGCCGCCGACCTTGAAGTTCTCCAGCACCACGTCGGATTCGGCGGCGAGCCGGCGCACCAGAGCCTGGCCTTCGGCGCGGGTGATGTCGATGGTGATAGAGCGCTTGTTGCGGTTGGCGCACAGGTAGTAGGCGGCGACGTCGGTGTCGGCGCCGTGCGCGTCCTTCAGCCAGGGCGGCCCCCAGCCACGGGTGTCGTCGCCGGCGCCGGGGCGCTCGACCTTGATGACGTCCGCGCCGAGGTCGGCCAGCATCTGCCCGGCCCAGGGGCCGGCGAGGATGCGCGAGAGGTCGAGCACGCGGATGTGCGACAGGGCACCGGCCATGGCGGTCTCCGGGGGCTCAGTTGCTGAAGGCGGCGATGCCGGTGATGGCGCGGCCGAGGATCAGCGCATGGACGTCGTGGGTGCCCTCGTAGGTATTCACCACCTCGAGGTTCACCAGGTGGCGGGCGACGCAGTATTCGTCCGAGATGCCGTTGCCGCCCAGCATGTCGCGCGCGGTGCGGGCGATGTCGAGCGCCTTGCCGCAGGAGTTGCGCTTGACGATCGAGGTGATCTCGACCGGCGCGATGCCCTCGTCCTTCATGCGGCCCACGCGCAGCACCGCCTGCAGGCCGAGGGTGATCTCGGTCAGCATGTCGGCGAGCTTCTTCTGCACGAGCTGGTTGGCGGCGAGCGGACGGCCGAACTGGATGCGGTCCATCGTGTACTGGCGCGCGGTCTCGTAGCAGGCCTCGGCGGCGCCGAGCGCGCCCCAGGCGATGCCGAAGCGCGCCGAGTTGAGGCAGGTGAACGGGCCCTTGAGGCCGCGCACGGTGGGGAAGGCGTTCTCTTCCGGCACGAACACCTCGTCCATGACGATCTCGCCGGTGATCGACGCGCGCAGGCCGACCTTGCCGTGGATGGCCGGCGCGGTGAGCCCCTTCCAGCCCTTCTCGAGGATGAAGCCGCGGATCTGGCCTTCGTCGTCCTTGGCCCACACCACGAACACGTCTGCGATCGGGCTGTTGGTGATCCACATCTTGGCGCCCGAGAGGCTGAAGCCGCCCGGCACGCTGCGCGCGCGGGTGATCATGCTGCCCGGGTCGGAGCCGTGGTTGGGTTCGGTCAGGCCGAAGCAGCCGATCCACTCACCCGTGGCGAGCTTCGGAAGGTATTTCTGCTTCTGCGCCTCGGTGCCGAACTCGTTGATCGGCACCATCACCAGCGAGCTCTGCACGCTCATCATCGAGCGATAGCCGGAGTCGACGCGCTCGACCTCGCGCGCGATCAGGCCGTAGGAGACGTAGTTCATGCCCGCGCCGCCGTACTGCTCGGGGATGGTCGGGCCGAGCAGGCCGAGTTCGCCCATCTCGCGGAAGATCGCCGGGTCGGTCTTCTCGTGGCGGAAGGCCTCCTGCACCCGCGGCAGCAGCTTGTCCTGGCAGTAGGCGCGCGCGGCGTCGCGCACCATGCGCTCGGTCTCGGTGAGCTGCAGGTCGAGCAGCAGCGGATCTTCCCAGTTGAAGCTAGCCTTCGTCGAAGCCATGTCGTGTCTCCTGTCGCGATCGGTTCCACAGGCGGCGCCCGTGCATGAATCGCATCCTATGAACTCCGAGACCGCAACTCAAGCGATATTTCTGCAGTAATCTGTGCGTATCTGGAACTCCGAGACAGCACTCGATGCGCAAGAAGATCCCCAGCACCGCCGCCCTGCTCGCCTTCGAGGCCGCCGCGCGCCACCAGAGCTTCACCCGCGCGGCCGAGGAGCTCGCACTGACGCAGAGCGCGATCTGCCGCCAGATCGCCGCGCTCGAGGACTTCCTCGGCGTGGCGCTGTTCCGCCGCACCCGGCGCGGCGTGCAGCTCACCGAGGCGGGGGTGAGCTACGGCCGCCAGATCGGCCCGCGCCTGGATGCGATCGAACGCGACACGCTGGCGGTGATGGCGCACCACGGCGCCGCCAGCGTGCTCGAACTAGCGGTGGTGCCGACCTTCGCCACGCGCTGGCTGCTGCCGCGGCTGGCCGGCTTCCAGGCGAGGAATCCGGAGGTGGTGGTGAACATGAGCACGCAGACCCGCCCCTTCCTGTTCGACCAGACCGAGTTCGACGCCGCGATCTACTTCGGCGACGCCGGCTGGCCCGGCACCGAGGCCCACTTCCTGATGCGCGAGTACCCGGTGCCGGTGTGCAGCCCCGCGCTGCCGGGCGTGCGCGCGCAGATGGATGCGCACGAGATCGCGACCCTGCCCCTGCTGCAGCAATCCACCCGCCCCTATGCGTGGCGGCAGTGGTTCGAGGCCGCGGGAGTGGCGGCGACGCGCGACATGGCCGGCATGCGCCTGGAGCTGTTCTCGATGCTCGCCCAGGCGGCGATCGAGCGCATGGGCGTGGCCCTGATCCCGCCCTTCCTGATCCAGCACGAGCTGGCCGCCGGCGTGCTGATCACGCCCTGCCCGCGCAGCTCGCCGAGCACGCGCGCCTATTACCTGATCGTCCCCGAGCGCAAGGCCGAACGCCCCGCGCTAACGCGCTTCCGAGAGTGGCTGGTGGAGGAGGCGAAGGCGGCGGCGTGAATGCCGGCGCGGAGTCAGGCCGCGGTCACGCCTGGGGTGGCGACTGCTCGAACAAGGTCTCGACCACCGGGAACAGCTCGCGCTCCTCGAAGCGCACGTGCTCGATCAGGGCCTGCCCGGCCTCGCCCTCGCGCTGCCCCTGCAGCGCCGCCGCGAACAGCGTCCGCAGCTGCGCATGCTCGGCGTTCAGGCGCTGCGCGAGCGCGGCGTGGCCGTTCGCCTCGAGCAGCGGCAGCAGGTCGCGCTCTTCCTCGGCGAAGTGGGCGGCGAGCGCATCGTGCTCGGCGCGCAACTCGGCCGCGGCGCCGCCGGCGAGCAGATGACGGCCGAGACGGAGCGCGACGTGGTGTTCGCGCGACAACTGGACGAGACGGGGATGGCGTTTCATGGCGGCTCCTGCGGTCGACTGCCTGCAGGGTCCATCTTAGCCCGGTCCTCCGGATCGAAGCCGCGCGCCGCGGCAAGACGCTCGGCGGCCGGCGGACCCCAGGCACGGGACTCGCCGGCCGCACGCGCCTCCGGAACGGGAGACTAGGCCGCTTCGCCCGGATGCCGGCCGACGATCACCACGTGCAGGTAACGCGGGCCATGGGCGCCGAGCACCAGGCTGCCCTCGATGTCGGTGGTGCCGCTCGCCCCGGTGATGATGTTGACGTTGCGCGGCGGACGCTGGCCGGCGGTGGCCGCGGCGTAGTCGTCGAGGTAGGCGAGGATGGCGTCCGCACGCACCATGACGAGGTGATGGAGCGGCAGGAAGTTGGCGAGGATCGGCGTCTCGGCGTCCGAATGGAACACGAGCGAGCCGGTCTCGGCGATGCCCCAGCGCGCGGCGCCGACCGCGATGGTCTCGTCCGGCGCCACGCGGTCGTGGCGCTCGAAGCCCGACCAGTCGAGCGCCTGCAGCACCGCCGCGGGCTGCAGGGCGACGACCGCCGGCAGCCCGCGCGCCTCGAGGTAGCGCGCGACCGCCGCCGGCAGCCCGGCCGCATCGGCGATGCGTTCCGCGGTCGCGGCGACCTTGGGGGTCACGAGGCGGGCGACGAAGGCCTCCACCAGGTCCTCGGCCAGCAGCGCCGGCCGGATCGCGTCGAGGTCCTGCAGCAGCGCGGCGGCCTCGCGCCGCGCCGCCGCCGGATCGGTCCTGACGTGGCCGAGGCCAGTGCGTACCGCATCGAGAATGCTGTCGCGTGCGCTCATCGTCCGCCCTCCTGATCCTTGTACATCTCCATGAAGCTGCGCCTGGCCGGTGCGGGGAACTCGCGATGTGCGGTCCACGCGCCGAGTCCGGGCATGCCGCGCACCACGCCGCCGCGGCTGAACAGGCGCATGACGCGGATCGCCATCGCGGTCGCGAGCCGGTACAGGCGCGGCCGCAGCGCGAAGAAGGTATGCACGCCGAGGCCGAAGCGGACCACGCCCGGCTCCAGGCCCTCGCGCCACGAGCGATCGCGCCAGCCGCGCAGCAGGGTCGGCAGCGGGATCGCCACCGGGCACACCTCCTGGCACTTGCCGTTCATCGTGCACGCATGCGGCAGGTCTCGGGACTTCTCCAGGCCGTCGAACACCGGGGTCAGCACCGCCCCCATCGGTCCGGGATAGGTGCCGCCATAGACGTGGCCGCCGAGCTGGCGGAACACCACGCAGTGGTTCATGCACGCGCCGCAGCGGATGCAGCGCAGCATCTCCCGCATGCCCTCGCGCAGCATGCGGGTGCGGCCGTTGTCGACCAGCACGATGTGGAATTCCTCCGGGCCGTCGCGGTCGCCCGCCTGCTTCGGGCCGCAGTGGAAGGTGGTGTATTGGGTGACGTCGGCCCCGGTCGCCGAACGTACCAGCACGCGCAGCATGGCGATCGCGTGGCCCATGCTGGGGACGAGCTTCTCGATGCCGGCGGTGACGATGTGCACCCGCGGCGGCGTGGTCGTGAGCTCGGCGTTGCCCTCGTTGGTGACGGTGCAGGTGGCGCCGGAGTCGGCGATCAGGAAGTTCGCGCCCGAGATGGCGACGTCGGCGCTCAGGAACTTGTCGCGCAGTTCGCGGCGCGCGCTGTCGACCATCGCCTCGATGGTCTCCTCCTGGTGCGGCGCGCGGTGCCGGCGCTTGAACATCTCCGAGACCTGCTCGCGCGTGCGGTGCATCGACGGCCACACGATGTGCGAGGGGCGGTCGCCGCCGAGCTGCACGATGTGCTCGGCGAGGTCGGTCTCGACGCGGTCGATGCCGGCCTCGTCGAGCGCGTGCGGCAGGCCGATCTCCTCGCCCAGCATCGACTTGACCCGGGTGACGCGCTTCGCGCCGGCTTCCTTGCACAGCCGGACCACGATCTGCGAGGCTTCCTCGGCGGTCGCGGCCCAGTACACCTTGGCGCCGGAGGCGATCGCATTGCGCTCGAACTCCAGCAGGTAATGCTCGAGGTTGGCGATGACGTGGTCCTTGATGCGCCGGGCACGGTCGCGCGCCGCCTCGAACTGCGGGAACTGCGACATCGCCAGCGCACGCTTGCGCTCGGCGGTGCCGGTGGTGCGGTCGATCGCGATCTTCAGCGTCGGATCGGCCAGCGCGCGCTCGGCGCGGGCCTTGAACGACAGCGTGGCCTGTTCCATGGCTCAGCCCTCCTCGCCGATGGCCGGACCGTCGGCCATGCCGGCCAGCACCTCGGCGGCATGGTAGGCGCGCACGGCCGAGCCCTTGCGCTTGAGCTTGCCGGCCATGTTCATCAGGCAGCCGAGATCGCCGCCGAGCAACAGCTGCGCGCCGCTGCGCTCGATGGCCTCGGCCTTCTCGCCCACCACCGCGTTGGAGATCGCCGGGTACTTGACGCAGAAGGTGCCGCCGAAGCCGCAGCACACGTCGTTGCCCTCGAGCGGCTTGAGGGTGAGGCCCGACACCTTGCCGAGCAGGGCGCGCGGCTGGTCGTGCACGCCGAGCTCGCGCAGGCCGGAACAGCTGTCGTGGTAGGTGAAGCTGCCGTCGAGCTTCACGTCGGCGGGCGCGAAGCGCATCACGTCGACGAGGAAGCTCGTCAGCTCGTAGGTTCGTTCGCCGAGCCGGCGCGCGCGCTCGGCCCACGCGGGGTCGTCGGCCAGGGCTTCGGGGTAGTGCGCGCGGGTCATGCCGACGCAGGACCCGGAGGGCGCGACCACGTAGTCGTAGCCCTCGAAGGTCTCGATGAAATGACGCGCGAGCCTGGCAGCGTCGGCGGTATCACCGCTGTTGAAGGCAGGCTGGCCGCAGCAGGTCTGGGCGTCGGGAACCTCGACCCGGCACCCGGCCGCGCGCAGCAGCTTCAGCGCGGCGAAGCCGACGCTCGGCCGCATGGCGTCGACGAGACAGGTGACGAAGAGCGCGACGCGGGGAGACGACGGCGGGCTGGAAACGCTTCGATCATTGCTCATGGGAGTCGATCCTGTGAAATTGTCCTTACGGCTGTCCACGCGCGATCCATGCACTTCTGAGTCGCCCCGGCGGAACACCGGGGCGACTGCACTACTCGGGGTCGCCGCGCACGGCTTCCCCGCCACCTCAGTCGTTCAGCGCGCCCAGCACCTCGTCGAGCATCTTGCGTGCATCGCCGAACAGCATGCGGTTATTCTCCTTGTAGAACAAGGGGTTGTCCACCCCGGCGTAGCCCGAGGCCATGCTGCGCTTCATGACGATGGAGGTCCGCGCCTTCCACACCTCGAGCACCGGCATGCCGGCGATCGGGCTGCCCGGATCTTCCTGGGCGGCCGGGTTCACGATGTCGTTGGCGCCGATGACGATGGCGACGTCGGTGTCCGGGAAGTCCTCGTTGATCTCGTCCATCTCGAGCACGATGTCGTAGGGCACCTTGGCCTCGGCCAGCAGCACGTTCATGTGCCCGGGCATGCGGCCCGCCACCGGGTGGATGGCGAAGCGCACGGTCACGCCCTTGTCGCGCAGGATCCTGACGATCTCGCACACCACGTGCTGGGCCTGCGCCACCGCCATGCCGTAGCCCGGCACGATGACCACGCTCTTGGCCTCGCGCAGCAGCTCGGCGGTCTCGACCGCGCTGATCGGCTGCACCTCGCCGGCCGGCTCGGCGCCCGCCGCCGCGCCCGC
>JARRBR010000141.1 GCA_029982755.1 Rhodocyclaceae bacterium
ATAAAAAATGTCCGCTGTCAAGTCTTTGGCGCAGGGATGCATCGGCGCGAAAGGTCTTATGGGGCAACAGGTTAGGCCAGATTTCGGCCATCGCGTACGCTTGTCTCTTTTCGAGCTAGGTGCCGGATAGGCGCTTCGCGGCGGCAAACCCAGGGGCGGCACAGCGGGCAAGGTCGCATCGTCATCATAGCCCTAGCGTGTCACAAACCACCTCTCAAAGCGAAAGCGCAGCCCTCGGGCTGCGCTTTCATCGTGCGCGTATGGCGGATGCGTCTGCATCGTCAACCAGGCTTAGGGGCTGCGGCCTTGCCCACACTTCCCTTCCTGAATCCTCGATCCCCCGCCATAAAGGCTTCGAGCATGTGCGGGATCAGCGTGGCCGCATCAACCGCTTCGCCATACGCCTGCGCGTGCAGCGCGGCGTAGGCATCGAGGTCGGCTTTCAGGCTGGCCGGGCAGGAGAAGGTCAGCTTCATGACTTCATGGCGAGGCAGAGGGCCAAGCCGCAATTTCCTGGTCGTGCTCATCGTGAAGTTCCCTTGTTGAAAAAGAGCGGCTGATAGGCACGCAACACCAGATCGCGCGCCACGATGATCCGCACCGGCAAGCCGGGCCGGCTGGTCAAGGTCGGCTGGATGTTGAGGTTGCGCCGGGTCATCTCCTGGCCGACCTGATTGATGCTGTCCTGCGCGCTGTCGCGCCCGGCGATGATGATGCGATCGCCGTCCTGCCGGTTCTCCGGCGCGGCCAGCTCGGCGCCGATGCCTAGCAGCGTGGTCAGCGCCGCGCCGGCAAAGATGCGATCCCAATGCCAATCCACATCGTCTTCCAGGCCGGCATAGCCGGCCGGGTCGGTGCCGGCCAGGTTGTCGAGCGTGAGCGATGACGTGTCCGGCAGGATGATCCGGTTCCACACCACCTGCACCCGGCTCTGCCCGTAGCTGACCTGGCTGTTGTAGCGGCCCAAAATGCGCGAACCCTGCGGGATCAGCAGGAAGCGCCCGGTCGCCGTGTCATAGACCGGCTCCGTCACCGTGGCGATCACGTCGCCCGGCAAGTCCGACTTGATGCCGGTTACCAAGGCACCTGCGATCACCGTTCCGGCCATGACCTGGTACGGCGAAGCCGGCAGGGTCAGGTTGCCGGAATTGCGGGTTTCCGTAGAACCACCTTTCAGAAAAGCCTCTTTCTGGTCTTGCCGGTTCTGCACGGCGGTCGGGTCGGCAGGCAGGGCCGCCGTCGAAGCCGGCCCTGCGGCCATCGGGTCGAAGGCCGCATTGGCGGCGAAGCCCGGCGCGGCGGCGACCTGCGACTGCGCGACCGGCGCAGCCGCCTGCGCACCCGAACGGAAGAACACGGACGAAGCCGCGGCCGCTTCGGCTTCCTTGCGCAGCGCGTCGTTCGGATCGTGGCCGGGGGCCGCATAGGCGGCCGTCACCGGCTGCTGCGACTTCACGATGGCCGGGCCGAGATCGCCCGGCAGCGGCGGCCCCAATTCGGGAACGGCGGGCGGCAGCTTCGAGTAATCCGCCGGCAGCGCATCCAGCCCTTCCGACTTCGAGACGCGATCGACGTTGTAAAGCTCGGCCTGCTCGCTGGCTCCGCGCCTCTGCGGTTGCAGCGACCACATCAGCGCGCCGAGCACGGCGACCGCGAGGCCGCCGGCAAGGATGGCCAGGGTGCGCCGGTTCAGGCGCGTGACCGGGCGCGGCTGCGCGCGCAGCGCCACCGCCTCGGGCGCGATCTTGTCCGCCGCCTGCGGCGTGGCGAGGTCGGGAGTGTCGTCCTGGCTCATGGTCAGTTCCTCCGCGCCACGCCATCGGTGCGCTCGATGCGTACCACGTCGCCGCCATCGCCGCCCAGGCGCAGTTCAGCCGCGCCGAACAGCCGATCCACGATGTAGTACGGCGAGCGGAAGCGGTAGTTCACCAGTTGCCCGTCGCCCTGCGCACCAATGACGAATAAGGGCGGCAATTCGCCTTGCGCGATGCCGGGCGGGAACTGGATATAGACCTTCTCGCCGTCGTCGAAGGCGCGCAGCGGCTTCCACGGCGGATTGCTACCGCTGACCGCGTAGCGGAAACGGATCTTCTCCAGCGACAAGCCAGTATCGACCGGCGCGGCGGCGCTGGCCGCCTGCGACTGGCGCTGCAAGGCCAGCATCCGGTCTTTCGGATAGTCCCAGGACACCGAGGCCATCCACGCCTTTTCCGTCGAGGTCAGTTCCAGCAGGTAGGTGCGTCGGCTGGTGGTGATGACCAGATTGGTTTTCAGGCCCGAGCGGATGGGCTTGACCAGCACATTGACGCGCAGCGCTTCGCCGCTGCCGCTGGACGTATCGCCCACGATCCAGCGCACGGTATCGCCAGCGGCGACCGTCATCAGTTCCTCGCCGGGCTGCAAGGAAACCACGGTCACGCGCCCCGGCGCGGCATAGACCTGATAGAGCGCGCCGTCCGTGAAGGGCCACACCTGAATCGCATTGACGTAGCCCTCGCGGGTCGGCGCGATGCGCGCCTCGGCGTTGGCGCGCGAAACGCGCACCTTCTCGTCGGCTGGCTCCGGCGCAGCCGGGGCCATATCGACCTCCGGCAGCGGCTTCAACTGCGCGGGCAGCGCCAGCGGCTCGGGGACGGCCACGACTTCGACCGGCTTGGGCGGCTCGGGCAGCGGTTGCGCCTGCACCGGCCCATCGAGCGAAATGACCGGAGGCGGCTTGCCCTGCGAGGCGCAGCCCGCAAGGGCAAGCAGGATCGACGGCAAAGCGTAAAAGCGGAAAGGCAGGTTCATGGCTTGGCTCCTTCGGAAGAATCCAGTTCGCGGCTCCACGCCAGGCCATTGACGTAGATGCCCAAGGGATTGCGGCGCAGGCGTTCTTCGGTGCGCGGGGTTTGCAGGACGATGGACACCACGGCCGTCCACCGCTCCAGCCCGGCGGCCGCGCCGTTGACATAGCGGCGTTCCGTCCAGCGCACGTTGAATGACGTGTCGCTTGCGCGGACGACACTGGTGATCTGCACCGTCACCGACTCCTTGCCGATGCGCGCGAACGGGTCATTGGTGCGGGCGTAATCGTTGAGCGCGGCCGCGCCTTTGTCGGTCGTGTAGTCGTAGGCGTCGAGCCAGTTCTGCCGCACGACGATGGGATCGACGGACAGCGAGCGAACCATCGTCACAAAGCGCGCCAAGTGGTGTGCGATCTGCGCATCGCCTGGCCGGTACGGCGTGGCGGCTTCGCCTACGGCGCGCACCTGGCCGGCTTCATCCACCTCGATGACATAGGGCGTGACGATGGACTGCGCCGAGCGCCACACCAGGCCACCGGCCATCAGCAGTGCCAGCACTAGACAACCGAACGCCATGAGACGCCAGTTCTTCGCCTGTACGCGGGCCGAGCCGATACGGTCGTCCCAAACTTGGGCGGCGGATTGGTATGGGGTGGCAGGCTGCGGCGTGTCGGCATAGCGCACCTGCGGTCGCTTGAATCGCATGGGTTTCTCCTTGAAGGTCAGGTATCGGAATCGCGCAGGCTCGGGCCTTGCCCGGAGCCGCCGCCGTCGCCCCCGCGAAGCGTGTGGGCGGCGGTGGTCGCGGCATGGGTGATTTGCTGGCGGCGGTGCATCCGCTTGGCCCAGGCGGGTTGTTCCTGCTTGGGCGAGCCGGCAGCACCGTCTGCTGCTTCGCCAGCGGCGGCCTGGCCTGCGCCAGCAGCGCCAGCGCCTGTGCCGTTCCAGCCGGCGCGGAATGAATCGGCCACCTTCTGCCCGGCAGCGGAAGCGCCAGACGCGGCGCGGCGGCCCGCCGCCTGTGCGCCCGTCTTGGCGACATTGCCTAGGCCAGCCGCTGCACCCCTGGCCCCGCCGCCAGCAGCGGCGGAACCGGCCTGGAACGCCGAGCGGGCGCTACCAGCCGCCGAGGTCGCGGCACGCGCACCCGCGCCGGCCAGCTTGGCGGCGGCCGGGGCCATGCGCGCTCCAGCCATGACCGCGCCGCCCACGCCAGTAGCGGCGGCGCCGATGGCAACACCCGTGCCGACAGCACCAACCGCCGCGCCGGCCATCGCGCCCGCGCCGAGTTGCGGCGCACCGGACACGAGGCCCGTGGCGATGCCGGGGCCGAAGATGCCGAGCGCCAGCAAGGCGAGCGAGGCCAGCATCACGACCAGCGCGTGGTCGATGGATGGCTCGTCGGGGTGAACCTGGAACTCCGTGAACAGGCCCGATCCGATGCCGACGATGACGGCCAGCACCAAGACCTTGATGCCTGACGACACCACGTTGCCGAGTACCTTTTCCGCCAGGAAGCTCGTCTTGTTCCAAAGCGCAAACGGGATCAGGACGAAGCCGGCCAGCGTCGTCAGCTTGAACTCGATCAGCGTGATGAAAAGCTGTACCGCGAGCACGAAGAAGCACAGGATCACCACCAGCCAGGCGAGGAACATCACCACGATGGGGTCGATGTTCACGAACACCTCGGGGAAGCCCGCCATGTCGCCGATCTGTTCCAAGATCGGCGCACCCGCGTCGATGCCGGTCTTTGCCAGTCGCCCCGGCTGAAGAAAGTTCTCCATCGTGATGGCCGAGCCGGTGGCAGTGATGCCCAAACCGGCGAACGAGCGGAACACGATGCTTGCCAGCCAGTTGAAGTTGCCGATGATGTAGGCGAAGGCGCCGACGTAGAGCACCTTGCGAACCAGTTTGGCGATCACGTCCTCGCCTTGGCCAGTCGCATGGCTCATGGCCCAGTACAGTCCCGCGATGGTCATGTCGATGACGATGAGCGTGGCCGTCAGGAACGCCACCTCGCCTTGCAGCAGTCCGAAACCGGAGTCGATGTAGCGCGAGAATGTATCGAGGAACTTGTCGATGATGGTCACGTCATTCATGGCGTGTCCTCCGTAGCGGCGAGCGGCGCATCACCAGCGTCATCGGTGGGCGTGTCGAAGCTCGCCGGGATCGGTGGCAGGTCGGCCAGCGAGCCGTATTCGTCCGGCCCGGTGTGGCCGGCGAAGAAGCGCCGCCGGAAGGCGTCGGCGGCGGCGCGGCAAGCGTCTTCGCCCACGGCCTGCCGGTCGGCCGCGCATTGCGCGCGTAGCGCCTTGAGCCGCACGGCATCGGCGGCCAAGGTCGCGGCCAGGTGTTCGGCCGGTTGCTGGCCGCACGCGGTCAGCAGCACGGCCAGCAACGAAACCGGCAGGACGTGAACGCATCGCATGGCCGCCTCCTGTCAGTTGTTGTAGAAGTTGACGGACTGCGGCGTGTACGGCGTGCCGGTGCCGAGGAAGCGCCGCCGCACTTCGCGGGCGCGCTCGGTGGCCGCCGCCTGCCGCGCCAGTTCCAGCGAGGCCGCCCGGTCTTGCGTGATCTGGAGCTGCTGGGCCTGGATGGACTGCTTGGCCTGCAAGGCGAGAAGCTGGTTCGTCGCCTGCATGGCTTGCAGCGCGCCGGTGGCCGACTGGCTCTGGCTCACGAGGTCGGCCAGTGCGCTTTCGTCTTGGGCCAGGTTCTGCGACACCTGCGCCTGCATCCGCATCGCGGTGTGCAGGCCGTTCAAGGTGTTCTTCCAACGCTCTTGCGCGTCGCGTAGCATCTGGTTGCCGCTCACCGTCGCTGCGTACTGCTCCGGGTACAGCCGGGCGAAGGTGGCATCCATGCTCTGCACGTCGTAGGCCAGGCCGCGTGCCTCGGTGATCAGGCGCTCGGTAGTCGCCAGTGTCGAGCGCAGGCGATTGACGATGTTGAAGTCGAGATTCGCTAAGTTGCGCGCTTGGTTCATCAACATCTGTGCTTCGTTCTGGAGCTGATTAATCTGGTTGTTGATCTGCTCCAGTGTGCGCACGGCGGTCAGCGTGTTCTGCACGAAGTTGGACGGGTCGAACACCGTCAGTGCGGATGCAGGCTGTGAGGCCAACAGCGACACCGACAGCACGGTGGCGAGCGAGGCAGACAGCAAACGGTGCTTGGTATTCATGGTGAAACCTCCAGTGGTGGGGAGTTGAGGAAAGAAGCCGCCGCCGGTGAGGACGGCAGCAGGTCGGCGGCCCAATCGAGGCCGCGATGGCGCAGCCACGCGCCGGCGAAGCCGGGAGCGCCGGCCTGCGTCAGCACGCGGTCGATGTCGCGTTGGTCTTGTGGTGTAGATGCGCCCGCAAAAGCGAGCGCGGCCGGCCCCAGGTCGAGGTCGAACAGGCGATTGCCCAGGCGCGATTGGTAGTAGTAATCGCGCTTGGGCTGCGCGGTAGCGACGATCTCGATTTGCCGACTGTTGAGGCCGAAGCCCTCGTAGATCGTGCGAATCTGAGGCTCTGTCGCCTGAGGGTTAGGGAGAAAAATCCGACTGGCGCAGCTTTCGATGATCGCGGGCGCGATGGTCGAGTCCTTGATGTCGGCCAGCGATTGCGTGGCGAAGATCACCGACACGTTTTTCTTGCGCAGCGTCTTGAGCCATTGCCGGATGCGCGCCGCGAAAGACGGCTCATCGAGGAACAACCAGGCTTCATCGAGGATCAGCAGCGTGGGCGCACCGTCGAAGCGCTCATCGAAGCGGGCGAACAGGTAGCGCAGCACCGCTTGCACGGCGGCGGGGCTGTGCATCAGTTCTTCCATCTCGAAGCCCTGCACGGCGGCCATGCCCAGCCGGTCGCGGTCGGCGTCCAGCAGCTTGCCGTGCGCGCCACCCAGTACATACGGCGACAGAGCCTGCCGCAGCGCGTTGGATTGCAGCAGCACGGAAAACCCGGTCAGCGTGCGTTGCTCCACCGGCGCACCGGCCAGGCTCCCCAGCGCCGACCAGATCGCCGCCTTCTCGTCCGGGCCGACGGTGACGCCTTCATGCAGAAGACGGCCTTCCACCCATTCGGCCGCCCAGGTGCGGTAGCCCTCGCCGTCGATGCGGGCGAGCGGCTGGAAGGCAATGCCGCCATCGGCTCCGAGATCGTAGTGCTCGCCGCCCAAGCCGAGAATGGTGGCTCGCATCGAGCGCCCCATGTCGAATGCGAAGATGCGCGAGCCGAAGTAGCGGCGGAACTGCATCGCCAAAATGGCGAGCAGTACCGACTTGCCCATGCCGGTCGGGCCAGCGACCAGCGTGTGGCCCACGTCGCCGATGTGCGTCACCAGCCGGAACGGCGTCGCGCCATCGGTGCGGGTGACGATCAGCGGCGGGCCGCCCAGGTGGTCGTTCTTCTCCGGCCCGGCCCATACCGCCGACAGCGGCATCATGTGCGCCAGGTTCAGCGTCGAGACGATGGGCTGGCGCACATTCGCATAGGCATTGCCGGGAATGGACGACAGCCAGGCATCGACCGCGTTCAAGGTTTCGGGGATGGTGACGAAGCCCCGGCCCTGGATGACGCGCTCCACCATGCGCAGCTTTTCATCGGCAGCGGCCGGGTCGGCGTCGAGCACCGTCACCGTGGCGGTGAGGTAGCCGAAGGCGACTTGATCGCTGCCCAGCTCCTGCAAGGCGGCATCGGCATCGGCCGCTTTGTTGCTGGCGTCGGTATCGACCAGCGGGCTTTCCTGCTGGAAGATGGTTTCGCGCAGCAGCGCCACCACGTTCTTGCGCTTGGCGAACCACTGGCGGCGCAGGCGGCCCAACTCCTTTTCCGCCTCGGCTTTGTCCATGCAGACAAAGCGCGTACTCCAGCGGTAG
>JARRBR010000142.1 GCA_029982755.1 Rhodocyclaceae bacterium
GGGTCGGGACGCGACGAGCAACCTTCTTAGTTCGGCGCCGGAAACCGGCCGCTCAAGTTTCGCATCCCGAAAGCTGCCGGACGCCATCGAGTGCAGCCGACCCCAAGCTGCCGGATGAGTCTCTGGGGCTCCAGTGGCAGGTGTATGAGTGGAGCGGCCGCCCGTGGGCATAACTCACGGACAAGACCTCTGCCTGAGTTGCTGCCCAGCTTGCTCAATTTGAGCAGCTGCAATCCGGCCGACACCTGCCGCTTGAGGCTCTCAGCGAGCGCGAACTGCAAGTCCTCGATCCTGCGACCTGACCATTCCAGCGCCACCTCGGCTTTCAATGCCGGCGAGTGGTTCCAGCGTGGTTTTCTGCTCATGCTACGGTCTCCTTGTCGGCACGATTCTTGGGCTTTATCACGGAAGCAGCATTCACTTCTCGCCCTGTTCAGATTTCCGGGGCCTCCTCAAATTTCAACGCGCAAAGACATCTAGGCATCAAAGCGCTGCTGAATGCGCCGGATGAGCGCGAACAGTTCAGCATCGACAAGCGCGGCAAGCAATTCGCCGCCCTCGCCGCCGGCCTGGGCTCACAAACCCTTCGGCGAGCGCGAGCGAATTTCGCGCCCTGTTCCGACTCGCGGAACAACCACTGTTGGAAGTCCCTGATCTTGGCCAGATCGGCCCGGGGCCTCAGCATGTTGAACGTGTAAACCCGCATTTGCGGCCCGAAGAGGCCGAGCGGTGCCACAAGCTCGCTGGCCTCGAGATCTCGCCGGGCCAGCAACAAGCTCTATAGGCATACGTCGAGCCCGTCGACCGCCGCGCTGATAGCCATGAACGACCGATCGAAGAGCAGGCCGCGGGAAATGTCGAGCTTGACCGTGCGGTGTCGCCGTATCAATTCTCGCCAGCCGACCAGACATACCTCGCCGTGGATCAGGGTATGGAAGGCGAGGTCACGGGTCTTGCGGATCGGATGATCGCCGTTTATCAGCGCCGGCGCGCACAGGGGCACGATGGTCTCGGGCGGGAGCGGCACCACCATCGTCCCGGGCGGCTGCAGGCGTCGCATGCCGTAGCGGATGTCAAAATCGGTCTGTGTGGTCTCCAGATCCACCGTGCAGGTGCTGAAGTCTGCGGGCCCGTTCCCAATCACCGTGGTCGCAGAGATCCTTGGCTGCTGCCTGCGTGATTTGTGCGTCGAGGCAAATGCTTGAGCGACAAATTGGCGCCGCAAACTTCCGCACCTGCAAACACTTCCTTCTGCACTCTGACCCGCGTTTCTCCGCCCTGGTAATCGATCGCTTATCGCAGAACAGCCGCAACGATCGGCTTCGTTGCTTTCCTGCCCAGAACGGGTTGCCGCTGCTCCTTCACTCTTGACAAGAAAACTGGGCGGGTTGGCTAATCACCGCACCCCGAGCTACATACTAGTCTGTCAGCTTGATTGGTAATACCGGCGCCAGCAAATGCAGCGCGGCTGGCGCCCCGTCTGCAACTTCAGGCTGACCGCAGTCGGTCCTCGCGGATCATCTGCGCGCCGCGTGCCGCGATCATGATCGTCGGCGAGCTGGTGTTGCCGGAGGTGATGGTCGGCATGATCGATGCATCGACCACGCGCAGGCCGCCCAACCCCAACACTTGCAGGCGGGCATCGGTCACCGCGCTCGGATCGTCTTCGCGCCCCATCTTGCAGGTGCCGACCGGGTGGAAGATCGTGGTGCCGATGTTGCCTGCGGCGACCGCCAGATCTTCGTCGGTCTCGAAGCCCGGGCCGGGCAGGTGCTCGACCGGCTTGAACGGTGCCAGCGCGGGCTGGGCCGCGATCTTCCGGGTCAGGCGGATCGCTCTGGCGGCCTTGGCGCGATCTTCCGGATCGGTGAGATACATTGGCGCAATGCGCGGCGCGCTCGCCGGGTCGCGGTCGCGGATCGTGACGTGACCGCGCGATTTCGGGCGCAGGTCGCAAACGCTGGCGGTGAAGGCCGGAAACTTGTGCACCGGGTCGCCGAACTTGTCCAGCGAGAGCGGTTGCACGTGGTATTCGAGGTCTGGGTTTTCGACCGAGGAGTCGGAACAGGCGAACAGGCCGAGCTGGCTCGGCGCCATGGTCAAGGGGCCGCGGCGGAAGAAGGCGTATTCCAGGCCCATCATCGCCTTGCCCCACAGGCTGTTGGCCTGCTGGTTCAGGGTCTTGATGCCGCTCACTTTGAAGATGCTGCGCAGCTGCAGGTGATCCTGCAGGTTGTTGCCGACCCCCTTCAACTCATGGGCGAGTGGAATACCGAGCTCTTGCAGTGTTGCGCCGTCGCCGATGCCCGAGCGCTGCAGGATCGCCGGCGAACCGAGCGAACCAGCCGCAAGCACGGTCTCGATGCGTGCGCGGGCGACGCACTCCTCGCCATCGCGGCGGAAGATGATGCCTTTCACCCGCCGCCCGTCCATCAGCAGCCGGTCGGACAGCGCACCGGTGACGATGGTCAGATTAGGCCGGTGGCGCACCGGATCGAGGAAGCCGCGCACTGCGCTCCAGCGGGTGCCGCGTTTTTGATTGACCTCGAACTGGCTGACGCCGAGGTTATTGCCGCGGTTGAAGTCTTCGGTCATCGGAATGCCCGCTTCCGCGGCAGCTTCGGCGAAACGGTCAAGGATGTCCCAGCGCAGGCGTTGCTGCTCGACCCGCCACTCGCCGCCGCTGCCATGGTGCTCGCTGCCGCCGCGCCAGTTGTCCTCGACGCCCTTGAAGTGCGGTAGTACCGCGTCCCAACTCCAGCCGGCGTCGCCGGTGAGCTCGGCCCATTCGTCGTAGTCGCGGGCCTGGCCGCGCAGGTAGAGCATCGCATTGATCAGCGTCGAGCCGCCGAGCCCCTTGCCGCGGGCGTAGATGATGCTGCGTCCGTTCAGGCCCGGCTCGGGCTCGGTCTTGTAGCACCAGTCGGTGCGCGGGTTGTTGATGCAGTAGAGATAGCCGACAGGGATCTTGGTCCAGATCCATTTCTCGTCGTTGCCGGCTTCGAGCAGCAGCACGCTGACGTCCGCGTCGGCCGAGAGGCGGTTGGCCAGCACGCAGCCCGCAGCACCGCCGCCAACGATGACGTAGTCAAATTCACCGATATCTTTCATGGGAAGTTCCTGAATTCGAATTTTGGAGGGGCGCCGCCCGGCGCGCACGGGGCCGGCGGGATTCCAGCCGCATACGGCGTCGGACCCGATCAGTAGGCGGCGGGCCGAAGCCCGCCGTACAGCTTGTCTTTTCAGTGAAAGGTCAATTGACCGGCATCACGAATTCCGGCCCCTTCGAACCGCTATCCGGCCAGCGTTGCATCACGCTCTTGTAGCGGGTGTAGAAGCGCACGCCTTCCTCGCCGTAGCTGTGGTGATCGCCGAACAGGCTCTGTTTCCAGCCACCGAACGAGTGCCAGGCCATCGGCACCGGCAGAGGCACATTGATGCCGACCATGCCGATCTGGATCTTCTGCGCGAACTCCTGTGCGGTGCGGCCGTCACGGGTGTAGCAGGCGACGCCGTTGCCGAAGGCGTGCGAATTGACCAGCTCGACCGCCTCGGCGAAGGTGTCGACCCGCACCACGCACAACACCGGGCCGAAGATTTCCTCGCGGTAGATCTTCATGTCCGGTGTGACGTTGTCGAACAGCGAGGCGCCGAGGAAGTAACCCTGCTCGCGGCCCGGCACGACCAGCCCGCGACCGTCCATCACCAGCGTCGCCCCTTGCTCGACGCCCGAGGCGATGTAGCCTTCAATGCGCTGCTTGGCTTCGGCGGTCACGATCGGGCCCATGTCGGCACCCTCGGCTTCACCGTCGTTCACCCTCAGCGCGCGGGCACGGGTGGCAACCTTGTCGACCAGTTCGTCGGCGATATGGCCGACCGCGACCGCGACCGAGATCGCCATGCAGCGTTCTCCGGCGGACCCGTAGGCGGCACCGATCAGCGCGTCGGCGGCCTGATCGAGGTCGGCGTCAGGCATTACCACCATATGGTTCTTCGCACCGCCCAGTGCCTGCGAGCGCTTGCCGTTGCGGGCCGATGTCTCGTAGATGTACTTGGCGATCGGGGTCGAGCCGACGAAGCTCACTGCCTGCACGTCGGGGTGGTTCAGCAGACGATCGACCGCGAGCTTGTCGCCTTGGACGACGTTGAACACGCCGGCTGGCAGTCCGGCTTCGCGGAACAGCTCGGCGGTCAGCAGCGAGGGCGAGGGGTCGCGCTCGGAGGGCTTGAGGATGAAGCTGTTGCCGCAGGCGATCGACACCGGCGCCATCCACATCGGGACCATGAACGGGAAGTTGAAGGGCGTGATGCCGGCGGTGACGCCGAGCGGTGCGCGCTGGCTCCAGTTGCTGATGCCGCCACCAACGTTGTCCGAGTACTGCCCCTTCAAGAGCTGGGGGATGCCGCAGGCGAACTCGATGATCTCTAGCCCGCGCTGCACTTCACCCTTGGCGTCCGGGAAGGTCTTGCCATGCTCGCGGGTGATCAGGCGGGCGAGGTCGTCGGTGTGGCGCTCGACCAGTTCCTTCATCTTGAACAGCACCCGCGCGCGCTTCTGCGGCGCCATCGCGCCCCAGGCGTGCTGTGCGGTGGCGGCGCTGGCGACCGCCGCGTCGACTTCCGCTTCGGTGGCCAGACCGACCTGACGGGTCGAGCGACCCAAAGCCGGGTCGAAAACCGGCTGGCTACGCTCGCCGGCCGGACGGGGTTCGTTGTCGATCCAGTGGCCGATGTGCTCGGGGGCGTTGATGTAAGTAAGGCTCATGTCTCTTCCTTCGCTGTGTGACGGTTGTGACGATGGATCGTATTCAAAACCATGTACTACAGAGGGTCCAATGAGTTATTCTTGATTTCGTTATTCGAATTGCTAATTACAGAATGGACTACTCAGGACTGCGCGCGTTCGTCACCGTGGCACGCGAGGGCAACCTCACCCGCGCCGCGGAGCGGCTCTTCGTCACCCAGCCGGCGCTCAGCCTGCAGCTTAAGAAGTTGCATGAATCAATCGGTGTCATGCTCTTCGAGCGGCGACCGCGCGGCATGCGCCTGACCGAGGCGGGGCAGAAGCTGTTGCCGGCCGCCGAGCGGGCGCTGACTGCCGCGGCCGAGTTCCGCGCCGCGGCGACGAGGCTGAAGGGTTCGGTGACGGGACGGTTGCGGCTCGGCACCATCGTCGATCCCGAGTTCCTGCGCATGGGGCCGTTCCTGCGCCTGCTGGCGGAGCGCCACCCCGGTCTGTCGTTCGAACTATCACACGGCATGTCGGGCGCGGTTGCCCGCGAGTTGGAGGCGGGGCGGCTCGACGTTGCTTACGCGCTCGGCCCACCCGGGTTGGCGGAACTGAAGGATCGCTTTTACGTTGTCACGCTAACCGCGTTCGTTTATCGCGTCATTGCTCCGGCAGGCTGGAGCGGCCAGGTGCGGGGGAAAGGATGGCGCGACCTTGCGCGGCTACCGTGGATCGGTACGCCGCCCGACTCAGTCCATTCGCGCCTCTTGAGCCGCATCTTTGCCGCTGAGGGCGTTGCGCAGCGGGTCGTCGCACGGGTCGATCTCGAGCCCTCGATGATCGATCTGGTGAAGTCGGGTGTCGCGCTGGCGCTTGCGCGCGAAAGTCTCGCGCTGCGTGCTGCGCACGCCGAAGGCATCGTCATTGCCGATGCGGTGTCGGTACCCGCCGAACTTGGCTTCATTTGCCGTCAGGAATGCCAAGAGGAGCCACTGATCGCGGCGGCGATGAACATCGTCGAGGAGGTTTGGCACGGCGGGGGTAGAAGCGGCGCGAGTTGATCGCGTGGGCGGCGCGCGTGTAGCAGGTACGATTGGTGAAACGTGAAAGCGCCGTATCGCGCTTTGAAGAAGGGTTCTCTCGTCACCTGATGGAATGGTGGTCGCCAGTTCCGATTTTGCAGTCGGCCTGTCGCTTCAACTCCACGTTGAGAGGTCGCTCTTGCAGCGCTCGGCCGGCTGCCGAGCGTCGAATCTGTGAGTCCGAAGCATCAAGGACCTGCAGTTCGCCCACGCTGAGCGCCGTGTAGCAGGTGTCGGCCGGATTGCCGCCGCTCGATGGGCAGGTCCCTCAGGTCGAGTTGCTCCCGTAGGCAGGACGGCAGTTTTTTGAGTGGAGCTACCTCTCGATCGGCAGCTTGATAGTAAACGCGATGGGCCGGTCGTGGCCGGGTCGAGCCAAGGCGAGGTTCAAGTTGGCCGCCGTAAACCGGTCACTCAAGACGATCCAGCGAGGGAAATCCTGGCCGGATCTCCAACGGCCGGTGATGGCCGTAAGCGTGAGTACGAGGTCGTGCCAAGAAGCTGACATTCGATACGCGCGCCAAGCAGGCCAAGGTCCGCTGTCAGCGGAGTCCGGCAACTCACACTGCCGGCCAGGACCTGCCACTGGAATGGAGCTCCGGTAAGCGGACCGTGAGAACTTGCCCTTGGAGGGCCGAGCGATTGCGTCAGGCGAAGGCGTCAGGGTCCTGCATCCAGACGGGAATGTCGCGCTCGCCGTGGAGCACGCGCCAGACATCGATGTGGTCCGGTCGTTCGACGTAGAAGACGAGGTAGGGGTAGGGCGACAGCGTCCAGGAGCGCAGGCCAGGAAGGTCCAACTCATGCCCATAGCGCGGCGAGCCCGTGCCAGGATGGTGGGCGATGTGGGTATAGCTCTGTTCCAGTGCGTCGATGAAGCCGAGCGCAACAGATGAGGAAGCCTCTTCGAGGTAGTAGGCTATCGCGTCGTCGACGTCCTGGTTGGCCTGCTCACGCGGAACGACGGGTTTGACCTTCACCCGTGAGAAACCGGCTTGGCAGCCTTACGTACCCGGTCACGCAGACCTTCTAAGTAAGCGGAATCAGCCGGCGATGCCGGCGCAGCGGCTGCGCCGGCCAGCAGCACTCGACGCAAGCGTTGACGATCCTGATCCTTACGGATCAGTTCGCGAACGTATTCGCTGCTGGTGCTATAGCCCCGTTCGCCCACCTGCTCATCCACGAAGGATTTCAGACTGTCGGGCAAGGAAATGTTCATCGTGCTCATGGGTGCAGATTAGCTGGCTTGCCAAAATTTGCCAAGACGGCGCATCCGACTTGGCCCCGCCAGTCACGCTGCACGACCGCTTCCCTTCCCCCTCAGTGACTGATCATCCACGGCCTCTTCGTCGGGAACGCCTTCGACCCATCGGCCGCCCTGACCGTCGACTTCGACGGCTTCCCGCTGCAACACCCGCACCCCGGCCCGTGCTTGTGGCGCGCCGAATACTCCGCGCTGGTCATTGGCGCATTGGCTGCGCGTTCGTTGGTGGCGTGGGCGCTGCGGGTGGCGCCGTCCATCGTGGCCAGCGTGGGCGCGCTGAGCATGACGCGGTAGGACGCGGCGCCGCAGTGGGGGCAGGCGCAGGGTTCGTTGCGGGCGCTCATGGGGCGCAGGGCGGAGAAGTCGCCGCAGTCTTCGCAGAAGTATTCGTAGGTCGGCAT